>NZ_JBIWNL010000006.1:119854-365587 GCF_044767225.1 Kitasatospora sp. NPDC101447
GGGCGGCCCCGGTCGTCCCCGGCGTGGCTGTGGGGGTGGGGGTGGGGGGGGTGCGGCGGGGGGGGGGGGGCCCCCCCCGCGCGGGGGGGCGCCGGCCCCCCCCCCCCCCCCCCCCGGTTCGGCGTCCGCGGGTCCGCCCCGCGGGTCGCCCCGTCCGGGAGGCTCGGCGCCCGCCCCGAGGCCTCGTCCCGGGGCCTCACCCCGGGCCTCGTCTCGGGCCTCGTCTCGGGCCTCGTCTCGGCCAGCCGCCCGGTCGTCGCCGTCTCAGCCGTCGCCGAGGCCCATGTCGCGAGCCCGGGCGACCGCCTCGGCGCGGGTGGCGACGTGCAGCTTCTCGAAGATGTGCGTGATGTGGTTGCGCACGGTCTTCTCCGCGACCACCAGCTCCCGGGCGATCCGCCGGTTGTCGAGCCCGCGCGCCACCAGGTCCAGCACCTCCGCCTCGCGGGCGGTGAGGTCCGGGAAGAGCTGCCCCGCCTCGCGCATCCGGGCCCCCGCCAGCAGGGCGGTGATC
The DNA here is from genome assembly GCF_044767225.1 of Kitasatospora sp. NPDC101447. NCBI lineage: Bacteria > Bacillati > Actinomycetota > Actinomycetes > Kitasatosporales > Streptomycetaceae > Kitasatospora > Kitasatospora sp. NPDC101447. The sequence goes on from NZ_JBIWNL010000006.1 coordinate 120,369, forward strand.
CGTCCGGCCACCTCGCCGCCGAACACGGCACCGCCCGCGGCGACCGTCCGCACGGCGTGCAGCACCTCCTCCCGCCCGGCCCCCTTGACCAGGTAGCCGCGCGCGCCCGCCTGGAGCGCGGCGAGCAGGTTGCCGTCGTCGTCCGACATCGTCAGCATCAGCACCGGTGGCGGTGCCTCCTGGGTGGCGAGCCGGCGGACGGCCTCCAGCCCGGACCCGTCGGGCAGCGAGAGGTCCATGATCACCACGCTCGGACGGTGCCGGGAGACCGCCTCCGGCACGTCGGCGACCCGCTCGGCCTCGGCCACCACGAGGACGCCCGCGGCGCTCTCCAGGGCCGCCTTGAGCCCCTCCCGGAAGAGGGGGTGATCGTCGACGATCAGTACACGGACGGGCGGTGCGCCGCCCGGGCCCGAGGGTGCCAACGGCTGTTCTTCATCCACACGGCCGACACTACCAGCAGCAAATCGGCTACTTTCCGTGACATGCTCGGAAGTCGTCCGCGTGGCGGGCGGTGCGGGAACCGATCCGGCACCGGAACCGAGGATCGGGGGCAGGATCCGAGACCACTGCCTCAGGCGCCCGGGACACCGGGCCGTCGAGACTGGAACCTGGCTCGGTTCGCGCCGCCGACCGGCTCGCCGACCGGGAATCCGCACCGCCGGGGGGGGGGTTCGCACCACCGGAGTCCGCCCCACCGGCCCAGCCCGTCTGCGAGGTGGTGCCATGACCACGGTGACCTCCGTCCGGCGCCGTACCCCGGCCCAACGGCAGCTGACCGCCGCCGCGTTCGCCACGGCGCTCTGCGTCGTCGCCTCGACGGTGTGGATCTGCTACGTGCTCGTCCACCTCGGCGATCCGGGCGTGCACCAACCGCGCGACGAACTCGGCAACCTGATCTACGCCCTCCCGACCGCGGGGGCCGGCATGCTGCTGCACGCCCACCGCCCCGGCAACCCGCTCGGTTGGGTGCTGCTCGTCTACGCGCTGACCGAGATCCTGCCGGACGCCGCGGCGGCACCCGTCTCGGTCGAGATCGCCGACCCGGGCATCGTCGGCGCCGTCGCCGCCTTCGCCGCGCTCTGCAGCTCGGTGAACGTGACGATCTTCTACGTGCTCCCGCTCTGGCTACCCGACGGCCGGCTGACGACCCGGCGCTGGTGGTGGTACATCGGCTCCGTCGCGCTGTTCGTGGTCCCGGAGATGTCCCAACGGCTCGACCGCCCCATGCAGTTCGGGCGGCCCAACCCGCTGGCCGGCAACCCGCCCGCGCACTTCTTCGGCGTCGTGACCGACGCCCTCGGCGGACGCGACCTGCTGGTCAGCGAATGCCTGATCGGGATCGTGACCGTCGTCCTGCTGACCCGTCTGCTGCGTCCGCGCCGCCGGACGGGCGACGAGGGCGAGATGCGTCGGCACCGGCTGCGGGTGGCGGCGATGCTCGGCGCCTACCTGCTCTGGGCCGGCATGCAGGACCTGTATTCGCGGAACTTCGAGGAGCACTACTGGCTCAGCTACTCGCTGTTCGCCGCCGCGGGACTGGTCTGGGCGGTCGCGGTGGCCGTCCTGGTCATCCGGGACCACGGCTGGCGGCTCGACCGGGCGGCCCGCAGCGTCCTCATCGGGCTGCTGCTGGGCACCGGGGTCACCGGGCTGTTCGTGGTGGCCGCCGCCGTGCTCTCCACCTGGCTGCTGCCGGGGCGCGGCGGGGCGGCGCTGCTGCTGATCGCCCTGGTGTACGCGCTCGGCGCGGCCCTGCCCCGGGCGGCGCGGCGGGTCGTCGCCCTGGTGGACCGGCTGTACTACGGCGAGCGCGCGCAGCCGTACCAGGTGCTGCGGACGCTCGCGGGCCGGGTGCGCCAGGTCGTCGACCCGGCGCGGCTGCCGGCGGCGCTGTGCGCGACGGTCGCCGAGGAGCTGCGGCTTCCCGGGGTCACCCTCGCCGTCACCACCCGGGCCGGGCGGCGCACCCTGGCCACCGCCGGACGGCTGGACGGGCGCAGCCAGGACTTCGCACTGGTCCACAACGGGCTGCCGATCGGCGAGTTGACCGTCGGACTGCGCGCCGGCGAGGAACGCCTGGAGGCCAGCGACATCGACATCCTGCGCTCGCTCGCCGACCAGGCCTCGCCCGCCGTCGCCTCGCTGCGGCTCCAGGAGGACCTGCAGGCCAGTCGGGAGCAGATCGTCGCCGCGCGGGAGGAGGAGCGGCGGTGGCTGCGGCGGGACATCCACGACGGGCTCGGTCCGGCGCTGGCCGGGTTGCGGCTGCGGGTGGACAACGCGGCCACCTCGGCGGCCGACGGGCTCGCGGACACGCTGCGCGGGGTCTCCGACGGCCTGGGCCTGACGATCAAGGAGGTCCGCCGGATCACCGACCGGCTCGGGCCGGCGCCGCTCGGCGAGTTCGGGCTGACCCGGGCGGTCCGGCAGCTGGCGGACACCTTCGGCGGGGCCGGGTTGACCGTGACGGCGGAGCTCTCGCCGGACCCGCTGCCGGAGCTTCCGGCGGCGGTGGAGGTCGCGGCGTACCGGATCACGGCGGAGGCCCTGAACAACGTGCTGCGGCACGCCCGGGCGCGGACCGCGCGGATCACGCTGCGGGCGGACGAGGAGGCGCTGACGCTGACCGTGCAGGACGACGGGGTGGGGTACCGGGCGGACGGCGGCTCCCCGGCCGACGGCAGCGGGGTGGGCCTGCGGTCGATGGCGGACCGGGCGGCGGAGATCGGCGGGCACTGCACCGTCCGCGCACTTCCGCCGAACGGGGGCACCCAGGTGCTGGCGGTGCTGCCGCGCTCGGCGGCGGCGGACCGGTGACGGGCGGTGCCGGGCGGTGTTGGGCGGTGCCGGGCGAGCGGTGCCGGGGGGCGGGCGAGGAGGTGCAGACATACCGGGAACAGGTAACGCCGAACAGATGACAGAGAACAGACGACAGAGAACAGATGACAGATTTCGAAGTCTGTCATCTGTTCCCTGTCATCTGTTATTCGTTGTCCGTCGGCCGCCGCCCGTCGGATGCCAGCCCCGACGAGTCGCCCGAGAGCGAGCCGGGTCAGGCGTCCGGTCCGGGCGGGGTGGGCGGCACTCCGCAGTTGCCGAGCTTGCAGCCGATGCCACCACCGCCGTTCGGTGTCACGACGGGAGACAGGGCGGAACGGCGACGGGATGCCGAGGCGGAGGCGGAGGCGGAACACGCGCTGCGCAGCGCCATGGCCGCCGCGATCAGGCCTGCCAGCACGCCGGCCGCGCAGATCGCCGTGGTCGTGGTGTTGGTTGCCATGAGGAGGTACTCCCGATTCTTCCGAGTGACCGGTCGTGGTCGATCGATCACGTTCAACTCTGCGGACGAACACGCCCCGAGCGCATGGGCTTGATGTCCCATTCCGGTCCCGACTCGGCGCCGGGGGCGCCGATCCGGCCCAGCACGACGGTCACCGGTTCGTGCGATCCGGCCCGCAGGCCGTAGCGCTCGTGCGCCCTGACGTAGACCAGGTCGCCGGTGCGCACGGGCACCTCGCCGAGCTCGCCGAGGAAGGCACCGGCCCCGGACAGGACCAGCAGGAAGGCGTCGGCCGCACGGTCCTCGTACGGCCCGCAGAGGCCGCCGGGGTCGAGGTCCACGACGCCCACGTCGACCTGCCGCCAGGCCTTGGCGGACTCCGGGCCCGAGCGCTGGGCCGGGATGGCACCCCGGGACGGGGTGGGACGGACGGTGAGCACGGTGGTCGGCGCGCCCCGGACGGCGGTGAGTCGGCAACTGCTGCCGGGCCGGTGGTGCATCGCCTCGCCCGGGGAGAGGATCCGGCCGGCCGCTTCCAGCCGGCCGGAGAGCACCACGGTCACCGACTCGGCCGTCTCGAAGGGGAGTTGGTCGACCCGGACGCCGGGCGGCAGGGTCTCGACGGTCAGCCCGGCGCGGACCGCGGGCCGCTGGTCCGGGTCGATCAGCCGCCGGAGGACGGGTGCCGTGCGGGGGACGGCGGCGGGTACGACGATCACGAGAGGTCTCCTCGGACGGAGGACGTACGGTCCGGGACGGGCAGGAGGGTCAGGGCCGGTCACGGCGTGCGGCGCGGCGGCGGGCCGGAACGGCCCCGGTGCCGGCGCCGCGCCGGGGAACGGCGAGGGTGAGGCAGAGCAGTTCGGCGCCGAGCGGACCGGCTTCGAGCTGCAGCGTGCGGCCCCGGCGGGCCAGCAGCAGATCGCCTTCCGAGGCCAGGTGGTCGGGCTCGTCGGAGAGCCGGCCGACGACGGCGGCGCCGCGCAGCACGTGCAGGACGGTCTCGGCGTCGGGCCGGCCGGTCAGCACGTGGTGGGCGCCCGGACTCAGCCGCAGGTGGTCGAAGGCCTCGCAGGCACTGGTGAGCATCGAGCGGCGGGCCAGGGAGCGGATCCGGACGCGTTCGCCGTTCGGGCCGAGGACGACCATGGCGGCGCCGGTGTCGGTGGTGACGATCATGCGGGTTCATCTCCGCTGGTGGAGGTGCGGACGCCGGCGGGAACGGTCAGGACGGCGTGGAAGTACTCCATCCCGGCGGTGCCGGCGGTGAGGACGGTCCGGGTGCCGAGCGGGAGGACGACGGCGGTGCCCTCGACGAGCGGGATGCCGGCGTCGCGCGGCTCGGGTTCGTACTGCTCGGCGTCGCGCGGCTCGGCGTCACACGGCTCGGGTTCGTACGGCTCGGCGTCGCACCGCTCGGGGTCGTGGGCCTCCGGCGAGGCGTCCCGCCGTACCGCGTACTCGGGCGGTTCGGCGAGGCCGGATCCGGCGGTGACGTAGAGCGCGTGCTCGACGCCGTCGGCGGCCACCTCGGTGCTGTGGCCCGGTTCGAGCCGCTGCAGGCCGACGCCGCGCAGCGGTCCCGCGAGCAGGCGGCCGGGGTCCACGGCGCCGCGTCGGCGGAGATCGGTGATGACGGTGCCCGGCATGTCGGGCGCTCCTTCCGGTCACCGGCGGACCCTTCGGTCCGCCTCTGCGACCCACGGTGCGCCGCCCGCTGTCCCGCCCACACGGGGGTTGCGTCCCGTCCCGCTCCCGACCGCATCCCGGCCCGATCCGGGCCCCCGCCCGGCCCGATCCCGGCCCCGGCCCGGCGCGATCCCGGTCGGATCCCGGGCTGCTCCTGCCCCGTCCCGGGCCGCTCCCGCCCCGGCCGGGCCCCTCCCGGTGCGCGCCCGGCCCGACCTGCCGACTGCCGTCCGCGCCGTCCCGCCCGGGGCGCACGCGTCCGCGGCCGCACCCGCGCGTGCCGCCCGGAACGACGTACGGTGGAACCGGAGGCCGTGTCATGCACGTCACCGGAGCCCACTTCACGCACTTCGCCGACCGCACCGACGCCGGCCGGCGGCTGGCCGCACGCCTCGGTCACGTGGGCGGCCCCGGGACCGTCGTCGTGGCGCTGCCGAGGGGCGGGGTGCCGGTCGCCGCCGTGGTGGCCCGGGCGCTCGACGCGCCGCTGGACATCTGTGTGATCCGCAAGCTCGGTGTGCCCTACCAACCCGAGCTGGGCATGGGGGCGATCGGCGAGGACGGCGTGCGGGTGCTGAACGAACAGGTCATCCGGCTCGCCTCGGTCACCGACGGTCAACTGGCCGAGGTGGAGCGGCGCGAGCGCGCCGAGCTGGAGCGCCGGGCCCGCCGCTACCGGGGCGACCGCCCGAGCGCGGACGTCCGCGGACGCACGGTGGTCGTGGTGGACGACGGCATCGCCACCGGGTCCACCGCCCGGGCGGCCTGCCGGATCGTCCGGGCGCGGGGCGCGGCCCGGGTGGTGCTCGCCGTGCCGGTGGCGCCCCGGGACTGGACGGACCGCCTGGAGGAGGTGGCCGACGAGCTGGTCTGCGTCGACACGCCGTCCCCGTTCTTCGCGATCGGCGAGTTCTACGCCGACTTCTCACAGACCGAGGACGCGGAGGTGCTACGGCTGCTCTCCGAGGCCCGGACCCGGGAGCAGGAACGGGCCCGGGAGCAGGAACGGGAGCGGGAGTCGGATCCGGGGAGCCCGGCTGCGGCCTCCGCCGGGGTCGACCGCGAGCTGGTCCTGCCCGCCGCCGGGGTCCTGCTCGCAGGCCGCCTGACCGTACCGCCGGACGCACGCGGCGTCGTGGTCTTCGCGCACGGCAGCGGCAGCGGCCGGCACAGCCCGCGCAACCGGTACGTCGCCGAGTACCTGAACCGTGCCGGGCTGGCCACGTTGCTGTTCGACCTGCTCACCGAGGCCGAGGAAGCGGACCGCCGCAACGTCTTCGACGTGGGACTGCTGGGCTCCCGCCTGACCGCCGTCGCCCGGCAGCTGAACCCCCGGAGCGACGCCCCGCCCGAGTCCGGCACCGTGCCCGGGAGCGACGCCCCGCCCGGGTCCGCCACCGTGCCCGAGACCCGCGGCCTGCCGCTCGGCCTGTTCGGCGCCAGCACCGGGGCCGCCGCCGCGCTGCACACCGCCGCCGAGCTGGGCCCGGCCGTGCGCGCCGTGGTCTCCCGGGGCGGTCGCCCGGACCTCGCCGGGGCCGAGGTCCTGGGCCGGGTGAGCGCCCCGACGCTGCTCGTCGTCGGCTCCCTGGACACCACCGTGCTCGACCTCAACCGGCGGGCCGGGAGTCGGCTGCGCTGCGAGAGTGAACTGTCGGTGGTGCCGCACGCGACTCACCTCTTCGAGGAGCCCGGGACCCTCGACCAGGTCGCTGAGCTGGCCCGGAACTGGTTCCTGCACCACCTCCCCGAGCGCGGTCCCGGGGCCGGGAACCCGTGAACGACCCCTCGACGGTGATTGCGCAGACTTCGTGTATCCCCGGGAAGCGGCAGCACATTTTGCGCAGTGCGAGGCGGGAAATCCTGACCAGCTTGTACACATTGAGCAGTGAAAAACCGACCTGTTGCCCAACCACCCCGACAGGAGCAAGCTCTCCGCAACCACACCGCCCACCCGTACGCGGTGCGGCCGCGATCCAGCGGAAGCCTCGAAGACGAGGCCCGAAGTGGAGGAACGAGCGATGACCACGCAGTCCCACGCCCTTGAGTTGACCCCCGAGGAGCGCGAGGCCGGTCTTGACGCCGACCAGCTGCGCCGCCTCGTCGGCCTCGTCGAGCACGACCAGGCCACCGACCCGTTCCCGGTGACGGCCCAGGACGCGGTCGTCTTCGTGGTCGGCAACGCCACCCAGACGGCCCAGTTCTACCAGGTCGTGTTCGGCATGGAGCTGGTCGCCTACTCCGGCCCGGAGACCGGCCGCCGGGACCGCAAGGCGTACGTGCTCCGCTCCGGCTCCTGCCGCTTCGTGATCAAGGGCGGCGTCCAGCCGGACAGCCCGCTGCTGGACCACCACCGCCGCCACGGCGACGGCGTCGTCGACCTCGCCCTGGAGGTCCCGGACGTCGACAAGTGCATCGAGCACGCCCGCGCGACCGGCGCCACCGTCCTGGAGGAGCCGAACGACGTCTCGGACGAGAACGGCACCGTGCGCCGCGCGGCCATCGCCACCTACGGCGAGACCCGCCACACCCTGATCGACCGCTCCCGCTACCACGGCCCGTACCTGCCGGGCTACGTCGTCGCGCAGAGCAAGGTCAAGCACCCGGAGGGCTCGCCGAAGCGCCTCTTCCAGGCCCTCGACCACGCCGTCGGCAACGTCGAGCTGGGCCGCATGGACGAGTGGGTGTCGTTCTACAACCGCGTCATGGGCTTCGTGAACATGGCCGAGTTCGTCGGCGACGACATCGCCACCGAGTACTCCGCGCTGATGTCCAAGGTCGTCGCCAGCGGCAACCACCGGGTGAAGTTCCCGCTCAACGAGCCGGCCATCGCCAAGAAGAAGTCCCAGATCGACGAGTACCTGGAGTTCTACACCGGCCCCGGCTGCCAGCACATGGCGCTCGCCACCAACGACATCCTCACCACCGTGGACGTGCTGCGCTCGCGCGGCGTCGAGTTCCTCGACACCCCGGACGCCTACTACGACGACCCGGAGCTGCGCGAGCGGATCGGCAAGGTGCGCGTGCCGATCGAGGAGCTGAAGAAGCGCGGCATCCTGGTCGACCGCGACGAGGACGGCTACCTGCTGCAGATCTTCACCAAGCCGATCGGCGACCGCCCGACCGTCTTCTACGAGTTCATCGAGCGGCACGGTTCGCTGGGCTTCGGCAAGGGCAACTTCAAGGCGCTCTTCGAGTCGATCGAGCGCGAGCAGGACCGACGCGGCAACCTGTGAGCGTCGGAGAGCTCTGACGGACGGTCGAGGAGGACCACGGAGATGGCGTACTACCGGCAGCTGGGCAGCATCCCGCCCAAGCGGCACACTCAGCACCGCACCCCCGAAGGCGGGCTGTACTACGAGGAGTTGATGGGCGAAGAGGGGTTCTCCTCGGACTCCTCGCTGCTCTACCACCGGGGCATCCCCTCGGCCGTGGTCAACGCGGTGCCCTGGGAGCTGCCGGACCAGTCCACGGTGCCCAACCACCCGCTGCTCCCCCGTCACCTCAAGCTGCACGAGCTGTTCGCGGGCCAGGAGTGGAAGTCCGCGGACGTCGTCGGCAGCCGTCGGCTGGTCCTCGGCAACGGCGACGTGCGGATCTCGTACGTCGCCGCCGGGGCCCCCAGCGAGCTGTACCGCAACGGGCTCGGCGACGAGTGCGTGTACGTGGAGTCCGGCGCGGGCACGGTCGAGACGGTGTTCGGCTCGATCGAGGTCGGCCAGGGCGACTACGTGATCATCCCGCGCGCCACCACCCACCGCTGGGTGCCGACCGGCGACGAGCCGCTGCGCGCGTACTGCATCGAGGCGAACAGCCACATCACCCCGGTGAAGCGGTACCTGTCCAAGTACGGGCAGCTGCTGGAGCACGCGCCGTACTGCGAGCGGGACTTCCGCGGGCCGGTCGGCCCGCTGGTCGTCGACGCGCCCGGGGATGTCGACGTGCTGGTCAAGCACCGCGGCCCGAACGGGATCGCGGGCACCCGCTACACCGTGCCGCACCACCCCTTCGACGTGGTCGGCTGGGACGGCTGCCTCTACCCGTACGCCTTCAACATCAGCGACTTCGAACCGATCACCGGCCGGATCCACCAGCCGCCGCCGGCCCACCAGGTGTTCGAGGGCAACAACTTCGTGATCTGCAACTTCGTCCCGCGCAAGGTGGACTACCACCCGCTGTCGATCCCGGTGCCCTACTACCACGCCAACGTGGACAGCGACGAGGTCATGTTCTACTGCGGCGGCGACTACGCGGCGCGCAAGGGCTCGGGCATCGCCCAGGGCTCCATCTCGCTGCACCCCGGCGGGCACACCCACGGGCCGCAGCCGGGCGCGTACGAGCGCAGCATCGGCGCGGAGTTCTTCGACGAGCTCGCCGTCATGGTGGACACCTTCCGCCCGCTGGAGCTCGGCGAGGGCGGGCGGGCCAGCGAGGACGCCAACTACGCCTGGACCTGGGCCGGTCGGGGGCCCGGACGATGAGCGGACTGCCGTCGGGGGGTGTCATCCCCGAGCTGTTCCACGGACTCTTCGACGACGCGGCGGTGTTCCCACCGGGGAACCTGCCGGTCGCCGAGGCCGTGCCCGCACACCGCGTCCACCGCGCGGCCTGGTACGCCGAGGCCGTCGGCCCGCTCCTGTGCGGGGCGGGCCGGCTGGGCGAGTTGGCCGCGGCGGTGGCTGCCGCGGGCGGTCCGGCGGGCGCAGCGGGCGCGACGGGTCCGGCCGCCACGGGCGGTCCGGCGGGCGCGGGCGGCGACTCGCGGCTCAGGGTCGGGCTGGTGCTGCCGGGGGGCAGCGCCGAGCTCGCCCGGGCGCTCGCCGCCGCCGCGTCGTTCGACCTGGCCGGTGTCGAACTGGCCACCCGGGACGCCGCCGAGGCGGTCGCCGAGCTGGACCGGCTGCTGCCGCCGGACGTCCCGGCCGCCGTCGAGCTGCCGCGCGAACTCCTGCGCGGGGACGACCTGGACGCCGTCCTGGACGTGCTGGTGGACAGCCCGTACCGGGCGAAGTTCCGCACCGGCGGGCTGGTCGCCGAGGCGTTCCCGGACGAGGCGGAGCTGGCCGCCTTCCTCACCGGCTGCGCGCAGCGCGGACTCCCCTACAAGTGCACCGCCGGACTGCACAACGCCGTCCGGCACACCGACCCGGAGACCGGCTTCGAGCACCACGGCTTCCTGAACGTGCTGCTGGCCGCGCAGGAGACCGACCGGGCCGCGGCCGCGGAGGTGCTGGCGGAGCGCGACGGCGAGGCCCTCGCCAAGGCGGTGCGTGCACTGACTGATCGTCAGGTTACGGTGATCCGCAACTCGTTCACCGCGTTCGGCACCTGCAGCATCGCCGAGCCCCTGGGCGACCTGGCCTCGCTCGGCCTGCTGTCGTCGCCCACTCCACCGCACCAGGAGGACCGTTGACCACCCCCCGCAGCTGGCTCGCCAGCGCCCAGGACTCGCCGTTCGGCGTGCACAACCTGCCGTACGGCGTCTTCACCGCCGCCGACCAGCCCGGGCGGCGCCGGATCGGCGTGCGCGTCGGGGACTTCGTCCTGGACGCCGGGGCGGCGGCCCGCGCGGCCGGTGCGCCCTCCGCGCTGCTGGACGCGGACTCGCTCAACCCGCTGATGGCGGCCGGGCGGCCGGTCTGGACCCGGGTGCGGGCGGACCTCACCACGTGGCTCACGGACGAGTCCTTCCGCGAGGCCCTGTCGCCGGCCCTGCTGCCGGTGGCCGAGGTCGAACTGCACCTGCCGTTCGAGGTCGCCGACTACGTCGACTTCTACGCCTCCGAGCACCACGCCACCAACCTGGGCCGGATCTTCCGCCCGGGCTCGGAGCCGCTCACGCCCAACTGGAAGCACCTGCCGATCGGCTACCACGGGCGGGCGGGCACGGTCGTGGTCTCCGGCACGCCGGTGGTGCGGCCGCACGGGCAGCGCAAGGCGCCCGCCGACCCGGCGCCGAGCTTCGGGCCCTCGCGCCGGCTGGACATCGAGGCCGAGGTCGGCTTCGTCGTCGGCACGCCGTCCGAACTGGGCAAGCCCGTCCCGCTGGCCGACTTCCGCGAGCACGTGTTCGGCGTGTGCCTGCTCAACGACTGGTCGGCGCGCGACATCCAGGCCTGGGAGTACGTGCCGCTCGGCCCGTTCCTCGGCAAGTCCTTCGCCACCTCGATCTCGCCGTGGATCGTCCCGCTGGACGCCCTGCAGCACGCCCGCGTCACGCCGCCGGAGCGCGACGTCGAGCCGCTCGCGTACCTGGACGACCGGCACGGCGAGCCGTGGGGCCTGGACCTGGCGATGGAGGTGCGGCTGAACGGGCACCCGGTCTCCCGCCCGCCGTTCGCCACCATGTACTGGACGGCGCAGCAGCAGCTGACCCACATGACCGTCAACGGCGCCTCGCTGCGCACCGGGGACCTGTTCGCCTCGGGGACGGTCAGCGGGCCGGAGCCGGAGACCCGGGGTGCGCTGATCGAGCTGACCTGGAACGGCGAGGAGCCGCTGAAGCTCCCGGACGGCACGACCCGGACGTTCCTGGAGGACGGCGACGAGGTCGCCATCGCCGCCACCGCACCCGGGCCGGACGGGGCCGTGGTCGGCTTCGGCGAGGTGACCGGGCGGGTGCGGGGGTAGCGACGGACAGCTGACGGATGACAGCTGACAGATGATGAAATCTGTCAGCTGTCATCCGTCTGCGGTCTGCCGCCTGCCGTCATCCGCTGTGCCGCACCGCGCCGGCGGCAGCGGGCGGGAACGATCTCCGGCCAGGTGATCACAACGGCCCGGCCTCCCCGGTACGGTGGGCGGCGGAAGTCCATCACCGAGGGGACGGGAGCGGGCCCGATGAGCGCAGAGGTGGCAGAGGTCCAGGCATTCCTGGAGGGCGGGATCGGGCGGATCGTGCTGAACCGTCCGCGGGCGCTCAACTCGCTGACCCACGGCATGATCGGTGCCCTGCGCGCGACGCTGGACGACTGGGCCGCCGACGACCGGGTGCGCGCCGTGGTGCTGACCGGCGCGGGCGAACGCGGCCTCTGCGCGGGCGCCGACATCCGCGCGATGCACGACGACGCCAAGGCGGGCGGAGCCGGCACCCGGGCGTTCTTCCGCGACGAGTACCGGCTGAACGCGCTGATCGCCCGGTACCCGAAGCCGTACGTCGCCGTGATGGACGGCATCACGATGGGCGGTGGCGTCGGCCTGTCCGCCCACGGCGCGATCCGGATCGTCACCGAGCGCTCCACCGTCGCGATGCCCGAGACCCGGATCGGGCTCGTCCCGGACGTCGGCGGCAGCCGCCTGCTCGCCCACGCGCCGGGCGAGTTGGGCACCCACCTCGGGCTGACCTCGGCCTCGATGGGCCCCGGCGACGCGCTGCTGTGCGGGTTCGCGGACCACTACGTGCCGTCGGCCCGGATCCCGGAACTGCTCGACGCCCTCGCCCGCAGCGCCTCCGCGAACGCCACGGCCGGCGGCACCACGGCCGGTGACACCACCGCCGATGCCGCCGCCACCGCCGCCGTCAGGGCGGTCGTCACCGCGCACACCGAGCCCGCACCGCCCGCCGCCCTGACCGGGCAACGCGCCTGGATCGACGCCTGCTACGCGGCCGCCACCGTCGAGGAGATCGTCGAGCGCCTGCTGAACTCCGGTGTCGCGGAGGCGAAGGAGGCCGCCGGGCTGGTGCTGGCGAACTCCCCCACGGCGGCCAAGGCCACCCTGGCCGCGCTGCGCCGGGCCCGTACGCTCCCCTCCCTGGAGGCCGTGCTCGACCAGGAGTACCGCGTCTCCTGCGCCGCGCTGGACGGCCACGACCTGGTCGAGGGCATCCGCGCCCAGGTCGTCGACAAGGACCGCAACCCGCGCTGGGAGCCCGCCACCCTCGCCGGGGTGACGGACGCGGACGTCGCCCGCTTCCTCGCCCCGCGCGACGGCGACGAGCTGGGCCTGGCCTGACCCCTCCGGGCCGTCTCCCGGCCCCGTGACCGGCGTCTCGCATGTCAAGACTGGCGCGGAACAGGGCACGTCGTAGATCGTTGGGTGGTCAGGGCGCGCCCGCGCGGCGCCGAGCAGCAGACATGGGAGTCGACGGCGATGACCGAGACCGAGACCTACGAGACGATCCTGGTCGAGCGCAAGGGCCGGGTGGGGCTGATCACGCTCAACCGGCCCAAGGCGCTCAACGCGCTGAACACCCAGCTGATGAACGAGGTGGTCGCGGCCGCCACCGCCTTCGACCGGGACCCGGAGATCGGCTGTCTGGTGATCACCGGCTCGGAGAAGGCCTTCGCGGCCGGCGCCGACATCAAGGAGATGCAGGGCAACCGGTTCCCGGACGTCTACCTGGACGACTGGCTGGGTCCGTGGGACCGGCTCGGTGCGCTGCGCAAGCCGGTCGTCGCGGCGGTGGCCGGGTTCGCGCTGGGCGGCGGCTGCGAGCTGGCGATGCTGTGCGACATCCTGCTGGCCGCGGACACCGCGAAGTTCGGGCAGCCGGAGATCAAGCTCGGCGTCATCCCCGGCATCGGCGGCTCGCAGCGGCTCACCCGGGCGGTCGGCAAGGCCAAGGCGATGGAGCTGTGCCTGACCGGCCGGATGATGGGCGCCGAGGAGGCCGAGCGGGCCGGCCTGGTCTCCCGGATCGTCCCCGCCGACCAGCTGCTGGCCGAGGCCCTGGCCACCGCCGAGACCGTCGCGGCGATGTCCGCTCCGGCGGCGGTCATGATGAAGGAGAGCGTCAACCGGGCGTTCGAGACCACCCTCGCCGAGGGCGTCCGCTTCGAGCGCCGGCTCTTCCACGCGGCCTTCGCCACGGCGGACCAGAAGGAGGGCATGTCGGCCTTCGCCGAGAAGCGCCCGCCGTCCTTCACCAACCGCTGACCGACCGCTGACCGCTGACCGGCGGCGGACGAACGACGACCGACGGACGACAGCTGACAGATTTCAGATGATGAAATCTGTCAGCTGAAGTCTGTCGACCGTCTCCCATCACCCGGCACACCCGCCTCTGCCCGTCCCACCCGTCACCACCCGTTCCGCGCAGTCACTCCTCCAGCGCCACCGTGTTCAGCCGGGCGAGCCCGCTACGGGTGGCGGCGACCACGATGCGGTCGCCGGGCGCGAGCTGCCGGGTGCGGTCGGGGAGGCCCCACTGCAGCTGCGCGCCGCGGGCGAAGCGGACGGCGATCACCCGGACGCCGCCCGGGTCCTCCAGGTCGTGCCGGTTCAGGCCGATCAGCCCGCTGCCGTCCTCCACCGTCAGCTCGGCGATCAGCAGCGCGTGCCGGAACACCGAGAGCGTCCCGCGCACCTCGCGCCCCATCAGCGCCGCCGCGAAGGCCGGCGCGGCCAGGTAGGAGACCGACCGCGAGGCCGCGTTGTCCAGCGTCTTGTAGAAGTGCCCGGCGAAGTCGTCGTCGAACAGCCGCACCACCACCCGGACTTCGGGATTGCCGTGCCGCGCCTCCAGCGCCGCTTCCAGGTTGGTGGCGTCGTCGCCGCTGACCGCCACCAGCGCCCGGCTGTGCTTCAGCCGGGCCCGGCGCAGCTGTTCCTCGAACGGGCCGTCGCCCATCACCACCGGGATCCCGAGCGCCCGGACGGCGGCGACCCCACGCGCCTGCGGGTCCCGTTCCATGCAGACCACCGGCACGCCCAGGTCGTGCAGCTGGGTCGCGACCCGGGTGCCGACGTTGCCCAGCCCGACGACGATCACGTGGTCCCGGGTGCCCGCCCCGGGGTTGCGCGGCTGACCGCGCCGTCCGGAGCCGAGCACCTCGACCGCGATGGCGGTGGCGACCGGCGCGAAGGTGATCCCGCAGATGGTGATCACCACCTGCGCGACCCGCTGCCAGAGCCCTCCGGTGCCCGTCCCGGCGGCGATGTCGGCGAGCTGGTCGGGTTGGGCCGCACCGGCCAGGTCGAGCAGCGAGACGTAGACGGTCCAGCCGAAGTCCCGGTTGAGGTACCAGAGCACACCGAAGGACATCAGCACGGCGGCCAGCGCGGTGAGCAGCACCAGCCGCATCCGGGCGCTGGTGAAGAAGCGCATGGTGTCGAGCAGCCGCCAGCGCAACCGACGCCGCCAGTCGATCGGCTCCCGGGGCTCGATCGGCAGCACCTGCAACGCGGCGGTGCCGCCCGGTTCCTCCTCCGGCCCGGGGCCGGCCTCGGGCACCGGTTCGCGCCGTACCCCGCCGGGGCGGATCGGCCCGTCGTCGCCGAACTCGCTCGCGAGTCGGACGAATTCGGCCGAGTCGCCCTGCTGCGCGGGCAGCAGCCTGATCCTGCTGAGGTCCTGCCGGTCGATCTGGTCGGCGACCACGCAGATCCGGTCGGAGGTGATGGCGTCGTCGAAGGCGATGTGCAGGTAACGTCCTTCGATCTCGACCGAGTTGGGCCGCCCGAGCGCGGCGGCGGCGAAGGCCGGGGCGGCGGTGGCCGATCCGGAGAGCGCGGCGCCGTTCCTGAGCAGCCGTTCGATGTTCTCGCCGAGCCGCTGGTTGAACATCCGGAACACGATGCGGATGTCCGGGTTGTGGTTCTGGGCGCTGAGCGCGGCGTGGATGTTCTCCTGGTCGCTGCCCTCCACCAGGGCGAGTCCGCGGGCGGTGCCGATGGACACCGCCCGCAGGGCCTCGTCGGTGATGCTGGTGTACTCCACGACCGCGGCGACGCCGTCGAGTTGCTCGATCCGTGGCGCGTGGTCGCGGGTCCGGTCGGCGACCAGGACGACGACCGGGACCTCGTAGTGCTCGACGAGCTCCAGGATCAGTCGGTGCGCCAGCGCGTTGCCCCCGCAGACGATGTAGTGCTGGCTGATCGGCTCGACCGGAGGGGTCCCCCACCCTTCAGAAGTCATACCGCCGGATGATATCGACGGCAAGTGTCCGGACGATGTCATTCCGGTGGCCGCGGCGGATCCCCCGAACGGCCTTATCCGACAGCCCTGAACGGCCGAATCCGGCGCGCGGCGGGGCGGCGGCGCGCAGAGGCTGGGGCTCGTCCTCTACCCCCGCCCGAGGAGTTACACCACCGTGGTCTCTCCGATCATCACCCCCGACGGTTCCCCGGTCCAGGGCCCGCTCGGCATGCTCGCCAAGGCCGCTTGGCAGGTCCTGCTCGTCGCCGGGCTCGTCTCGCTCGCCCTCGGGATCGTGGTCTTCGCCTGGCCCGAAGAGACCCTGAGGGTGGTGGGCGTGCTGTTCGGCCTCTACCTGCTGGTCATCGGCATCGTGCAGCTGGTCGCCGCGTTCGGCACCCACGCCGCCACCGCGCTGCGGGTGCTGGCCTTCATCAGCGGCGCGATCTGCGTGATGCTGGGGCTGCTCTGCTTCCGCAGCGCGGCGGAGTCGCTGCTGCTGCTCGCGCTCTGGATCGGGATCGGCTGGCTCTTCCGCGGCATCACGCAGCTGGCCGCCGCGATCTCCGACCCGCAGATGCCGGCCCGCGGCTGGCAGGCCTTCGCGGGCGTGGCCAACACGCTGGCCGGCGTCCTGCTGATGGTCTGGCCGGTCGGGTCGATCAAGGCGCTGACCGTCCTGGCCGGATGCTGGCTGCTGATCCTGGGCCTCATCGAGATCGTGACGGCGATCCAGATGCGCGGCCGCGCCAAGCACATCCCGTCCGGGGTCTGAACCCACGGACCTCCGACCGGCGGATCGCAGGGGCTGCCGCTTCCGGCCGGGGCCGCCCCCAGGCGCCGTTACGGGCGCGGGGCGTAACCGAGCCGGAAGGTGGCGGCCTCCAGCCGTTCCGGATCGAGCCGGACGTCGGTCAGCCGCTCGGCCAGGGCGAACGCGGCCTCGGTGTGCAGATCGTACCGCTCACCGCCGAGGTCGAAGCCGCAGGCCGTCAGCAGCTCGGGGATGCCGGAGGCAGCGGCGTCCGAGCCGTGCCGCTGGTCGGCGAAGAGCGGTTCGAAGTGGAGGCGGCAGCTGCCGTGCTCCCACCAGTGGAAGCTGTCCGCGGCGTTGACGTTGCGGTAGTGCGAGACCAGCCGGGTGCCGTCGGAGAGCCCGGGGACGAGGTCGTGGAGGCTGCCGAGGTACCCGTACGGCTCGACTGCGAGGGCCCAGCCGTCCAGTTCGGTGACGGCGACGAGCAGCTGGTCGTCGTCCTCGCCGAGCAGGGCCGCGGCGTCCTCGTCCTCGCCGTCATCGAACGTCTCCCAGGCCTCGATCACCGCGTCCAGGCCGGAGACCTCGCGACCGGGCAGGGCGTCGAAGCGGCGCAGCAGTTCGTCGGCGGGGATCCCCTGGACGTGGGTGAGGCAGTGGGCCTCGCCCAGGACGGGGTAGCGCTGCTCGAACCAGGTGTAGTCGGTGGCGTGTGCGGCGGTCATGCCCCGATGATGCCGGACCTCACCGACACCACCGGGGCCGGGTCCTCGGTCCCGGGCTCGCCGGGGGCCGCCCCCGCCCGCCCCCGGCTCAGAGCCAGACCGGAGCGTCCGTCCCCCAACGCCCGGGCGGGCGCGACCAGTCGGCGGGCGCGCCCTCGTAGCCGATCGGCGGCAGGGCGTGGCGCAGCTTCCCGTACGCGGAGTCGGTCTCGGCGAGCCACCCCGACGGGTCGTACGGCTCGGACGGGGCCTCACCCGGGGTCTCCGACGGGACCTCCGACGGGACCTCCCGTTCGATGCCGTGCAGCAGCCAGGACGCCGTGCCGGCGAGGGAGAGGCGCAGGTGTCGGCCTCCGGGGCGGCCGGTGTGCCGGTCGGAGAGGGCGCGCAGGACGGCGGCGGCGATGAGGTAGCCGGTGCCGTGGTCGAGTGCCTGGGCGGGCAGGACGCCGGGGTGGCCGTCGGCGGCGGCCTCGTGGGCGGCGATGCCGACACCGGCCTGGACCAGGCTGTCGAAGCCGCGCCGCCCGGCCCACGGGCCGGTCCAGCCCCAGGCGCAGAGTTGGACGACGATCAGGTCGGGGCGCCGGGCGAACAGTGCGTCGGGGGCCAGGCCGTGGGCGTCGAGGGCGCCGGGTCGGTAGGCGCTGACCACGACGTCGGCGGTGGCGAGCAAGTCCTCGAAGACGGCCCGATCGGCGGGATCGGCGAGGTCGAGGCGGGCCGAGCGCTTGCCGAAGCCGGTGTCGGCGTGCGCGTCCTCGGCCTCGGGCAGCCGGGGCGAGTCGATGCGCAGGACGTCGGCGCCGAGCAGGGCGAGGGTGCGGGTGGCGACCGGTCCGGCGATCACCCGGGTGAGGTCGAGGACCCGGAGCCCGGCGGCGGGCCGGTCCACCGGGGCCGCGCCGAGCGGACGGGCGGAGGCGGCGCCGGCAGAGCCTGCGGTGCCGGCGGTACCGACGCTGCCGGTGGTACCGACGGCGACGCCCGCGACGGCGCCGGGGGCAGCGACTTCCCGGTGCTCCACCAGGGGGTGCACGGTCTCGCTCACCGGCGCGACCGCGACCGCCAGCGCCCCCGCCGCGTACGCACGCTCCTGGACCTGCTCGGCCGGCAGACCGGCGAGCACCTCCGCCAGTCGATCGGGCCCGGCGTCCGCGGCGAGGCCGAGGGCCGACAGCAGACGGGTCCGGTGGTGCGGGTAGTTGGCGTGGGTCCGGACCCAGCCGTCGGCGGTGCGCCAGAAGCCGGAGTGCGGGGCGAAGCTGACGGGCGTGCGGCCGTCGACCGTCAGGTGCCGCTCGCTGACGAAGGCCGTGGCCACCGCGCCCTGGTCCACCCGGACGGCCGGAACCGGACCACCGCTGCGCAGCGCGGCCAGCTCGGCGGCGGCGAGCGAGCAGACGGCCACGGTGGCCCGGGCGAGGCGCCGCACCGGCAGTCGGGAGGGCAGGACGCCGTCCGGGCCGTGGAAGCTCACCCGTGACAGCAGGTCGGCCGGGCCGCCGAGGGCCGCCCAGGCGTCGGCGGTGGGGCGGTCGGCGGGCTCACCCCCGCCCGGTCCGGCGGGTCCGACGGTTCCTGCGGGCAGCGGATGATCGGTCATGTCGGCATTGTGCTCCCCTTCTTGGTCGCTCGCCGTGACGCCAGTCACGACCGTCGGTGGCCGCGCCGGAACCTCGGCAACCGGCGTGCGGCGCGCAGCGCCGCCGGGTCCGGCGCCCGGGCACCGGGGGCGCGGACCGGCCCGCCGGTCGGCGGGTGGCGGGCGGGTGAGCGGCGGGTAGGGTGCGAACGCGGGCCGACGGGAGGCCGACCGGGGGACGAACGGGAGCCGCCCGTCCGGGGGCCGCCGGTACCCGGGCAGAGCGACGCACCGCGACATGGGGGAATGACGTGCACGTGATCCGGCGCCTCGACCTGGGGTACTTCGTCCGACCGGCCTCCGAGGTGGGCGGCCCGGAGCCGCGGGTGGAGCCGGTGCTGGCGTACCTCGTCCGGCACCCGGAGGGGCTGCTCCTGTTCGACACCGGGATCGGCGGCTGCGACCCGGAGACCGAGGCGCACTACCGCCCGGTCCGCCGCCCGCTGCCCGAGGCCCTCGCCACGGCCGGGGTCTCCGTCGCCGACATCGACCTGGTGGTCAACTGCCACCTGCACTTCGACCACTGCGGCGGGAACCCGCTACTGGCCGGCACGACCGTCCTGGTCCAGGCGAGTGAGCTGGCCACCGCCCGGCGCGGCGGCTACACCATCGACGCACTGGTCGACTTCCCCGGCGCCGACTACCGGGAGCTCGACGGCGAGGCGGAGATCTGGCCCGGCGTCCGGGTGCTGCCCACCCCCGGCCACACCACGGGCCACCAGTCCCTGCTGGTCGAACGCCCGGGCGGCGGCCCGGTCCTGCTCGCCGGGCAGGCGTACGACTTCGCCTCCGAGTACGGGCAGGCACTGCTCGCCCGGCGGGCGGCGCGCGAGGGCGTGGCGGCACCGCTGCCCGGCTACCGGGCCTGGCTCGACCGGGTGGCGGAGCACCGTCCGCGCCGGGTGCTGTTCGCGCACGACCACGCGGTGTGGGAGCCGGGCGGGTAGCGGTGGGAGCCGGGCGGGTAACGGTGCCCGGCGCCGCGGTGCCGGGGCGCGTGGGCGCCTGGGCGCGTGGGCGCGTGGGCGCGTGGACGCGTGGGCGTCGCAGCCCCGAGGACCGCCGGGGGGACGTTCAGCAGGTGAAGCGCAGCGAGCGGACCCGGTGGTCGAAGCTGGACGGGACGAGCTCCGGCTCGCCGACCGAACGCGCGTCGGGCAGACGGGTGAACAGCTCCCGGAACAGCGCCGTCATCTCCTGCCGGGCCAGGTGCGCGCCGAGGCAGTAGTGCGGGCCTCCACCGCCGTAGCCGAGGTGGGCGTTGGGCGTGCGGGTGATGTCGAAGGCGTCCGGATCGGGGAAGACCGCCTCGTCGCGGTTGGCCGACCCGTAGAACAGCGCGACCTTCTCCCCCGCGCGCAGCAGCGTGCCGCCCGGGCCGCCGAGCTCGTGGTCGACGGCGACGGTCCGGTGGAACTGGATGATCGGCGTGGCGTGACGGACCATCTCGTCCACCGCCCCGCCGAGCCGCCCGTCGAGGTCGGACAGCAGCAGGGCGCGCTGCTCGGGGTGGACGGTCAGGAGGTGCAGACCGTGGGCGAGCGCGTTGCGGGTGGTCTCGACCCCGGCGACCAGCAGCAGGGTGAAGAAGGCGCCGAGCTCGCGGCCGGTGAGCCGACGGCCGTCCACGTCGGCGGTGACCAGCGCGGAGATCAGGTCCTCGGCCGGCCGGCGGCGCCGCTCCCGACCGATCCCGGCGACGATGGCCTGCATCCGGGCGAGCGCCCGCAGCCCGCGCCCGGGCGCCCGCAGCCGGTGGCGCAGCGTGCGGGCCACCCCGATCTCCGCCGAGGTGCGGTTGACCAGGTCGAGGATGGCGCGGCGCGGCTGCTCGGGGATGCCCATCATGGTGCAGATCACCTGGAACGGGAGTTCGGCGGCGACCGCGGACACGAAGTCCTCCGGCCGGTCCCGCTCGACCCGGTCGACCAGGGCGACGCTGATCCGCTGCACGTCGTCCTCGACCCGGCCGAGCAGCCGCGGGGTGAACGCCCGCGAGACGATCCGGCGCAACTGGGCGTGGCGCGGGTCGTCCAGATTGACCATCGAGTCGCCGAACAGCAGCCGGACCCAGCGGGCGGGGGCGGGGGTGGTCACGCCGGGGCCGCTGAGGAAGACGGCCGGGGTTCGGCTGGCCTCGACCACGTCGGCGTGGCGGACCAGGGCGTGGAAGCCCTTGCCGGTGGCGCGGTCGCCGAAGAACAGCGGGCCCGGGAGGCGGCGCAGCTCGGCGAAGGCGGCGGCGCGGGCGGGCGTGGGCAGCCGCCAGAAGCCGGGGTCGGCGAGGTCGGGGATCCCGGGCGCGCCGGCGGTCCTGGGGATCCCGGCCTGCTCGGCCTGCGCACCGGGGCTGTCGGCCGGCGCACCGGGGCGGTCGGCCGGCTCGGCACGGTCGGCGATGGGCTCGGCGGCCTGCGTCGGGGTCTCCACGGCCGGACCTCCCTGCTTCTGGACGGCATCGCTCCGACACGCCCGCACGGAACGCACCGGATCGTGACATCTAGTGAGCATGCGGTGACCACTTGTCAAACCGTGCGGATGGTCGTACGAGCGGTTGTTCGGGTCGGTGCAGCGAGCGGGACGGCAGCCGGGCGGACCTCCGCGCGGGCCGCCCGGCCTGTCGCCTGGCCGGTCACCGGGCGAGCGGCCGGGCATGGTCTCACGGGGCGGAACCGGCCATGACCGGAGGGTGCGGTGCGCACCGGGCGGGGTGGGTGCGACGATGAGTGCCATCGTGATGACCGACCGGATCCGCCTGCTGCGCGCCGTGGTCTTCGCCGCGCTGTGCGTGGCAATGGCCGCCACCGCGCACGTCGCCATGGCCGGGGCCGGTGTCTCGCCGACCGTGCTGGCCGGTGCGTTCGGGGCGATCCTGGGCTTGACCTGGCTGCTCGCCGGGAAGCGCCGCGGGCTCGCTGTGATCAGCGTCTGGATGGTCGCCGCGCAGATCGCGCTGCACCAGCTGTTCGAACAAGCCGGGGTCCTCGGCCGAGGCAGCGGCGGCGGCCTCGGCCGGCTCGCCACCACGGACTGGGCCGCCCTGCTGCTGTGCAACCCGGACCGGGTGCCCGACGGGCTGTCACCGGTCGAGCTGGCGCGGATGGCGGGCATCGACCCGGACGTCCCGCCGTCCACCGGCGGACTGCGCCCGACGGCCGGGATGCACGGAATGCACGGGATGCAGCACGGGGCCGCGGGCGCAGGAGCCTCCGCCGACGGGGCGGCCATGGACCTGGGCCTGCCCGGGACGGCCGGGATGCCCGGCATGTCCCACCCGATGCCCGGCGGGATGCCCGACGCCACGACGGGCGGCCTGCCCCCCGGCACCTCCCACGGGATGGCGCACGGAATGTCCCACGCCATGTCGCCGGGGATGGCCGTCGCCCACGTGCTGGCCGCCCTGGCCTGTGCACTGCTGCTCTGGCGCGGTGACGCGGCGTTGGTCCGGCTCTTCGAGCTGCTCGGTTCGCTCGGCGCCGTCGTCGCGGGAGCCTTGTTGCTCCCCCTGCTGGCGCTCTTCGCCCGGCCGTTCGGCTACCGGGCCCCGGCACCGCCCCGGCCCGTCCCGGACACGGCCCGGCCGCCCCGGTCGGTGCTGCTCACGCATGCCGTGGTCCGGCGCGGGCCGCCGGCGTTCGCCCTCGCCTGCTGACGCGCCCGCCGCCGCATCCCCCGGCCTCCCCCGGTTTCATCCGGCCGCCGGGGCCCCGCGACGGGCAGGTCGCCCCGCCGTACGGCCGCGCCTTCCGCCGCCGTGACGCCGGGGTTCGGGCCCGCGCCGCCCGCCGCCGCTCCCCGGTTTCCCCGGGAGATGTGGGGTGCCGCGCGCACGGCCCATGGACGCCGACGGTGCCGCCCTGAGCGGTGCCGTTCCAGCCTTCCCCTCGGGACCCTTCCATGTCTGACCACGACGACGCGCCGGCTGCGGCCGGCGCCACCGTCCTACCGCTCCGCGGCCTGCGGGCCCTCCGGAGCGCGGCCGTCCGCCCCCTCGGCCGGACCGGCGCCCTTCGACTCGAACCCCTCCGGCCCCGCCGGCAGGCGGACCGACCACTCCGGCGACGGCCCGACGGCGGCGGCCGCCCGGACGTGGCCGCCCAGCCGCTCCGCCCGCTCCAGCCACTCCCGACAACCGGTGCAGCGCGCGACGTGCTTGTCCAGCCGGGCCTCCGGGAGACCGCTCGGTTCGCCGTCGAGGCGGGCGGACAGAGCGGTACGGAACTGCGCGCATCTCATGTGACCATCGTCCCGCACGGCCACTGCGGCGGGACCGGCCGGTCCGGAGGCCGCCGTGGATGACGAGCAGCTCACCGCACTCGCACTGACCGCCCGCTCCGGCCGGGCGGCGGACGTCGAGGCCTTCGTCCGCGCGACCCAGCGCGACGTCTGGCGCTTCGTCGCCCACCTGACCGACGTGCAGTCCGCCGACGACCTCGCGCAGGAGACCTTCCTGCGCGCGCTGCGCGGCCTGCCCGCGTTCGCGGGGCGCTCCTCGGCCCGCACCTGGCTGCTGTCGATCGCCCGGCGCACGGTGATCGACCGGTACCGGATGGCCGCCGCCCGCCCTCGCTGTGCGGCGCTGCCGGACTGGCAGGAGGCGGCGGAGCGGCAGGGCGGCGGCCCGGCGGCCGGGTTCGAGGACGGCATCGCGCTCGGCGACCTGCTCGACCGGGTGCCCGCCCAACGGCGGGAGGCCTTCGTCCTGACGCAGGTGGTCGGGCTGAGCTACGCCGAGGCGGCCGAGGTCGCCGGGTGCCCGGTCGGCACCGTCCGCTCCCGGGTCGCCCGGGCGCGGGAGGAGTTGGTGGCGCGACTGCGGGCGGCCGAGGCCGGGGAGCTCGCGGCCGCCTGCTGAGCGGTGCCGGCACGTGGGCGGCAGGCGGACGGCAGCCGGCGACCGATGACACCCGGCGGATGACGGGGAACAACTGACAGATGACAGATGACAGATGACAGATTTCAACATCTGTCAGCTGTCATCTGTCATCCCTGCCATCCGTCACCCGCCGTCCGAACCCCGCCGAAAAATTCCCCCAAGTGTTCGGAACCGGAGCCGCCGCGCCCCCGACTGCTGTACCGGACCCCGCCGCCGAGGCGGTGTCCCGCACGGCAACCCGGGAACGGAGGGACTCCATGGCAGCACAACAACCCACGTCCGCCGTCGAGCTGACGAACAGTCAGCCCGAGTCGGTCGACCGCTGGAGCCTGGTCGTGGCCGCGGGCCTGCTCTCCTTCGTCGCGATGCTCGACATGAACGTGGTCAACCTCGCGCTCACCGACATCTCGTCCGGCCTGCACGTCTCGCCCGGCCTCGCCCAGTGGGCCGTCCTCGGCTACCAACTCCCGCTCGTGGCCCTCCTCCTGCCCGCCGGTCGGTGGTTGGACCAGGTCGGCACCCGGTCCGCGCTGCTGCTCGCGGTCGGCTGCTTCGCCGCCTGCAGCGTGCTGGCGGCCGCGGCCCCCTGGGCCGGTTGGCTGATCGCCGCCCGGATGCTGCAGGGCGCCTTCGGGGCCGTGCTCTTCGTCCTGATGCCGGTGCTCGCCGCGACGTCCGTCCGGCCCGAGCTGCGCGGGCGGGCGATGAGCGTGCCGGCCACCCTCGGCCCGCTGGGTGCCGTGACCGGCCCGGTCATCGGCGGACTGCTGCTGGACCACCTCGGCTGGCGGGCGGTCTTCCTGGTCAAGCTGCCGGTCTGCCTGGCCGCCGTCCTGATCGTGCTCCGCCACGCCCCGCGGCGCGGCGGACTGCGCCCGCCCGACCGGGCTTCGCTCGGCGACGCCGCCCTGATAGGCGGCGCCGTGGCAGCCGTCCTGCTCGGGCTCACCCTGGCCCCGGAGGCACCGCAGTGGCTGCTGCTGACGCTGCCCGCCGCGCCGCTGGTCCTGCTGTGGCTGCGCCGCCCCGGCGGCCGTCCGGTGGCCGAGGTGCTGCGGACCGCCGGGACCGCCGGGGTCAACGCCTCGGTGCTGTCGCTCGCCGCGGGCTTCGCGGCCTGCCACTACCTGCTCGCCCAGCACCTGCGCGGCCCCCGGGGCGAGAGCGCCACCACCACCGCGCTGACCATGCTGGCGTTCCCGCTCGGCATGGTGCTGGCCGGACGGGTCGGTGGACGGCTGGCCGACCGCTGGGGCGCCCGGCCGACGGCGCTCACCGGCGCCGCCGTCACCACCCTGGGCCTCGCCCTGCTCATCCCGTCGGACACCGGCTGGTCCACCGTGGACATCGCCGCCCGGCTCGCCCTCGCCGGGGCCGGGATGGGCCTCAACGGCGGCCCCACCCAGGCCCTGGTGATGGCCGCGTCCCCGCCCGGGAAGCTCGCCACCGCGGGTTCCGCCGTCCAACTCGCCCGCAGTCTCGGCTTCGCCCTCGGCCCGGCCCTCGCCACCGCCGCCGCCTCGACGGCCGGCGGCGGGGCCGCGAGCGGCACCACCACCGGGACCGGCACGGGAACCAGCGCCGGGATCGCCCTGGCCGCCCTGGTCGCGGCGACCGCCGTCGCCCTGCTCGCCCTGCACCGCCGCCCCAGGCCCTGACCGTCCGCACCCCACCGAAGGACCACCCCGGATGACCGACACGATCCCCTCCCCGGCCACGACCGACGCCCCGACGGTGAACCCGAACCCGGCCGCGACCGACGCCCCGACCGCGAACCCCACCCCGGCCGCGACCGATGACACCCAGCGCTGCCCGTACGGCCACGACCGCCTCCCCTCCCCCGTCCCGCTGTACGGCCCGGCGTACAAGAGCGACCCGTACCCGCTGTACCGGCAGATGCGCGAGGCGGGGCCGGTGCACCGGGTGGAGTTCCCCAGCGGCATCCACGCCTGGCTGGTCACCGGCTACCGGGCCGCCCACGCGACCCTCAACGACCCGCGCCTGGGCAAGAACCACGCGCTGGGCAACGAAGGCTGGCGCCGACTCGCGTCGATCATGCCCGAGCCGCAGCACTCGCAGCTCCAGGTCCACCTGCTCCACCAGGACCCGCCCAAGCACACCGCGATGCGCAGGCTCGTCCTGGATGCCTTCGCCCCGCGCCGGGTGGAGGCCCTGCTCCCCCGCCTGCAGGAGCTGGCCGACGCGCTGGTGGACGAACTGCCCGAGACCGGCGGCGCCGACCTGGTGGCCGGCTTCGCCGCCCACTACCCCTTCCGGGTGCTCGCCGAAGTCATCGGCCTCCCGGCCGACTTGGCGGGCCGCTTCGACCGCGACTGGGGCAAGGTCGTCCAGCCCGTCGGCCCGCAGGACCCCGGCCGACCGGCGTACGAGGCACGGCTGCGCGGCCTGCAGACCTACATCGCCGACGTCGTCGCCCGCAAGCGCGCCGACCGCCGGGAGCCCGGATGGACGGACACCGAGGACCTGCTCGGCCGGCTCGTCGCCGCCCACGACGCGGGCGAGTTGAGCCGCGAGGAGCTCGACTCCATGGTGTTCCAGCTGCTGGTCGCCGGGCAGGAACCGGTGACCAACCAGATCACCACCATGCTGATCGCCCTGCTGCGCCACCCCGAACAGCTCGCCCGCCTGCGCGACGGCCTCGACGAACCCGGCCGGCTCGCCCGGGCGGTGGAGGAACTGCTCCGCCACGACGCCGCATTCGAGCTCACCACCTGGCGCTTCTTCGCCGAGGACAGCGACCTGTTCGGCACCACCGTGCCGGCCGGCGACTCCGTGATCGTCTCGCTCTGCGCCGCCAACCGCGACGACGCGCAGTTCACCGGGGCCGACCGCCTCGACCTCGACCGCTCCCCCAACCAGCACCTCGCCTTCGGCCACGGCGTCCACTACTGCCCCGGCGCCGCCCTGGCCCGGGCCGAACTCCGGATCGCCATCGGCACCCTGCTCACCCGGCTGCCCGGGCTGCGCCCGGCCGAGGCCCCCGGGGACGGCCTGGCCGACCTCGTCTGGATCCCCGCCGTGCTCGCGCGCGGGGTCAACCGACTGCCCGTCGCCTACGACCGCCGCCGCTGACCCCGGGACACCCCGTCGCCGCGACCCGCCCGGCCGCGCCCACCCGAAGCCCGCACCAGACCACCATCCGTGGAGGACCCACCATGCCGCCCGTCGGCACCGCCACCGCTCCCACTCCTGTCACCGACGCCGTGACCGGGCCCGCCACCTCCGCCGGGCCCGAACGCCTGGCCGCCCGCATCCTCGGCCTCCTGCTGCCGCACCGCCGCGCCGCCGACCCGGAGTTCGCCGCCCGCCCCGAGCACTTCCCGCTCCAGCTCGCGCAGTTGGCGGACTTCATCGCCGCCGGTGAGCCCATCGTGTTCACCCTGCCCGGCTTCCCCTGCAAGTCGCCGAACCCGGCGAAGGTGCTGGGCCACCTGCCCGACGAGGGCGAACGGCTGTCCCTGACCTTCCTCGACCGGCTCTGCGCCGAGATCGGACGCCTCCACGAGCCCGGCGCCCGGATCCTGATCTGCTCCGACGGGCACATATTCGGCGACCTGATCAATGTCCCGGACGACCACATCGACGCCTACTCGGACGAGTTGACCACGATGATCGCCCGGGAGGGCCTGCGCCACCTCGCCACCTTCGACCTGCGGGCCGTCCTCGGCGACCTCCCGTACGACGAGAAGCGCGCCCGGGTGCACGAGCGCTACGCCCCCACCGTCGAGGAGTTGCGCGAGCAGGTGCTGACCGAGGAGGAGACCCTGCGGCTCTACCGCGGCATCACCCGTTTCCTCACCGAGGACGCCGTTGGCTTCACCGGCACCCGATCGGCCCTGCAGCGGGAGTGCCGCCGCCGCGCCTACGCCGTGATCCAGCGCAGCCGCGCCTGGGGCGAGTTGATCGCCGAGCACCACCCGCGGGCCGTGCGGCTGTCCATCCACCCGCAGCCGGCCGGGGTCGCCAAGTTCGGCATCCGGCTGCTGGCGGCGGCCGACGCCTGGACCACCCCCTGGCACTCGGCGGTACTCCACCGACCTGACGGCGGCTGGGAGTTGCTGCGCAGCGAGGAGGCCGCACGGCTCGGCCGCGCGGTCCTGCGCGACGGCCGGCCGAGCCACTACGAGGGCCACGCGGACAGCCACGTCGGCCGCTGAGCCTCCCCCCTCCCCCTCCCCGAGGACCGGCTACGTCACCGCCACGGAGGCCACCGCACCGGCCGGGGTGCGGTGGTCGAAGGCGATCAGCGGATCGCCGGTGAGCGGGTGATCGATCACCGCCGCCCGGACGCCGAAGACCTCCGCCATCAGCTCGGGGGTCAGCACCTGGCGCGGAGCGCCGGAAGCCACCAGGGCGCCGCGGTGCAGGACGTGCAGCCGGTCGCACACCGAGGCGGCGGCGTTCAGGTCGTGCAGGGCGACCAGGGTGGTCCGGCGCTGCTCGCGCAGCAGGGCGAGCAGTTCGACCTGGTGCCGGACGTCCAGGTGGTTCGTCGGTTCGT
The DNA here is from genome assembly GCF_044767225.1 of Kitasatospora sp. NPDC101447. Lineage (NCBI taxonomy): Bacteria > Bacillati > Actinomycetota > Actinomycetes > Kitasatosporales > Streptomycetaceae > Kitasatospora > Kitasatospora sp. NPDC101447. The sequence continues at coordinate 148,724 of NZ_JBIWNL010000006.1, forward strand.
CCAGCACCAGGACGTCCGGCTGCTGCGCGAGCGCGCGGGCCAGCAGCACCCGTTGCCTTTCCCCGCCCGACAGTTGGCCGAACCGGCGGTCGGCGGCGCCCGCCATGCCGACCCGGTCCAGCGCCCCGGCGGTGATCCGGTGGTCCTCGGCGTCGTCGGCGGCGAACGCCCGCTTGTACGGGGTGCGGCCCATCGCGACCACCTCGCGGACGCTCAACTCGAAGTCCCCGCCGCGCTCCTGGGGCAACGCGCCGATGTGCCGGGCGGACTGCGCGGGCCGCAGCTCCGCGAGGTCCCGCCCGGCCAGCAGCACCCGGCCGGCGCTCGGCCGCAGGTGCCGGTAGACGGTGCGCAGCAGGCTGGACTTGCCGCTCCCGTTGGGCCCGACCAGCCCGGCGATCTCCCCCTCCTCGGCGACCAGGTGGACCCCGGCCACCACCGTTCGCCCGGCCAGGGTCACGCTCAGGTCCTCGACGGCGATCCTCACGTGCGCTCCAGTCGTCGGTCCAGCAGGTAGAGCAGGGTGGGGGCGCCGAGGACGGCGGTGACCACGCCGATCGGCAGTTCCTGGCCGTCCAGGGCGGTACGGGCGACGGTGTCGACGACGACCAGCAGCAGCGCCCCGGTGAGCGCGGACAGCGGCAGCAGACGCCGGTGGTCGCCGCCCAGGAGCAGCCGGCACACATGCGGCACCATCAGGCCGACGAAGCCGATCGCGCCGGAGACGGCGACCAGGACCCCGGTCAGCACGCTGGTGACGACGAACACCTCGCGGCGCAGCCGGGCGACGTCCACGCCGAGCCCGGCCGCCGTCTCGTCACCCATCAGCATCGCGTTGAGCCCCCGGGCACGGGCCTGCAGCAGGGCCAGGCCGAGAACCACGGCGACGGTGGGGACGGCGAGTTGGGCCCAGACGGCGCCGCCGAGACTGCCCATGAGCCAGAACAGCACGCCCCGGGTCTGCTGCTCGTCGCGGGTCTGCAGGACGAGGTAGCTGGTGATGCCGCCGAGGAACTGGGCGATGCCGATGCCCGCGAGGACCAGGCGCAGCGGGGAGAAGCCGCCGCCCCGCCGGGCCATCAGCCAGACCAGCGAGAACGCGGCGAGCGCGCCGGCGAACGCCGCCAGCGAGACGGTGAGACCGAGCGCGCTGCCGAAGGAGAGCTGGAGCCCGAAGGTGGTGCCGAGGACGATGGCGGCGACCGCCCCGAGGGAGGCTCCGGAGGAGATGCCGAGCAGGTACGGGTCGGCGAGCGGATTGCGGACCAGGGCCTGGACGGCAGAGCCGACCAGGCCGAGTCCCGCGCCCACCACCGCCGCCAACAGGGCTCGCGGCACGCGCAGTTGCCAGACGATGAGGTCGCGGGTGCCCGGTTCGGCGGCCCGACCGGTGAGTCGGCGGGCGACCACCGACCAGACCTCGCCGGGCGGGATGTCCACCGCGCCGAGCGAGACGGCTGCGGTCAGCGCGAGCACCAGCGCGACGGCGAGGACGGCGGCCGTCGGCCCGGCCCGCAGCGTGCGGGCCGGACGGCGGGTGACGGCGGCCTCCGTGTGAGCGGCCGGAGTCACGTTCTACTGGCCGTTCTTGACGAGGTCGGGGTGGACGGTCGCGGCGATCTGCCGGACGGCGTCCGCGTTGCGCACACCCGCGATGGTGGTCACCTCCGAGCCGAGGCGGACGAAGTGCCCCTCCTGGACGGCCTTCAGGCCCTGGGTCGCGGGGAAGCTCCTGAGGAACGCCTCGGCGTCGTCGAAGGCCTTGCGGGTGGCCTCCTCACTGCCCCGGTTGCGGACGGCGAGCTGGATCCAGTCCGGGTTCTTGGCGACGACGTCCTCCCAGGAGCCGGGCTTGAAGTCGGCGTCGCAGTCGGCGAACACGTTGCGCGCCCCGGCCTGGGTGATCACCGCGTTGGCGACCTGCCGGCCGCAGACCGCCACCGGCTGCTTGGTGCCCGCGTCGAAGTCGAAGACGAAGTAGCTCGGCCGCTGCCCCTCCGGCACGGCGGCGAGCGCGGTGCGCACCTCGCCGATCTGCCGCTCCATCCCGGCCACCAGTTCCTCCGCCCGGGCCGAGGTGCCGGTGACGGCGCCGAGCCGGCGGATGTCGTCCTCGATCCCCGCGAGGTCGGTGCGCGGCGCCTTGGCCGCCTTCGGGGTCCCGGCGCAGGCGGTGGAGAGCAGGTAGACGTGCTGGATGCCGGCCGCCGCGTACTCCTCCTCGCTCGGCCCGGTGGCGCCCCCGCCCATCATCGGCATCGCGCTGAAGGTGTCCACGTAGAGGTCGGCGCCGGAGCCGAGCAGCTTCTCCTTGGGGATCACCTTCTCCCCCAGAACCGGCACCTTGGCGCCCTGGTCGGCGAGGTCCGCCGGCAGGGTGCCCTTGCCGGGCGGGAAGCCCGTCCCGATCACCCGGTCGCCGGCACCGAGCCGGAGCAGCATCTCCAGGCTCGACGCGTTGCTGGTGACGATCTTCGTCGGCGCCTTGGCGACGACGGTCTCCTTGCCCGCGCAGTCCGCGACCTTCACCGGGTAGGCGCCGGCCGGGGCCGCCTGGGCCGCGGCGGTGACGGAGGCACCCTGCGGGCCCCCGCCCCCGCTTCCGCAGGCCGTGGCGAACAGGGCGACGGCGGCCGCGATTCCGCAGACAACGCGTGGGCGCATGACAACTCTCCTGGTCGGTGGTCCGTGCTCGGGCCCGTGCAGCGGACCCGGACCAGGTAGTCGGACGCCCCGGGCACCGGGTTCCCGGGAATCCACCGGAAAGGGCGCCACCGCCCTCCGCAGCACGGACGTAGGCTGACCGGATGGCCGACCCCACCGCCCCGCGCGACGACCTCGACCTCCCCGTCCGGCTCGGGTCGCGCCCACCCCGCCGCGTGGTCTCCCTGGTGCCCTCGCTGACCGAGGCGGTCGCCGCCACCGCGCCCGGACTGCTGGTCGGCGCCACCGACTGGTGCACCCACCCCGCCGAGCTCGCCGTCACCCGGATCGGCGGCACCAAGAACCCCGACGTCCCCGGTGTCCTCGCGCTCGAACCCGACCTCGTCATCGCCAACGACGAGGAGAACCGGCGCCCCGACCTGGACGCGCTGCGGGCGGCGGGCGTCCCCGTCTGGGTCACCGACATCCGCACGCTGGACGACGCCTTCCGGTCCCTGGACCGGCTGCTCACCGTCGCCTGCCGACTGCCGCGCCCCGGCTGGCTGGACGAGGCGGAGGCGGCCTGGGCGCCGCCCGGACCGAGCCCCGACGACGCCGAGAGCTCCGACATCTCCGAAGGCCCGACGGCGGTCGTGCCGATCTGGCGCCGCCCGTGGATGGTCCTCGGCCGCGACACCTTCGCCGGGGACCTGCTGCGCCGCCTGGGCCTGCGGCTCGTCCACGCCGACCACCCCGAGCGCTACCCCGCCGTCCCGCTGCCCGAACTGCTCGACTGTCGAGCAGAGTTGGTGGTCCTGCCGGACGAGCCGTACCGCTTCACCGCCGAGGACGGCCCCGAGGCCTTCCCCGGCACGCCGGTCGCACTGGTCAGCGGGCGACACCTGACCTGGTACGGGCCGTCCCTCGTCACCGCACCGGCCGTCCTGCGGCAGGCGATCGCCCACCCGTTCACACCAGGCGCGGCCGACGCCTGACGGACGGAGATCCGCCCGGCACCGCGGGACCGCCGACGACATGGAAGAGCCCGGGACGCGAAATCGCGTCCCGGGCCCTGTGGGGCAGGCGAGGTCAGCCGCGTGCGGCGGTGACGGCGGCGCCCAGCGCCTCCTTGATACGGGGGCCGAGACGGGCGAAGCCCAGCTCCTTCATGGCCGCGCGCAGCAGCTCCTCGTCACTCCGCTCGACGCCGTCGCCGTCCACCCACCGCACGACGGCGAGCAGCTCGTCGGCCGAGTAGGCGGTCACGGGACGACCGGGCGTGAATTCCGGCTTCACTCGACCGGCAGCGGGCTCGGCCTCGGGCTCGACCTCGGGTGCGGCCTCGGGTGCGGCCTCGGGCTCGGCCGCGGAGGTCTCCGCCTCGACGACGGGCTCCTCGACGGCCGGCTCCTCGACGACGACCTCGGCAGCGGGCTCCTCGGCCACGACCTCGGCCACCGGGTCGGCCTCGGCAACGTCCTCAGCAGCCACGGCCACCTCGGCGACGGGCTCCTCAACGACGGCCTCGGGCTCGGCCTCAGCCTCGGGCTCGGCCTCGACAACCGGCTCCTCGGCGACGGGCTCCTCGACAGCGGCCTCGGGCTCGACCTCGGCAACGGCCTCCTCGGCGACAACCTCGGTCACCGGCTCAGCCTCGGCAACGTCCTCCTCGGCCACCGGCTCAGCCAGCGCGGCCTCGGCCTCGACGACCGGCTCCTCGGCGACGACCTCGGCCACCGGCTCAGCCTCGGCGACATCGTCAGCAGCCACGGCCACCTCGACAGCCGGCTCCTCGACAGCGGCCTCGGGCTCGACCTCGACCTCAGCCTCTACCTCGGCCTCGGGCTCGGGCTCGGGCTCGGCCACCAGGGCCTCCGCCTCGACGGCGGGCTCCTCGATGACGGCTTCGGTCTCCGTCACGTCGGCCTCGGCGGCGGGCTCCTCGACCTCGACGGCCGACTCCGCGTCCTCGGCCGCCGTCTCCTCCACCGCTGCGACCTCGGCCAGGGCGGCCGTCGCCGCGGCGACCAGGTCGTCGGCGGCCGGGGACGGGGCCGGGAGGGAGACCACGGCAACCGGGGTCTCTTCCGTCAGCTCCTCCGCGGCAGCCGTCTCGACGGCGGCGGCGTCCGTGTCGGAGTCCGAGCCCGACACCGCCTCAACACCGGTCTCAGCCTCGGTCACGTCCTCGACCTCAGCCTCGGCCTCGGCCTCGACGTCGACAGCCGCATCGACCTCGACGGTCTCCCCGGCGGGAGCGGTCACCGGGGCCGGGACCTCCTCCACGAGACCGTCCCGCTGCCCACCGGCGAGCGCCTGACGCGCAAGCGCTTCAGCGTCGGCCTCGGCACCGGCCTCGGTCTCGGTCTCGGCAGCCGATTCCTCGAACGCCGACTCTTCGACCGCCGACTCCTCGACCGTCGGCTCCTCGGCGACGGTCTTCTCCGCCAGCCCGTCCCGCTGCCCGCCCGCGAGCGCCTGGCGGGCCGAGTACGCGGCCTCGGCGGCGCGGCGGTCGGCCTTGGCGGCGGCGAGTTCGGTGAGCAGTTCGCCGAGACCGGCCTCCTCCAGCGTGGCGCGCAGGCCGCGGATGGTGGGGAGGCGGTAGAGGGTGCCCTCGTCGGCCGCGAGCCGCTCGACCAGGTCGATGAGCTCGGCGAAGGGCAGCCCGTCCAGGTCGTGGTCGGGCAGGAGGCGGGAGAGCTCGCGCAGGCCGGTGTTGATCGCCTCGAAGGCCTGGGCGGTGCGGTCGATGAGGGCGCCGTCGGCGGGCGCCACCGGGAGGCTGCCGGCCGGGGCGAGGGCGGCCCAGGCGCGGCGCTCGATCTCGGCGGAAGTGAGCGCCTCGTGCAGGTCCTCGCGGCGGACGCGCCGGTCGGTGGCGAGGGCGGCGGCCTGCTTGCGCAGCGAGCGGCCGCGCAGCCAGGAGAGCTTGACGCCGTTCTCGCGGCGCCAGGCGCTGTCGGCGGTGGCGGCGGCGAGGGCGCCGAGGTCGGCGTCGTACGCGGCGGTGGTGAGGGTGGCGGAGGTGCGGTGCACCCGCTGGAGCATCTCGACGAGGAGCGCGGTCTTGGCGACGGTGTCCGGCTCGTCGAGCTTGACCTCGGCGGCCAGGGCGGTGACGGCCTCCCAGGTCTGCTGCAGGTCGCTGCCGCGCAGCTCGGCGAGCGCGGTGGAGGCGGCGCGGGCGTCCTCCGGGGTGGCGACGGTGTCGACGGCCGCGTACCAGGCGTGGGTGTCGGCGGTGAGGGTGAAGGCCCCGAGTTCGGCGTAGCGGCCGAGGTCCTCGCGGAGGTCGGGCTCCGCGGCGGCGTCCTGGGGGTCCTTGACGTCTGCGGCGTCGGCGACGTCCGCCGGGTCGGCTGCGTCGGCGTTGCGCGAGTGAAGCACTGTCATGTGAGGTCCGGTTCTGGGCGACGACGGCGGGGCTGGCGGCGAGGGGCGGCGGACCGGTTGCGCGGGGGTGCCCCGGGGAGGGGCGAGGGGGCGCGCGGGCGGGCTGCCGGTGTGGAGGCCCAGAATACGGGTGCCCGTTCGAGCCATGCACGCACCCACCGCCCCGACGGGCCGGTGTCGTGTGCCATACCGCCCGCCCGGCCGCTACTCGGGGGACCCTCCCGGGTGGTCCGGCGCTGGTCCGGACGGGTGTCCCGGCCTCCGAACGGCGGACGGACCGGGGCGGCGGCCGGGCCGTCGCAGCCGTTCCAGCGGGACCTCGCGGACGCCGCGGCGCGGCCGGCCGAGCGGTGGCCGGTACCCGGCGCGGCCGAGGGCGGGCAGGTCGACCGGCGCGAGGTACTCGCTCAGAGCGGTGCGGCGCCACCACGCGCCGGTTTCCCGCAGTTCGCGCCAATCGGTGAACCGGTAGAGGTAGAGGGTCGCCCGGACGTGGGTCGGTGGGGCGTCCGGAAAGGGGTTGTGGCGCAGCAGCCGGAGCGTGGCCGGGTCGCCGGCGAGCAGGCGGGCGACGAGGGGCAGGAACCAGGGGCGGGCGTAGCCGGGCGAGATGCCGGCGAACCACATCAGCCAGTCCAGCCGCAGGTGGTAGGGGGCGTACTGACGGGGCAGGCGGCGCACGTCGCCGGGTTTGCCCTTGAAGCCGTACTCCCGCCACACGGTGCGCGGGGTGAGGACCGCCTCGTCGGTGCCCTCGACCACGACCTCCTGGCGCAGGCGGTTGACGCTGCCGAAGGCGCCGTAGGTGTTGACGAGGTGGAGGCGGTTGAAGGAGCGGTTCATGACCTGGCCGCGGGAGACCATGTTCCGCACCGGCCAGTAGCTGAGGACGACGACGGCCGCGGTCAGCGCGATCACCAGCGCCTCGTACCAGAGCGGGGTGCCGGGGTAGGCGCGGGCGTGGACGGGCAGGCCGAGGCGGGCGGGTTCCACGGCGGCGATGGCCAGGGTCACGGTGAGCCAGTTGAGCCAGGCGAAGTTGCCGGAGGCGATCAGCCACAGCTGGGTGGCGATGACGGCGCAGGCCGCGTAGCTCGCGACCGGCTGCGGGAGCAGCAGGGCGAGCGGTACGACGAGTTGGACGAAGTGGTTGGCGGCGACCTCGACCCGGTGCAGCGGGTCGGGCAGGTGATGGAAGAACCAGCTGAGCGGTCCGGGCATCGGCTGGGTCTCGTGGTGGTAGCGGAGGCAGGTCAGGTCGCGCCAGCAGCTGTCGCCGCGCAGTTTGATCAGTCCGGCGCCGAACTCGACGCGGAGGACCAGCCAGCGCATCAGCCACAGCACCGGGGCGGGCGGTGCGGTGTCGGCGTTGCCCAGGAAGGCGGCGAGGAAGCCGGCTTCCAGCAGCAGGGACTCCCACCCGAAGGAGTACCAGGTCTGCCCGACGTTGACGATGGAGAGGTAGAGGGTCCACAGCACGGCCCAGAGGAGGATCGAGGCCCAGAGCGGCACCGCGTCGCCGAGCCCGGCCGTGACGGCGGCGGCGAGGGCGGCCCCGCTCCAGGCGACGGCGGCGAAGAAGCGGTCGCTGTAGTGGAGGTGGAAGAGGCCGGGTGACTGCCGGAAGGAGACGCGCGCGGTGAAGCGGGGCACCGGCAGCATGCCGTGCTCGCCGATGAGGGCGCGGAACTGCGCGGCGGCGTTGAGGAATCCGATCAGGTAGAGCGCGGCGAGCAGGCGTTGGACGAGCAGCCGGCTCAGCCAGTAGTCGGGGGCGGCGAACCAGTCCATGCGGCCCATGCCTACCACCGCCGTCCGGCGGGCGGGCCCGGCCGGGGCGCGGGCGGCGGACGGTTCACCCGCTCGGCCCGGCCGGGGCGCGCGGCGCCGCGGGTGGCGGAGTTCCGGCGGTACCGGGACGGCACTGTGGCGGGGAGCCTCTCATCGGGGGTGAGAGGCGCCCCGCCACGGTGGTGGGTGGTGCGGGTGGCGATGACGGCGCGGATGGTGCGGATGGTGCAAGTCGCGCAAGTCACGCAAGTGGTACGAGCAGTACGACTGGTGGACGGACTGTGCGTAGTGCCTGTCGTGCGGGGGACGTGGGTGATGCGGGTGATGCGGATGATGCGGGCCAACCGGCCCGCACGGACGGATCGGGCGGTTCGGGCGCGGGCCTCGATGCCGCACGCGGGCGACCGGTCGGCGGCTCAGCCCGGAAGGACGAGTCCGGCTCCGCCGGCGATGCCCGGACGGCCGGTCGCGGTCGCGGCGCCGTTCTGCTGCAGCCGGTCAACCAGCAGCGCGGCCAGCGTGCCGAGTTCCTCCTCCGTGCGGGACTGTGCGGTGACGTCCATGCCGACGGTGAGGACACCGTTGACCTGGCCGGTGCGCGCGGCCCGCAGCGGGGTGCAGGTGAAGCTGAAGATCTGCTGGATGCGCTGGGCGTCGGGGCTGGTCGACTGCACCCGGACGTCGTTGAGGACGGTGGTGCGGCCGGTGCGGTACGCCTCCGAGACGGCCTGCTGCAGGCCGGCCACGCCGAGTTGCGGGTAGGCCTGACCGATCGCGCCGTACGCCACCGGGGCACCGAAGGCGTTGGCGTGCTGGGCGTTGGCGTAGCGGATCTCCTGGCCGGGGCCGTCGGTGAGCATGATGGGGAACGGGGAGCCGTCGAAGGCGGCGAACATCTCCTGCTGCTGGGCGAGCAGGTTGTCGCGCAGCCGGATCTCGGAGAGCAGCGCCTCGGCGAGGTGCTGGATGTCGCGCAGCCGCTCGCGGCCCCACTGCCGGGGTTCCCGGTCGAGGACGCAGACGGTGCCGATGACGGTGTTGGTGTCGTCGACGAGCGGGGCGCCGAGGTAGGCCCGGACGCCGAGTTCGTCCACGACGGGGTTACCGGCGAACCGGGGGTAGGCGAGGATGTCGTCCAGCGCGAGGGGCGAGCGCTGGGCGACCACGTGCGGGCAGAAGCCGTGGCTCATCGGCATCTGACGGGTCGGAAGGTCGAAGGCGATGCCCCGGTCCGCCCACGAAGCTCCCTCTTCGGCCGCGATCTCGGCCGAGTTTGGCGGAATGTAGAGCCCCCGGAACATCTGGCGCTCGTCGTTGATGAAGTTGACCATCGCGATGGGAGCGCGGGTGATGCTGGCTGCCAGGTGCGCGAAGCGGTCGAAGGCCTCGTCCGCGGACGGTTCGTTCAGACCCAGGCTGCGCAGCCTGCGGGTCCGCTCGGACTCCCCGGCGGCACCCGGGAACTGGCCTTGAGTGCTCATCACATCAGTCATGGCGCACATGTAATCAGACATCCGGGCCCTTCGGTGCTACCGGTACCGGTCACCAGCGTTGCTGATGCACAGTCAAAGCCGCATGTGAACGGGCGCTCAGCCGGGTTGCGAGGAGGGGAAAGATCATTCCCCTACCCACATGGGAACGAAACCCGTGAGTAACTACGACGCGCCGAATCTCGCCATTCCAAGATCAACTAGCTGTGAAGGGGGTGTTCACATATGACAATGAGCCCTGCCGGAGACACGGACGGTATTCCTCTCCCCCCGGGAAACCGCGCCAGGGTCCGCATGCACCGATTGCAAGGGAGCGATCGGCCGCCACACCTCCACACCCCCACCCGATATCCCCGGGGCGCGGCCGGAGCGGCATCGACGGCATGAACGGAGGCACGACACCCACTGGAACGAGAGGACCAAGCATGGCTATGGACTACTTCACCGACGAGCGACACGAGAGCCTCCGGGCGGAGGTCCGTGAGTTCGCGGAGAAGGAGGTGCGTCCGCAGGTCGCCAGAATGGAGGCCGACCGGGAGGTCGAGTTCGAGCTCTCCCGGGAGATCGCCCGCCGCGGCTGGATCGGCGTGACCATCCCCAAGGAGTTCGGCGGCCTGGGGCTGGGCCACCTGGCCAAGACCATCATCGTGGAGGAACTCGCCCGCGTCAGCGGCGCGATGGGCGCCATGGCGCAGGCCTCCCAGCTCGGCGTCGCCAAGGTCATCCACTTCGGCTCGGACGCGCAGCGGCGCGAGTGGCTGCCGAAGTTCGCCTCGGGCGAGTCCCTGCCGACCATCGCGGTCACCGAGCCGGAGTCGGGCGGGCACGTGCTCGGCATGGCCGGCACCGCCCGCCGCGAGGGCGACGAGTACGTGATCAACGGCCGCAAGTGGTTCGTCGGCAACTCCCACATCGGCGACGTGCACGGTGTGGTCTTCCGCACCGACAAGGGCAGCGGGGGGCTCTCCGCCTTCCTGGTCGAGAGCGACCGGCCGGGCTTCCGCACCGGCACGCTCGGCACCCAGGGCGGCCTGCACGGCTTCAGCTTCGGCGAGCTGATATTCGAGGACTGCCGCATCCCGGTCGGCAACCGGCTGGGCGAGGAGGGGCAGGGCCTGGACGTCGCCTACTCCTCCTCCACCCTCTACGGCCGCCTCAACCTGGGCGCCGTGGCGCTCGGCATCCACGTCGCGATCGTCGAGGACGTCGTGCGCTACGCCGAGGAGCGCGTCCTGTACGGCAAGCCGCTCAACCAGCTGAACAGCGTCGCGCTGAAGCTGGGCGAGCTGCAGTCCAAGCTGATGACCGCCAAGCTGGCCGCGTACCACGCCTCGCACCTGCTGGACAACGGCAAGCCGTGCGACGCCGAGCTGATGAACGCCAAGCTCATCAACACCGAGTACGCGATGGACTCGGCTCGCAGCGCGATGGAGATCCTGGCCGCCCGCGGCACCCAGGAGGAGTTCAACATCATCCGCTACCTGCGCGACGCGACCCACATCTACGCCCCGGCCGGCACCTCTGACGTCCAGAAGCTCCGGCTCGGGCAGGTCGCCTCGGGCACCTACGGCAAGCAGTGGTCGGCCGAGCTGTCCGACCTGGCGAGCTGGGCGTGGACCGAGCTGAACCAGCTGGAGGCCGAGGGCCGCGACGAGAAGGACGGACGGGTGGTGCCGATCTCGCTGGCGGGCTGATCACCGGTACCGGTCCGGGCACCCCCCGCACCTGACCGGGCTGATCAGCGGCACCCGACCTCCGGCCAGGGCCCGGCCGGGACAGACGGTGACGATCCTTCAGCATACGATCGTTTGACCTGTTCCTGACGGCTCTCCGGGAAGCGCACCCCGCCTCCCGGAGGGCCGTCCGCATGTCACGACGAAGGCGCTGAGCTGCGGCGATCCGTCGGCGAACGCTCCGGTCGCCGAGAACCTCCCGGGTCATCAGCCGTTCACATATCGTCAGTTGATGTTGCGATGAGGCCACCTGGGACTGATAGGTTTCCTGCCGTCGGCGGCCGTGGCTGTACACCGCCCGGACGGTGACACCGCGTCACCCCGTCCGGCGGCCCCGGCCTCGGCGCCCTGAAGCCCGCCCGGGCCGCACGGGCCGATCCGTCGTTCGGACCCGCGACCCGGCCTGCAACTCGGCCCTGCAACAAGGAATCAGATGCCAGGCATATCGGCCCCCCGCACGGGCCACCGCGCCGGCCGGTCCGGCTCCCTCCGCAGCTCGCTCCTCGCCCTCGTGCTGGTCCCCAGCCTGGGCCTCGCCGCAGCCTGGGGCTACGCCGCCTACCTGCTGCGCGACGCCGGAAACCGCACCGCGCTGCTGATCGGCACCGCCGTCGTCGCCGTGGTCCTGCTGTTCAGCCTCATTCGCGGCATCCGGGCCGCCCGGGTGCTGTCCGGCCGCCTCTCCGGGCTGCGCGCCGACACCCTCGCGCTCGCCCAGCAGGAGATCCCCGAGGTGGTCGGGCGACTGCGCGCCGGCGAGCCGGTGCCCACCCCGCCCGCCTGGGCGCCCTCCCGCCGGATCGGCGACGAGGTCCAGCAGACCGCCGACGGCCTCGCCGCCGTCCGCCAGGCCGCCGTCGCCGCCATCGTCCACCAGGCCCAGGGCCGCGAGGGGACGAAGAAGGTCTTCCTCAACATCGCCCGCCGCACCCAGATCCTGATCCACCGCCAGATCAGCATGCTGGACGCGCTGGAGCGCGAGCACGAGGAACCCGAGCTGCTGCGCGAGCTGTTCGCGGTCGACCACCTGGCCACCCGGATGCGGCGCAACGCCGAGAACCTGGTCATCCTCGGCGGCGCGCTGCCCGCCCGCCGTTGGCGCAACGCCGTTCCCATGGTCAACGTGCTGCGCAGCGCCGTCTCCGAGACCGAGAACTACGCCCGCGTCGTCGTCCAGGGCGTGCCGCGCGCCTCGCTCAGCGGACAGGCCGTCGCCGACGTCATTCACCTGATCGCCGAGCTGATCGAGAACGGCACCACCTTCTCCCCGCCGTACACCCAGGTGCAGGTCTCCGCGCAGGAGGTACCCAAGGGCCTGGCGGTCGAGGTCGAGGACCGCGGCCTCGGCATGGGCGAGGAGGAGTACGAGCGGCTCAACGAGTACCTGGCCAACCCGCCGGAGCTGGACGTCTCCGCGCTCGGCGACGACCTGCGCCTCGGCCTGTTCGTCGTCGCGCGGCTGGCCGCCCGGCACGACATCCAGGTCACCCTGCGGCCCTCGCCGTACGGCGGCACCCGGGCCGTGGTGCTGGTGCCCTCGGCCCTGCTGGAGCAGGCCGAACAGCCGGCCGCGGTGCCCGGACTGCCGTCCGGCGCACGCGTCACCCGCACCCCGGTGCCGGACGCCCGGGCGACGGCGGACGGCGACCTCGGGGAGGTCGACGAGGAGCTCTCGGGCGCGCTCGCCGGAGTGCTCAGCGGACTGCTGGGCAACGGGCCGACCGGACCCACCGGGCCGGCCTCCCCGGAGACCGGGCTCGACGGTGCTCCGGGAACGACCACCGGGGCCGTCGCGGGCGACGGCACCGTGATCGCCGGCGAGCTGGTCGACCCGCGACCCGCGGACGGCGGCCGCGCGGACGGCCACCTGCCGGACGGCGGTCTCCTCGACGGTGGACTGATCGACGGCGGGCTGCTGGAGGGCGGTCTGCTGGACAGCGGGCTGATCGACGGCGGACTCCTCGACGGCGGGCCGCGGGACGGTGCTCCTGCGGCACCGGCCAACGGCGGTCTGCCCGTCGGCGCCCGGATCCCCGGACTGCCCGGTGCCGTGGTCGTCCCGAGGCCCGCCCTGCCGCGCCCGTACGACGTCCCCGGCGGCGCGGGTGGCGACGTCCCCGCGGACGCCCTCGCCGAGGGCCCGTCGGCGGGCCACTACGGCGCGGAGCTCGTGGGCGAGCCGGCCGCGGCGCCCTTCGACCCGGCGCCGTTCGACCCGGCGCCCTTCGACCCGGCGCCGTTCGACCCGGCGCCCGCCGACCACTCCGTGACGACCCACGAACGCCCGCAGGAGGACCGCGTGGAGCACGGCCCGGACGGCGAACTGCGCACCCCGCGGGTCCTGCCGCAGCGGGTCCGCAACGCCAGCCTCGCCGAGCAGCTCCGCGAGGCCAACGCGCCCGGCGCCCTGCTCCCGCCGTCTCTCGGCCACACCGGCCATGCGGGCCCCGCCGGCGCCGTCCGACCTGCCGCGCCGGGCACCCCGGCGGCTCCGGCCGCCCCGCTCGCGCCCCGGTACGGCGGTGCCGAAGCCGACGCCGAAGCCGAGGACCCGTCACCGCAGCGCTCCCGCGCCACCATGGCCGCCATCCAGCGCGGCACCCGGACCGCCCGCGCGGCCGCCACCGAACCGGGCGCCCCGGCCTCCCCGGCGCCCGCCGCCCCCCGCACCCCGGCCGCACCTTCCGCCGCTCAGGAAGCCTCCGCCGCTCAGGAAGCCAAGGAACAGCAGTGATGACGCAGCACACCGAAACCCAGCGCGACCTCAACTGGCTGCTGGACCAGCTGGTCGCACGGGTCCCCGAGACCCGGCACGCCATCGTCCTCTCGGAGGACGGCCTGCTGGTCGGCATGTCCCAGGGCCTCGACCGGGCCGACGCCGAGCACCTGTCCGCCGTCGCCTCCGGCCTGCAGAGCCTCGCCCGCGGCGCCGGGCACCGCTTCAACGGCGGACGGGTCCGGCAGACCGTGGTCGAGATGGACCAGCTGTTCCTGTTCGTCACCACCGCCGGGCAGGGCGCCCGGCTCGCCGTCCTGACCAGCGAGCAGGTGGACGCCGGACTGATGGCCTACGAGATCAACATGCTGGTCAAGCAGGTCGGCCAGTACCTCACCGCGGCGCCGCGCAGCGATGCCGGCCAGGTCGGCGTGGGTGGCGGTGCGTGACCACCGCCGACACCGACGAGGGCTGGTTCTACGACAAGGACGCCGGCCATCTGGTCCGCCCCTACGCGATCACCAACGGGCGCACCGGGCCGGTCCGTGACGGCTTCGCACTGATCACCCTGGTGGTCACCGCCGACCCGCGCACCGACACCACCCGGCTCTCGCCCGAACCGGCCGCGATCATCGACCTGTGCCGCGAACGCCCGCTGGCCGTGGCCGAGATCGCGGCCACCCTCGACCTGCCGGTCAGCGTGGTCAAGGTGCTGCTGGACGACCTGGCCGAGGCCCGGCTGATCCTCACCCGTGCCCCGGTCCAGCTCGCCGAAGCGCCCGACATCTCGCTGATCCAGGCCGTGATCGAGGGAGTCCGCAGACTCTGAGGGGCGGTGCCCCCGCCGCGGCCGTACCGACGGCCGGCGGGGGCACCGCCCGACGCGGCTCCGGTCGCGCCGACGGCCCGGTTCCCCGGTCGGCTCCGGTCGGCTCCCGTCAACCCGGGCGGCCCGGCCGGCCCCAGGCGGACCGGCTGCCCCAGTTGCCCCCGCTCTCCCAGTTCCCTTCCAGGAGACCCGAATTGACGACCAAGAGCCTGGTGCCCGGCGCGGTCAAGATCCTCGTCGCCGGCGGCTTCGGCGTCGGTAAGACCACCATGGTCGGCTCGGTCAGCGAGATCGAACCGCTGCAGACCGAGGAACGGATGACCCGCGCCAGCATCGGGGTCGACAGCCTCGACGGCATCCAGGACAAGTCCACCACCACGGTGGCCATGGACTTCGGGCGGATCACCGTCCGCGAGGACCTGGTGCTCTACCTCTTCGGCACGCCGGGCCAGTTCCGCTTCTGGTTCATGTGGGACGACCTGGCGCTCGGCGCCCTCGGGGCGATCATCCTCGCCGACACCCGACGGCTCGAATCCAGCTTCGCCGCCGTGGACTTCTTCGAGCAGCGCGGCATCCCGTTCGCGATCGGCGTCAACTGCTTCCACGGCCGCCGCGACGCCACCCCCGACGAGGTGCGCCGCGCCCTCGACCTCGGGCCGGAGGTCCCGGTCGTGCTGTGCGACGTCCGGGAGCGGGCGTCCAGCAAGGAACTGCTGCTCGCGCTGCTCGACCAGGTGCACCGCAACGCCCTGGCCTCCGGGCGGCGGTGACGGCGGTCGCCCGCCCCGCGGGCGGCCCTGGCTGCGCGTTCCGCTACGGACGTACCGGCCGCTGCGGCCGCGCGGGTGGCCGTGGCCGTACGGGTGGCCGTAGCGGTACGGGTGGCCGTGGCCATGCCGTCGGCCGCGGGCTGCGCGGGCGGTCGGTCCCGACTGCGGAGCCGTGCGGCTAGGCGTGCGCCGGGTCGAGCTCGGCGAGCGAGCCCACCAGCGGAGCGAGCTCGGGGACCTCGGTGGCCCGGGCCAGGGTCGCCTCCAGGACGGCGTCGTGCACGGGCCGGGCGACCGCCAGCAGGTCGCGGCCCGCCGGCGTCAGCTCGGTGTAGATGCCGCGCCGGTCGTCCGCGCAGAGGTAACGGCCCAGCAGGCCCCGGTCCTCCAGCCGGCTGACCAGCCGGGTGGTCGCGCTGCTGCTGAGCGCCGCCGCGCGGGCCAGCTGCTGCATCCGCATGTGCCAGCCGTCCTGGCGCGAGAGCGCCTCCAGCACGGTGTACTCGACCACCGAGAGCTTGCACTCGGCCTGGAGCGCCTTCTCCAGCGCGGTGTCGATCATGCCGTGCAGGGCGGCGAGCGTGCGCCAGCCGCGGGCCCGGATCTCGGCCGCGTCGTCCCGGATCCCCATGGCGCGCCGTCCTTTCCGCTGCACCGCGTGGTCGGTGCCTCCTGGGCGACAAGTATGCCAGTCAGCGCGGATTACCGGTCCCTGCAAGCAGTTCGGCCGATGGCTCACCCCTCCCCGGTCCAGGCCGCCGCGCAGAGCGCCGTGGCCAGCTCCTCCGTGTACCAGGCAGCCGCCAGCCAGGCGGCGGCGAAGGCGTCATGGTCGTCCACGACGACCCGACCGAACACGTCACGCCGCTGGTCGGCCGCGGCGGCCCGCAGGCCGTCCAGCAGCTCGGCGGCGGTGGTCAGCCCGGCGGCGCGCAGCAGGCCCCGGTCGGCCGCCGCCGTGGCCCCGCTCGGGCCGAGGGCGTGCCGGCCGGTGGTGACCGTCTGCTCCACCCGCCGGCCGAGCACGTGCACGGGCGGACCGTACGGCGCGGGGGCGTCGGAGCGCTCGGGAGCCGTACGGTCCGTCACGCCGGGGAGCGCGTCGGCGGTCGGAGGGTCCGTCGCCATGGGGACGGTGAGGTCGGCGGTCTGCAGGCGTTCGAGGCCGAGGTTGACCCGGCCCGCGCCGTCGGCCACGGCCAGCGGGTCGGGCGCCTGCGGCGGCGTGCCGATCGCGAGCAGACGCAGCTCCGCGCGGTCCGTGCGTTCCAGCCGGCCGACCACCCGCAGCCGCAGGCCGGGCACGGTGGCGAGCAGCGCGAGGTTCGCCCGGAACGGCAGGTCGGGGTGCTCGTGCGCCGCGCGCAGGGCGATCACCGGCCCGTCCTCCGCGCACCGCGCCAACAGCTGCGGCGCCCCGCCCGGCCCGGTGGGGGCCGGGCCCAGCAGGGTGACGTCCAGGAAGAGCAGGTCGCTCCCGGCCGACCGGCTCTCGTACGGGAGGTCCTGCGCCGCGAGCGCCCGTGCCACCTGGGCCGCTGCGGGTTCGGCCCAGAGCCGGGCCGCCGGCTCGGCCGTCCACGCCGCGCCCGCCGCGCGGACGGCCCGGACGGCGGCGCCGGCCCCCAGCCGCCCGGAGGCGGACCGGGTCGCGCCCTGGACGACCAGCCCGGCGCGGCTGAACTCGCGGTGGCTGAGCGCGGCGTCGCCCAGCCGGACCGTCCGGTTGCCGGCCCCGACCGCCTGCGGGGCGGCCGCCGCCGCGTCGTCGTGCGGCATGACCTCGGCGATCGTGCTGAGGCGCCCGTCCGCGTCCACCGCCCAACTGACCGCGCCCGCGTGGGTCGCCGTCAGCACCGGCTCGGCGAACAGTCCGTAGAGCCGCAGGCCGCCCTCCTCCCGGTAGGCCTGGCGCGCGGTGCCGCGCAGCTCGGCGACCGGGCCGACGCCCGCGGTCAGCGCGGTGGTGAGGCCGAGCAGCTCGCGAAGGCCGGCCACCAGGTCCGCCAGCCGGTGGTCGGGCGCGCCGGTCCGGGCCGCCCGGATACCGGTCACCACGGCGACGGCCGCGGCGGCCGGTCGGTGCAGGCCGGCGAGCCGGGCCCGGTGGCCGGCGCGCAGGAGTTCGGCCTGGGCGACGGCGCCCGCACCGCTCACCCCGGCGGCGAGGACGGCGGTCGCGGCCCGGTGGAGGTGGCGGGCGGCGTCGAGCTCGGCGGTGGTGAGCGGGGTGAGGGGGGTGACGGGGGCCTGCGGTTCGACAGGCGCCGGGCCTGCGGGCGCGGCTCCGGCCGGGGCGGGTGTCCCGGGCTGTCCGGGTGTCCCGGGCTGTTCGGTCGTCCCGGTCGTCCCGGGCGGCTCCTCCTCCGCGGTCGGCTCGGCAAGCGGGCAGAGGGTGACGGCCGCGGCCCGGTGCACGCAGGCCGGGGCGAGCAGGCAGCCGCAGCGGACGTCCGCCTGGTCGGCGACCGTACCGCCCGGCGCGTGCAGGACGAGCACCGTCTCCTCGTCCACCTCCACCCGCCACTCGTCGCCCTCGCGGGCCACCGGACGCTCCGCCAGCTTCGCCGCCGCACCGTCCAGCCGTTTCTGCAGCCGGGCGCTCAGCCCCGCCACCACCTCGGCGACCACCTCCGGCCGCACACCCGGCCAGTCACTCGTCCGCGCAATCACGCTCATCGCACCTTCTCCCCCACCCAGCGGGCCAGTTCCAGCGGGCTCAACGCCGCCACGGGCATTCCGGCCGCGACCAACCGGCTCGCGACCGCCTTCGAGTAGCGGGCCGTCCCGGTGTCGTCCAGCGCCGCGCAACCCAGCAGGTGCACACCGGAGTCCACCAGCGCCCGGGTCTGCGCCAGCAGCCCGGCCACCGGCCCGCCCTCCTCGAAGTCGCTGACCACCGCGACCAGCGTGCGGGACGGCACCGTCACCAGCTCCCGCGCGTAGCGCAGGCCGCTCGCGATGCTGGTACCGCCGCCGATCCGCACCTCCAGCAGCAGGCTCAACGGATCCTCGACGCGCTCCGTGAGGTCGACCACCTCGGTGGAGAACGCGACGAAGTGGGTGCTCAGCGAGGGCACCCCGGCCAGGATCGAGGCCGTCAGCGCCGCCCAGACCGTGGAGGCCTCCATCGATCCGGAGACGTCGACGACCAGGATCAGCCGCCAGTCGTTGGCCTGGCGCGCCCTCGTCCGGAACACCGGGCGCTCGGGCACGATCAGGGTGCCGCCGTCGGGCGAGGGACGGGCGGTGGCCAGGTTGGCCCGGATGGTCCGGTCCAGGTCCAGCCCGCCGCCCGGCCGCCGGGACGGGCGCGGTACCGCGATCCCGGTCAGTGCCGGGCGCAGCGTGGTCGCCAGCTGCCGGGTCAGCTCGTCCACCAGCCGCCGCACCAGCGGGCGCAGCCGCGCCAGCCGGGCCTCGGGCAGGCCGCCCGCGTGCTCCAGGACGGTGCGCAGCAGGTCGACGGACGGGCGCACGGCGGACGGGTCGATCGCCTCCAGGACGTCGGTGCGGCCCTGCGCGACGGCGGTGGCCAGCACCTCCTCCCGCAGGCCCGGTCCGAACAGCGACTCCAGTTCCTCGGCCCACTCCCGCACGCCGGGGTAGGGGGCCTCGCGGCCGCCCCGGCCGCCCCGGCTCTCCAGTCCGGGGCCGGAGCCCTCGCCGTGCCCGCTGCCGTACAACTCGTCCAGGGCGGTGGCGATTCGGGCGCTCCGGCCGCTCAGGCCGCCGCTGCCGGGGCGGCCGAGGAGCAGCCGCCAGCGGTCGGCGGGGGCGAGGGTGTGCCGGGCCGGGTCACCCACGGGGGTGGGCCCCGGCGCGTGGGCCCGCTCGGCGTCCCGCTCGGGGTCCGCCTCGGGGGTCGCCTCGGGGACCGGCGGCGCCGCCGGCAGCAGGCCGCGGCGGGCCAGCGCGGAGCGGGCCGCGAGGTCCGCCCGCACCCAGCCGGCGACCACGGCGGGGCCGGCCTCCTCCGGCAACGCGGTGAGGCGGGTGCCCAGGCGCTCCTCGACCAGGGCCAGCAGCCGGTCGCGGGCGGCCGGGCTGAGCGTGTCGAAGCCGCCGCGCAGCGCGGGTAGCCGGTCCAGGAAGGCGTCGTCGGGCAGCGAGGTGACCCGCTCCAGCACCGGCTCCAGCGCTTCGGGAGCGGAGTCGAACAGTCCCTCCGCCGCCGTCAGCAACCCGACCAGCGCCCGGGCGAGCGCGTGCCGCGCCTCCGGGCCGGTCGCGCCGTCGACCCAGGAGGCCGCCCGGCCGCCCAGCTCCCCGGCCGCGTCCTGCCCGAGCAGCACCCGCACCGCGCCGGCCGCGCCCCGCACCAACGGGCTCCCCCGCTCGGCGAGTTCGGCCAGCACGTACGCCAGCCGCACCCCGCCCAGCCGGTCCGCCCGCCGCACGAGTTCCACCAGCGCCCGGGCGTCCTGCGGGTCGTCGGACCCGCCCAGCCCCTCCAACTGCCGTACGGCAGCGACCGTCAGGACCTCCCCGGCGGCTGCCAGGGGGGCGGCCGAGAGCGGCTCGACCGGGAGGGGGGAGGAGGATCCGGACTCCTGGGCGCGATCGGCGTCGACCGCGCCACCGGAGGGCTCGGACTCCCCCGACGGACCGGCGGTCGTCGCCTCGGCCAGGGTCCGCGGAAGCGCAGCTCCGCCCGGCGCAGGGGTGGCCGCCGCCGGTGCCGTCCCCTCGCTCGGGGCGCAGCCCGGGAAGTGGCCGGCGGCGAGGCGGTCCAGGAGGGAGAGGGCGTCGAGGAGGTCGGGGAGGGTGGCCGAGGTGGGGAGGGTGGTGGTGAGTTGGGTGAGGCGGGTCGCGGTGAGGGTGGGGAGGGCGCAGGAGGCCGCGGCGGTGAGGCCGTCGATGATCTCGCGCGGGGACGGGTCGGCGGTGAGGCGGCTGCGCAGGGCGCCTTCGGCGGCCTGCGCAGGGGTGACGCCCCGGGTGCCGGCGACGGTGAGCATGGCGGCGGTGGCGGGCGTCCAGTGGAGGTTCCAGCGGGTGCCGAGGGCTTCGGTGCCGCCGGCGCCGGTGGTGGCGACGGGCTCGGCGTAGGGGACGTCGCAGGCGGTGAGGCGGTGGAGGAGGATCTCGCGGCGGCGGTCGAGGGGGCTGCGCAGCGGGTCGAGGCGCAGGTCGCGCGGGCCGGGGTCGCCGGGGCCGGGGAGGCCGAGGTCGGCGAGGAGGGTCTCGACGGCGGGGGCGAGCCCGCTGCGCGGGGCGGCGGGGGTGGGACGGCCGGTGCGGGTGCCGATCAGGACCTGTTCGAGGGCGCGGGCGACGGCCCGGCCGCGGCCGAGGGGTTCGCCCTGGGCGAGGACGGTCTGCACCGCCTCGACCAGTTCGCCGCGGCCGGGGGCGGCGTGGCCGCGCAGCCGGGCGAGGTCGCCGGCCAGGCGGACGATCTCGCGGGCGTCCGCCGGGCCGCTGGGGTGGTCCTGGGCGCGCAGGGCGGCGCAGATCCGGACGGCGGTGGTGGTGAGTGCCTCGGCGAGCCGTTCGGGGTCGCCGCCGGCGTCGAGGACGGTGTGCTGCCACTCCGGGTCGCGGATGCCCGCCGGGTAGCCGGAGCGGGCGTCGAGCAGCGGGTAGGTGTAGGGGATCAGGGACAGGACGTGGCCGGGGTCGTCGGGCGTCGCTTCGTCGGCGGCGACCGGCCCGTCCAGCAGGGCGGGGGCGTGGAAGGCGCCGATGACGGCGGCGATCCGGCGCCCGCCGGCCGAGGCGGCGCGGATGCGGGCGCGCATCCAGGCCTCGCGGCGCAGGTCGTACGGGTCGACGCCGGGACCGGTCTCGGCGTCGTGGCGCAGCGCCCAGCCCACGAGCAGGGCGGCGCGCCGGACGGCCTCCGGGCTGGAACCGGGGGCGGCGGTCTCGACCAGGCGGTCCCACAGGTCCTCGTCGGAGTCCCGGCCGGTGAGGCGGTGGCGCAGCGCGTCGGCGACGCCGGGCGCACCGGCCGTGCCGGGCTCGGCGGCACCGGGCTCGGCGGTACCGGGCTCGGCGGCAGTGGGCTCGGCGGTACCGGGCCGGCCTGCCGCGGCCCGGGCGGAGCGGTGGGCGAGCGGGAGGTCACAGGCGATGGCCTCCACGCCGTTGCGCCGGGCCCACCGCAGGGCGGCGAGTTCCGGGGAGAAGTCGGCGAAGGGGTAGAAGGCGGGCCCGCCCGCCTCCTCGGGCCCGGCCGGGGCGGCCGCGAGGGCGACCGGGGCTTCGGTCGCCTCGTCGGCGAGCCAGTCGAGCCAGGGTTGGAACTCGGCGGGCAGTTCGACCAGGACCGCCTCCGGCCGGGCGGCGTCGAGCAGCGCGGGGACGGCCGCGCTGAGGGACGGCGCGTGGTGGCGCACGCCGATCAGGTAGGGCCCCGGTCGGCCGGTGCCGGAGGCGGCCAGCCGGTCGGCCTCGGTCCGGACCGTCCGGTCCGCGTCGTCCGGGGCCGGTGTCACCGCGCTGCTCGTGCTCATCGGCTCAGGCCTCCAGTGCCGAACGGAGGTCCCACAGGGTGCGCCAGGTGGCGGCGCCCTGCTCGGCGCGGCGCCGCACCGGCCCGTCCCAGTAGCCGAGCAGGCGGGCCGCGTCGGCCGGGTCGTCCTTGCGGACCACGCCGAGGAGTTGGCCGGGGAGGCGGCCGAGGAGGTCGCCGCCGTCGGGCAGGTACGCGGCGGTGACGCCGAGCGCGGTGGCGACGGAGACGGCCTCGGCGGTGCTCATCACGGTGGACGGGCGCTCGACGTCCCAGCCCTCGGTGGAGCGGCCGCTGCGCAGGTCACGGAAGGCGGTGACCAGGGCTTCCAGGACGGCGTCGTCCACCGCGTAGGCGGCGCCGGCCCGGGTGACGGCGACGGTGGACTGGCGGCGGACCAGCTCGACCTCGGCGGTGAGGCTGCCGATCGGGCCGACCGTCTCGAAGTTGAACCGCCGCTTGAGGGCCGCGGACATCTCGCTGACGCCCTTGTCCCGCAGGTTGGCGGTGGCGATCAGGGTGAACCCGGCCGCGGCGTGCAGCTGCCCGTCCGGGCTGCCCGCAAGCTCGGGGACGGCGACGCGCCGCTCGGAGAGCAGGGAGACCAGGGCGTCCTGCACCTCGGGCAAGCAGCGCGTCACCTCCTCGACCCGGGCGACCGCGCCGGTGGTCATCGCGGTGAGCACCGGGGACGGGACGAGGGCGTCGCGGCTGGGGCCCTTGGCGAGCAGCAGGGCGTAGTTCCAGCCGTACTTGAGCTGGTCCTCGGTGGTGCCGGCGGTGCCCTGGACGGTGAGCGCGCTGGTGCCGCAGACGGCGGCGGCGAGCAGTTCGGAGAGCATCGACTTGGCGGTGCCGGGCTCGCCGACGAGCAGCAGGCCGCGCTCCCCGGCGAGGGTGACGACGCAGCGCTCGACCAGGGCGCGCTCGCCGACGAACTTGGGCTCGACGGCCAGGCTCCTGCGCCCGGCCTTGAGCTTCTCGCCGTCGCTGCCCATCACGAAGGTGACGACGGCGCGCGGGGTGAGCCGCCAGCCGGGCGGGCGCGGGCCGCTGTCGTGCGCGGCGAGGAACTCCAGTTCGGCGGCGTACTTCTCCTCGGGCGGGACGATCTGCCGCTCCGCGGGGGCGGGGACGGTGGTGGTGCTCATCGGCGTGCCTTCCTGCGCTTGCTGGTCTGGAGCTCTTCGTAACCGGGGGCGTCGCCGTCGAGGGTGCGCTGCCAGGCCCGGGCGAACAGTTCGGGGACGGGCAGGGGCACCAGTACGGGCCGGTGGGTGGGCAGCCCGTACAGGGCGGCCTTCCAGGTCTCGGCCGGCAGGGCCGGGGATTTGGCCTCCTGCCAGCCGCCGGGCAGGAAGAGGCTGCGGCCGGCCCGGGAGCGCTTGGCCTCCAGCACCAGGGCGGTGGCGGCGAGTTCGGCGCGGGCCCGCTTCAGCCGGGCGGGCTTCCAGCCCGTCCAGCGGGCGACGTTGCGGTCGGTGGGGTCGGGCAGGGCGAGCAGTTGGAGGTAGAGCGCGGCGGCGTCCTCGCCGAGGCCGTGGGTGCGGGACACCTCGGTGACCAGCTCGGGGGCGGACAGCTGCGGGTCCTGCAGCCAGGCCGGGCCGTCGCCGCCGCCGGCACCGCCGCTGCTGTCGCCGTCGGCCGTCGCGGCGGCCGAGGCGGCCAGTCGCTCCGGCTCGCCGCGCAGGACGGAGGAGATGGCGGCCCGCTCGCTGCTGAACCAGTAGCTGACGGCGAGCCCGTCGAGCAGGTCGAGCAGCGGGTCGTCCGGGCCGGTGAGGGCGGCCGGTCGCAGCCAGACCCGCTCGTACGCCTCGTGGTTCGGGGTGAAGACCAGCGCCGGGCCGCAGCGGACCACGCCGTCCGGGTCCGCGCCGCCCTCGGCGGGCAGGCCGAAGTGGGTGCGCAGCACGGGGGCCAGCGGAGTGTTCTTCGTGGTGCCGAGGAGGTCGAAGTCGAGCAGCAGCTCCGGGTCGGCCAGGCGCTCGCGCAGCGCGGTGGCGGCCCGGGGCAGCAGGGCGCGCAGCGGGCTGTCCGCGGGCAGGTGGTAGGCGAGCCAGCGGATGGCGTCGATGGTCTGGTCCAGCGCGCCGGAGTCGGGCAGCGCCGTGACGTCGTCGGCGACCAACCGGGGCGTGCCCTGGGCGTCCTTGTGGATCCGGAAGGCGGTGGTGCGGGTCAGCCACGGGGTGTGGGAGGGGTTGAGCACCGCCTCGACGGTGTCGATGGACACGCCCTGGACGGTGGCGTGGGCCTCCTCGGGGAGGGTGACGAGCCGTCCGAAGCGACGGATCCAGGCCTCGGCGCCGGCCGCGAGGTCGGGGCCGTCGGTCCACAGCGTCTTCGGGTCGTCGGGCAGCAGGGCGCTCCAGACGTCGGCGACGCCGGCGTGGTCGTGTCCGCGCAGCCAGCGCTGGGCGGCCCGGACCGCGGCGGGCTTGGCGCCGTACTCCTCGGGCAGCTCGGCGTTGCCCCAGTGCAGCAGGCCGGGGGGCGGGCTGAGCAGCAGGGTGGCGCGGGTGGTGCCGATGCCGGTGAGTTCGGAGAAGGCGGCGGCGCGGGCCGCGTCCCACGGGACGCTGCCGTGCAGGGCGGCGACCCGCCAGAACGTGGCGATCCAGGCGGCGGTGACCCGCTCCTCGGTGCCGCGCTCCTCGACGGTGGTGAAGTGCGCGACGGGGCCGAACTCCCCGCTCGGGTCGTGGTCGACGGCGAGCCAGTGCACCGTGCCGTCGTTGAACTGGCGCCGGTGGCCGAGGATGACGACGGTGCGCTCGCCGTGGCGCAGCACCTCGCCCTGGCGGTGAGTGACCGGCCGGTCGGCGGCGGCGCTGTCCGCCGGCTCGCCGAGGACGATCTCGCGCAGGGTGGTGCCGCGGTCGGCGAGCGGCCCCTTGGTGAGTTCGCCGAGCAGCAGGACCAGCGTGGAGCGGTGGGCCTGCTGGGTGAGCGGCGCGGCCACCGCGTGGGCCAGGACGTCGACCCGGCCGAGCAGGTGCAGCCAGCCGTGGTTGGCGTCGCCGCCGTGCAGGGCGACGCTCGCCGGGCTGCTCCAACCCTCGCCGGTCGCGGCGGGCGGGGCGGCGAGGACGGCGCTGACGGTGCGCAGGTTGTTGAGCACCCAGCATCGGTCGGAGGTGCCCCAGCTGTTGCCGAAGCCGCCGATCTCGGGCAGGACGTTGCGGACGGCGTCGCGCAGCTCGTCGTCCCGGCCGTGCTCGGGCCGCCACTGGGCGGCCTCCGCCTTGCTGGGGCGCTCGGCCTCCGGCTGCGGGAGGAAGCGGGCGATGCGGTCCAGCAGGTCGGCGGCGGCGCGGGCGAATCCGGCGACGCCGGCGCGCAGCAGCGGGTCGGCGATGCCGGGCAGGGTGGCGCCGACCGCCTCGACGGGCAGGCTGTTGCGGGCCTCACCGCGCTGGGCGAGCGGGCGCCGCACGCCCTGGACGGTCAGCCAGCGCTGCTCGTCCTCCGGGACGGGCTCGGCGTCGACGGGCCAGGCGAGGTCGATCAGCCGGGCGGCCTGCTCGGTGGTCACGCCGCGCAGCGCACGGGATCCGGCCTCGTCCCGCGGCCGCAGGGCGTGCCAGTGGTCGTACGGCGGGACGAGGGCGGTGCCGGCCGCGGAGAGCTCGCCCGACCGGCAGGGGCGCAGGTCGGCGGTGCGGTCGCCGCGGTCGGCGAGGTCGGGCAGGTTGAGGGACAGGTGCTCGCCGCCGGGGCG
Source organism: Kitasatospora sp. NPDC101447 (assembly GCF_044767225.1). Classification (NCBI taxonomy): domain Bacteria; kingdom Bacillati; phylum Actinomycetota; class Actinomycetes; order Kitasatosporales; family Streptomycetaceae; genus Kitasatospora; species Kitasatospora sp. NPDC101447. The sequence continues at coordinate 174,279 of NZ_JBIWNL010000006.1, forward strand.
GCTGACCACCGGGCGGCCCTCGCCGGGCAGGGCGAGCCGGCCGACCGGGACGGTGTCCGGCTGGTGCCGTCCCTCCAGCGGCAGGACGATGCGCTGCCCGTCGGCGGTGAAGGTGGTGACGGCGCGCCCGGGCTCGGCGCGCACCCAGCTGCCGAGCACGGTGCCGTCGGTGCCGAGCGGGGTCCGCTCCAGGCCGGGCCGCAGCGGCAGCAGGCGGGTGCGGCCCTCGACGAGCCGGCCGGCCGCGGCGGTGGCGGCGATCACGGGCGGCTCGGCGGCGCGGCCCAGGGTGCCGGTGACCGGGTCGAGTTCGCGCAGGACCGGGCCGTCGGTGCCGTGGCGCAGCGTCCAGTAGCCGGTGCCGTCGCCGAGGACGGGGTGTTCGTTCGGCATCCGGGTGTCGCCGGGGTGCAGCGGGCGCTCGCCGGTGGTGCGGCCGCCGCCGGGCAGCGGCAGGGACGGCTCCTCGGGGAACCGCTCGCCGTAGTGGTAGCCGGCGATGGTGCGGCCTTCGAGCTCGAAGGTGTGGTCCGGGCGGCCGGACCAGTAGGCCGTCTGCTTGCCGTCCTGGTACCAGGCGACCAGGAGTTCGCCGTCGACCAGGCGCAGCCGGGGCCGGTTCCAGTTCTCCGTCAGCTTGGGCAGGCGCAGGGTGTGGTCCAGCAGGATGCCCTCGGGGCCGACCACGACGGCGCGGTCCAGGCGGGCGAGGATCAGGTACGGCCAGGCGTCCTCGACGATCAGGCCGGTCAGGCCCTTGGTGCGCAGGCCGGGGGCGGTGGTCGGCGGGGCGTCGGCGGCGGGCGGGTCGGCGAGCTTGGCGAGCGCGTCCTCCAGGGCGGGCCAGCCGAGTTCGTCCAGGATGCCGGCTCCGAGGGCCCGGGCGAGCAGGCCGCTGACGTCGAGTGCGGCGATCTTCTCGGCGACGGCCGGGGCGACCGTGCGGATGGCGGTGCGGTGCTGGCTCAGCGAGCGGACCAGGTCGGCGGCGCCGGCCAGACCGCGGGCGGCGGCGACCTCCTCGGCGCGGGCCTCGGCCCACTCCGCGAACAGCTCGTCGAGCAGCGGCCGGACGGACACCTGGCGCTCGACGGCCGTCTCCCAGGCGGGCGGCGTGGCGCGGCGCAGCAGCGGCCGGAAGCGGGCGTCGGCGGCGACGGCGTCGAGGCCGGCGCTGTCGGGGCCGCACTGGCCGACCCAGTCCCGCAGGTCGAAGCCGAGGCCGGCCGGCGGGTCGGCGACGGGGATGCCTTCTGCGAGCAGGAGCTCCAGCAGGTCGAGTCGGGTGTGGCTGGCGCGGATGCCGGTGAAGAGGTCGACCGGGACGGCGTCGGCGCGCAGCCGCTCGACCATCCGGCCGGCCAGGGCGAGGGTGGCGGGGCAGCTGGGCCGGCTGCGCCAGCCGCGGCCGAGGTGGTCGCACCAGCGCCGGAGCCAGGCGGCGGCGGGCTCGGCGCCCTCGGCGCGGGGGCCGGTGAGCAGGTTCTCGGCGCCGGTCTCGGCGAGGACCGCCAGCCAGGCGGTGTCGTGCGGGGCGGGGTCGGAGCCGGAGGCGGCCGGGTCGGGCAGCAGCTCCAGCAGGCGGGTGCGGACCTCGGCGTCGCGCGTGCCCAGCTCGACCAACGCGCCGTGCCAGGACTTCCAGAACGCGGCGGGCGCCCGGTTGACCGCCGGGGAGTCCAGCAGCTCGGCGAGCAGCGCCTGTTCGTGCTCGACGCGGTCCAGTCCGGCGGCCCGGACCAGCGCGCGGGCGTCCTCGGCGACCCCGGCGTACGGGGCCATGCCGGCCGCGGAGCGCTCGGTGCACAGCTGGCGGAAGCGCTGCCAGGCGGTCGCCGGGTCGAGCCGCTGGGCGAGCTCCTTGACGTACTGGCGCAGCGACTTGACGGTGAGCGCGCCGGCCAGGGCGAACTCCAGGAAGACGGCGCGCAGCCGCTCCTCGTCCACCGTCAGGCCGTGGGTGCGCTCGGCCTCGCGGGCCTTGCCGAACCAGGCGGCGGCGTAGGTCTGGTTGCCGTGGTCCAGGAAGATCCGGCCGACCTCCTCGCAGAAGGTGGGCAGGAAGTGCGGGACGGCGCGGCCGAGGCGGGTGGCGAGCGCGTCGAAGCCGTCCTTGGCGGCGCCGGGCTTGGAGGCGGCCTGGCGGGCCAGCCGCTCCACCTCCTTGACCAGGGCGAGCGCGTGGTGGCCGTTGGCCGGGTCGTGGACCAGCGCCCAGGCGGGGAAGCCGAGCGCCTCCTGGCGGACCTGGCCGACCTCGGCGGGCTCGGCGTCGGGCGCCAGGCCGAGGAAGTCGAGGGCGAGGTCCTCGGCCCCGCCGAGCGCGCCGGGGACCAGTCGGACAATCCGGCGGCCGTCGAGCGCGGGGTGGGTGTAGCTGCGGGCGGTGAGCACGTCGGCGGCGCTGTCGGGGCGGCCGGCGTCGGCCAGGGTGCCGGCCGGCAGCACGGCGCCGGCGTCGAGCAGGGCCTCCGGCGTGGCGGGCGTGGCCGTGGTGGTGGTGGCGTCGGTGTGCGAGCCGGTGGCGGTCATGCGGCGTCCTCCCCTTCGAGCGTGCGGCCGGCGTACAGGGCGGCGGCCATCCGCATGCCCTCGGACCAGGCGACCGGTCCGACCTCGGTGAGCGGCAGGGCCCGGCCGTCGGCGCCCGCCCAGGTGAGTGCTCCGGTCTCGCACTCGTCGTAGTCGTAGTAGTCGCCGACCCACACCCGGGCCTCGACGGTGCGCCCGCCCTCGGTGATCGACTGGACGGCGGAGCCGCCGCGGACCCGGCAGCCGAGCCGGTTGCAGCGGCCGACCAGCTCGCGCAGCTCGCGGTAGCGGCCGCCGGCGTAGGTGGTGACGTCGGTGCCGCGCGGCAGCTCCGCCGGCCGGTGCCAGACCTCGCGGTAGAGCTGCTGGACGCGCTGGGAGACGCCGAGTTCGACGGCGAACTCGCGCAGCTCGTCGAGGTCTTCGAGGAGGACCGGGTGGGGTATCAGGACCTCGCCGTCGGTGAGGCGGACGGTGTCGCCGTCCAGGTCGACCAGACCGAGGCCGCGCTCGGCGTCCGCGCCGCGCAGGAAGCCGGCGACCGAGCCGTCCGCGCCGGTGACCACCAGGTCGCGCAGCACGGCCTGCCAGGCCTCGTCCGGCCACACCGCGGTGATCACCGCGGCGGGCACCGGCAGCGAGCGCACCATCCAGCGCTCGACGTCCTCCTGGCAGCTCCGCTCGTGCGCGGACAGCCACTCGGCGAGCTGCCTGAGCTGGGTGACCACCGGGTCGTCACCGAGCTTCGACGGAACGGACTTGAGGTCGCGGCCCGCAGCGTTGCGGCACACCACCCTGCCCTCCCCGTCGAGCGCGACGCGGTACCCTCCCGCGCCCGTCTCCACCCATGCCACGGCCGTACTCCTCCCACCCGGGAAGCACCCGGGAACCACGTCGAGATCGCCTGCTGACCAGCGATGCGAGGAACGTAGCGAGGCCCACTGACAACGCGACGGGCGGGGGCGGGTGGTCGATGGCCGGCGGGGCTCAAACCCCTCGAACGAGTGAACGAACTCGCTCGGATCCCGACTCCGGCACGGCCCGGGACGCAAGCACGACTAAGGACCCAGGCACGGCTCAGGATGCAGGCACGGCTCAGGATGCAGGCACGGCTCAGGATGCAGGCACGGCTCAGGATGCAGGCACGGCTCGCGACCCAGGCACGACTCAGGACCCAGGCACGCCGAGCCGCAGGATGCGGTCGTCACCCGGGCGCGGGTCGCCGCGGCCGTCGGTGTTGCCGGTGGCGAGCAGCAGCGTGCCGTCCCGGTCGGTGACGACCGTGCGCAGCCGCCCGTATGCGCCGTCGAGGTAGGACTGCGGGCTGCCTGCCAGGTGGTCACCCGCGATCGGGACGTACCAGAGCCGGGTGCCGCGCAGGGCGGCCATCCACAGGGCGCCGCCGGCGTACGCGAGCCCGCTCGGGGAAGCGTCGGCGGGGTGCCACTGGGCGACGGGGTCGAGGAATCCGGGGCGGTGGCCGGACCCCTCGACGGTGGGCCAGCCGTAGTTGCCGCCGGGCCGGATCAGGTTGAGTTCGTCCCAGGTGTCCTCGCCGAACTCGCTGGCCCAGAGCCGCCCTTCGCCGTCCCAGGCGAGACCCTGCACGTTGCGGTGGCCGTAGGAGTAGACCGGCGACCCCGGAAAGGGGTTGCCCGGGGCGGGGGCGCCGTCGGGGGTGAGCCGGAGGATCTTTCCGCCGAGCGAGCCCTTGTCCTGGGCGAGTTCGGGGTCACTGCTGTCACCGGTGGTGACGTAGAGCATGCCGTCCGGGCCGAAGGCGATCCGGCCGCCGTTGTGCCGGGGCCCGTGCGGGATTCCGCTCAACACGTCGACCGGTGCTTCGAGTCGGGAGCCGGCGGGCCGCTCCGGGTGGTAGCCGATGCGCACGACGCGGTTGTCCTCGGCGGTGCTGAGGTAGGCGTAGACCAGGTGGTCGTCGGCGAAGGACGGGGAGAGGGCGAGGCCGAGCAGCCCGCCCTCCCCGCCGGCCGTGATGCCGGGTACGACACCCTCCTCGCTCGTCGTGCCGCCGGTCGCGGCGACCCGCACGATCCGCGCGGTGTCCCGTTCCGAGACCAGCAGGTCCCCGTCGGGCAACACGGCCACGCCCCAGGGGACGGCCAAGCCCTCCGCGAGGGTGGCCCGCACCACCGGCCCGGCGGACGCCGGGGCGGAAGCGGTGGCGGAGGAGGCGGAGCCGCGGACGGGAGCGGAGGAGCAGGCGGCGGGCAGGAGCAGTGCGCCCAGCAGCAGGACGGCGAGACGACGACAGCGCACCGGGGACCTCTCGGCGGACGGGATGCCCAGCACACCACATCCGCCCAGCCTTGCCCCGCTGCCCCACCGCCTGGCCCGCCCTCGGACCACCACCCCCACCGCCTGGCCCGCCCTCGGACCACCACCCCCACCGCCTGGCCCGCCCTCGGACCACCACCCCGCCCCCTGGCCCGCCTTCAGACCGCCGGCGCCCGGGGCACGATGACCGGCGCGCCGTCGCCCGGCGCCGTGAGGACGTGGCTGTCGATGTCGTAGAGCGCCCGCACCAGCGGCGCGTCCACCACCTCGCGCGGCGGCCCGCAGGCCACCACCGCGCCGTCCCGCAGGGCGACCAGCAGGTCCGCGTAGCGGGCCGCCCCCGCGAGGTCGTGCAGCACCATGACCACGGTCCGGCCGCCCGCGGCGACCTGGCGCACGAGTTCCAGCACCTCGACCGCGTGCCCGAGGTCGAGCGCGCTGGTCGGCTCGTCGAGCAGGACGACCGGGGTGTCCTGGGCGAGCACCATGGCGAGCCAGCAGCGCTGGCGCTGGCCACCCGAGAGGCGGTCGAGGCGGCGCTCGGCGAGGTCCTCGACGCCGGTGGCGCGCAGGGCCTCGGCGGTGAGCCGTTCGTCGTCCGCCGACCACTGGCGGAACAGGCCCTGGTGCGGGTGGCGGCCGTAGCGGACGAGCCCGGCGACGGTGACCGCCTCCGGCGCCTGCGGGCTCTGCGGCAGCAGGGCGATCCGGTGGGCGGCCTGCCGCGGCCGCAGCCGCCAGACGTCCTCGCCGCCGACCAGGACCCGCCCGCCGTCCGGGCGGTGCAGCCGGGCGACGGCCCGCAGCAGGGTGGACTTGCCGCAGCCGTTCGGCCCGACCACCGCCACCACCTTCCCGGCCGGGACGGTGAGGTCGACCCCGCCGAGCACGGGGCGGCCCGGGCCGTAGCCGGCGGTGAGCCCCTCGATCGTCAACTCCACAGCGTCAACTCCCCTGTTTCCCCTCCATGGTGACTCCCCGGTCCGGTGCGCGCTCAGTTGCCGGCGAGCGCCTTGCCGATGTCGCCGATGACGGCGTCGGCGGCGAGCGGGCCGCCCCGGGTGGACCAGACCGAGCCGTCCACCGTCACGACGTGGTTGTTCTTCACGGCGTTCAGTTCCTGGTAGGCGGGCTTGGACTGGACGTCCTTGAGCGCGGACTTGCCGTCGTCGGTGAGGGTGGACAGGAACAGCCAGTCGCCGTCGATCTCGGAGAGCTTCTCCAGGCTGAGCGCCGGGCTGTGCGCGTTGCCGTCCTTGTCCTGCGCGGCCGGGCGGGTGAGGCCCATGTCGAGCGCGACGCCGCTCGCGAACTGCTTCTTCTCCATCCAGCTCGGGCCGGTGGGGTTCCAGCGGACGATGGAGACGGCGGCGCCCTTGTTCCGGGTGAGTTCCCCGCCGGCCTTGACGGCCTTGGCCTCGTAGTCGCCGATCACCTTGTTGGCCTGGTCGAGCTTGTTGACGGCGTTGCCGATGCCCCGGAAGGCGAGCTTCCAGTCGTCGGTGGGCGCCATGGTGACCAGCGTGGCCGGGGTGATCTCGCGCAGCTGCTTGAGCACCTGCTCGTCCTGCATGTCACCGGCCAGGATGAGGTCGGGCTTGGCGGCGATCACCTTGTCCATCACCGGCTGCAGCAGGTTGCCGACCACCGGCACGCCCTGGACCTTGTCCTTCAGGTACGCGGGCGGCTCGTTGAGGCCCTGGCCGTTGGTGATGCCGGCCGGCTTGACGCCGAGGGCGAGCACCGCGTCCAGGTCCTCCTGGGTGAGCGTGACGATCCGCTTGGGCTCGGCGGGGACCTCGACGGCCTTGCCGGTGGCGTCCTTGACGGTCCGCTTGCCACCGCTGCCGCCGCCCGCGGCGTCCGCCGCCGGGGAGGAGGCGGCTGAGGAGGAGCCGGAGGTGCCCGAGGAGCCGCAGCCCGTGAGCAGCAGGGCGGCCGCCCCGGTGACGGCCAGCGCCTGGGCCGCGCGGCGGCGGACGGGGCTGAGCGGGCGACGGGTGAACGGCATGGGTGCCTCCGGGCAATGGTGGTACGGGAGTTGAGCGACGTGCGGGCAGCCCGACAGGACGGAGGTGCCCTGCCGGGCGCCCTGCGGGGCGACTCGGCCATTAGGTTAGCCTTACCTTATGACATTGTCGCAAGCGGGCGCCCACGAAGCGTCCCCCGCCGCCGCGCCGGACACGTCGCCGACGGGGGAGCCACAACGCTCCGAACCGCACCGGTCCGAGCCGAACCGGCCCGATCCGAACCGGTCCGGGCCCCGCCGGTCCGGATCCGACCGACCCGGGTCCGACCGGGCCGAGCCCCGGCGCCCCGCCTGGCCGGTCATCGTCGGGGCGCTGGCGCTCCTGCTCGCGCTGGCCGCACTGTCCCTGTCGATCGGCGCCGGCGAGGTCGGCCCCGGACGGGTGCTGGACTACCTGCTGAACCGCGACGGGGCCCGCGCCGACGGCCGACTCGCCCTGGTCGTCGGCGACCTGCGACTCCCCCGCACCGTCACCGCCCTGCTGGTCGGCGCCGCGCTCGGCGTCGCCGGGGCGCAACTGCAGTCCGTCACCCGCAACCCGCTCGCCGAGACCGGACTGCTCGGCGTCAACGCCGGCGCCTCCCTCGGCGTCGTGCTCGGCATCGCCGTGCTCGGCGTGCAGACCTCCTACGGGTACCTCGCCTTCGCCTTCGGCGGCGCCGTGCTCGCCAGCACCCTGGTGCTGCTGATCGCGGGCAGTCGCGGCGGCGGATCGCCGATGCGGCTGGTCCTGGGCGGCTCCGCGGTCGGCGCGACCTTCGGCGGCCTCACCGGTGTGCTGATCGTCAACTCCCCCGAGGCGTACGACCGTTACCGGGTGTGGGTGCTCGGCTCGCTGTCCGGGGTGGAGGGCTGGACCACGCTGCGCCAGCTCGCCCCCGTCCTCGGCGCCGGCTTCCTGCTCGCCCTGCTCACCACCCGGCCGCTCACCGCGCTGGCCCTCGGCGACGACCTCGCCCGCGGCCTCGGCCACCGGCCCGGCGCCACCCGCGCGGCGGTCGCCGCCGCCGTCACCCTGCTCACCGCCTCGGCCGTCGCCCTGGCCGGGCCGATCTCCTTCCTCGGACTGCTCGCCGGATTCCTCGCCCGGGCCGTCGCCGGGCCCCGGGTCGGCCGACTGACGCTGCTGGCCGGCCTGTTCGGCGCCGCCGTGCTCACCGGCGCCGACGTGCTGGCCCGGGTGGTGGCCCGGCCCTTCGAGGCACCGGTGTCGGTGATCGTCGCCCTCGTCGGCGCCCCGGCGCTGATCGCCATCGTCCGCTCACGGCGCTCCGCCGCCCTCGCCATGACCGACCCGGCCGAGGCCGCCGCCCCGCCCGTACGGCACGCCGAACCGCCCGCCCCGAAGCCGGACACGGCACTGCGGTACGGCAGTTGGTCGCTGCTGATCCCCCGCCGGGCCCTGGCGGCCTCGCTCGGCCTCGCCGCGGCGCTGCTCGGCGCCGTCGTGGTCTCCGCGCACGCCGGGCAGAGCGAACTCGACCTCGGACGCACCTTCCAGGCCGTGTTCGGCTACGGCGACCGCCTCGACGTCCTGCTGGTGCAGAAGTTCCGGCTCGGCCGGATCGTCGCCGGGCTCGCCGCCGGGGCCGCGCTCGGCCTGGCCGGCTGCCTCACCCAGACCCTCGCCCGCAACCGCCTCGCCACCCCCGAACTCCTCGGCGTCAACGACGGCGCCACGGCCGCCGTGCTGGTCTCCGCCACCGCCTCGGGCACCTTCGGCGCCTGGTGGGCCGGGCCGCTCGGCGCGCTCGCCGCCGTCCTGGTCGTCACCCTGGTCTCCGGCGGGCTCGGCGCCCGCGGCTACCGGGTGCTGGTCGTCGGGCTCGCCATGTCCGCGCTCGCCTCCGCGGTGATCCAGGTCGCGCTCGCCCGCCGCTCGCTCAACTCCGCCGGTTCGCTGTACGTCTGGACCTCCGGCAGCCTCAACGGCCGGGACTACGCCATCGCCACGCCCGTCCTGATCGGGCTCGCGGTGCTGGTGCCGCTCGCCCTGGCGGCGGCCCGGCGGCTCGCGGTGCTGCGCTTCGACGACAACGTCGCCTCCGCGCTCGGCGTCGACCCCGGCCGGGTCCGGCTGACCTGCCTGCTGCTGGCCGTGGCACTGGCCGGGCTGGCGGTCGGCGTCTGCGGACCGGTCGGCTTCGTGGCACTGGCCGCGCCGGTGATCGCCGGACGCCTGGCCGGGCCCGCCCGCGTCCCCGTCCTCGGCTCGGCGCTGACCGGCGCCCTGCTCGTCGTCCTCGCGGACACCCTGGGACGCGTGCTGATCGGCGGGGTCGAGATCCCCGTCGGCATCGTCACCACCGTCCTCGGCGGCCCCTTCCTGCTCTGGGTGCTGCTCGGCCGCAACGGCCGCACCGCGTAAGCCTCTTCGCAAGCCTCTTCAGGAGACCACGACCATGGAAACCCCTCCCCTCGTCGCACCCGACCCGCACGACCCCGCCCACCGCCTGGTCACCTTCACCCACCGGGACGACGAGTGCGACGGCGTCCTCGCGCTGCTGCACACCGTGACCGACAAGGACCGCCACGACGGCGACCTCACGCCGCACCTGATGGCACGCCGGGACGACGGAACGTGGTCGATCAGCTACCGGCTGCGCGCCGACCACCGGGCCTCCTACCAGCTCTACCCGTTCCGCGGCGACGCCCCCGGCACGACCCGCTCCGACTGGCTGCGCGTCCTCGACCACGCCCGCCCCGACCCGTACGACACCGAACCCCGGCTGCCCGCCCGCGACGGCCGCCACCCCGCCTCGGTGCTCAGCCTGCCCGACGCGCCGCCGCAGCCGTACGTCCGGCGGCGCCAGGGCGTGCCGCGCGGCCGCACCGTGCCGCACACCGTCGCCGGGCGGCGGGTGGACGTCCACCTGCCGGCGGAGCACGGGGACGGCCCCCACCCGGTCGTCGTGCTGCTCGACGGCGAGATGTGGGGCGAGGTGCTGTCCGTCGGCGACACGCTGGACAACCTGGCCGCCGCCGGCGCGATCCCGCCCACCGTGGCCCTGCTCGTCCACACCATGGGCCCCGAACGGCCCGCCGACCTCAGCTGCAACCCCGCCTTCGTCGACCTGCTCGCCGACCGCCTCCTCCCCTGGGCCGCAACGGAGTTCGGCGCGACCACCGACCCGGCCGGCACCGTGATCGCGGGCCAGAGCGCGGGCGGGCTCACCGCCGCCTACGCCGCCTACCGCCGGCCGGACCGCTTCGGCAACGCACTCTCCCAGTCCGGCTCCTTCTGGTGGCCGGACGAGACGGAGTTCGACGAGGGCAGCGAGTGGCTGACCCGGCAGTTCGCCACCGGGGAACGCCGCGCGGCCCGCTTCTACGTCGAGGTCGGGCTGCAGGAGTGGATGCTGCTCACCCAGAACCGACACCTGCGGGACGTGCTGTGGGCGCGCGGCTACGACCTCGCCTACCGCGAGTTCAACGGCGGTCACGACTACGCCTGTTGGCGCGGCGGACTCGCGGACGGGCTGGCGCACCTGCTGGGGAACGGCACGCCGCCCGGGACGGCGACGTAGCACGGAGGGGCCCTGGTCGCCCGGCGGCCGGGCCCCTGTCGATCTGCGAGCCCGCCGGATCCGCGCAGCGGCGGGTGAAGTCAGTCCCGGTACGGGACGAGCCGGGACAGGTCCAGCTCGAAGGCGAACGGCTCGGGGATGCGGAGGGTCTCGCCGAACTCCCGTTCCGTCCTGGTGTGGTAGCGGTCGCGATTCGGCTCGGAGAACAACGTCACGGTCTTCTGCCGCGGGTCCACGATCAGGTAGAGCGGGAAGCCCATCCGCGGGTAGTCGCGGACCTTGCCGGTCCAGTCGTTCTCGGGGCTCGAAGGCGACACCACCTCGACGGCGATCAGCGCCAGTTCGGCGGGGACCTCGCGGCCCAGCTCGATGACGCCCTCGGGCAGGTAGGTGAGGTCGGGGTTCCGGACGGAGCCGACCTCGGGCGAGGAGAGGTCGCTGTTCCCGGTCGGGAAGTAGCCGGGTGGGCAGTGCGCCTCGAACTGGCGCTGGACGATCGCGAGGTCGAGCTGGTGGATCGGGGACGGCGGCGCCTGGATGACGACGGTGTCGCCGGACAGCTCGGCCTTGAAGCCGTCCGGGACGGCGCGGCGGGCCTCTTCGAGCAGGTGGTGGCGATCGGGATCCATGCGCTCTCCTCCGGTGCTCCGGCCACCGTACGGCAGCCGGAGCACGCGGAGCGGGATCCACGCGGCGCTCAGTCCTCCGGGGGCGGGCCCGGGGCCTCGGCCGGGAGGCGCGCGGCGAGGACGGCTCCGGCGGCGACCAGCAGGGCCGTCAGAAGGAGGGCGAGCCGGTAGGGGGTGGTGCCGGAATCGGCGGGGAGGGCGCCGATGAGGGCGGCGGCGGCGCCGATGCCGAGGGCGCCGCCGAGGGTGCGGAGGATGGTGAACAGGCCCATCGCCCGGCCCATCGCGGGCGGCGGGACGTCGGCGAAGCCGGCGATCTGGACGGTGAGGACGGCGGTGCCGAGGATCAGGCCGACGCCGAACATCAGGGCCCGGACCAGCCACGGGTCCTCCGCGAAGCCGAGTGCGGCCAGCACCGCCGCGGCCAGCAGCAGCCCCGGCAGGGCGAGCCGGCGCGGCCCGAGGCGGGGCAGCAGGCGGTCGACCACCTGGGAGGCGGCCATCAGGCCGATCGCCTCCGGGAAGACGCTGAGCCCGGCGTCGAGAGCGGAGGCGCCGAGGGCCGCCTGGTAGAGCAGCGGCAGGGTGAAGAGCGCGCCCATCAACCCGGCCGAGGTGAGCAGGGCCAGTGAGCTCGCCGCCCCGAAGGTCCGGTCGGCGAGCAGCCGCAGGTCCACCAGCGGTTCGTCCGTGCGGAGTTGGTGCCGCACGGCAACGCCGAGCAGGACCAGGCCCGTCACCCCGCTGACGGCGACGCCCGGCGAGGACCAGCCGTGCGCCGGGCCGAAGCCGAGGGCGTAGGTGAGCAGGCCGAGACCGGGGGTGGCGAGCAGGAAACCGGTGGTGTCGAAACGGCCGGCCGGGGGTTCCTCGGCTCCCCACAGGCCGAGCAGGCCGATCGCGACGGCCGCGGCCCCGATCGGCACGTTGACCAGGAACAGCCAGTGCCAGGAGAGGTGTTCGGTGAGGAAGCCGCCGAGCGGCGGCCCGAGGGCGGGCATCAGCGCGGTCGGGACGATCAGGATCCGGCCGAGGCCCGCCCGTTCGTGCGGGGCGAAGGCCCGGAACAGCAGGGTCATCCCGACCGGGGTGAGCAGACCGCCCGCCACGCCCTGGACCGCCCGTGCGGCGGCCAGCGGGCCGAGCCCGGGGGCGGCGGCGCACAGCGCGGAGGCGAGGGTGAAGGCGGCGAGCGCGCCGAGGAAGACCCGCTTCACGCCGTACCGGTCGCCGAGCCAGCCGGCCACCGGCAGGCCGAGGGCGAGGCCGACCAGGAACGCGGTCTCGACGGCGTTGGCCGCCGAGACCGGGCGGCCGAAGTCCTCGGCGATGCTGAACAGCGCGGGGTTGACGATGGTCGAGTCCAGGCCGTTCATGCACATCGCGGCCGTGTAGACGACGACCACCGCGGCGCGCCCCCTGAGCAGGGGACGCGCCGGGCCCCGGGCACCGGGTGCCCCGGGAGCGGCCTCGGCGGCGGCGTCGGCGGCCCCGGGAGCGGCGTCGGGCGTGGCCCCGGGAGCGGCGTCGGGAGGGGTCACAGGGCGGTCCAGTGCGCCGTGATCCACTCCAGGGCGGCGGCCCGCTCGCACGGGCCGTGGGCGACGCCCCAGCCCGCCGGGACGGCGGCGAAGGCGGGCCAGAGGGAGTGCTGCCCCTCGGGGTTGACGAGCGCCAGGAACTCGCCTTCGGCGTCGAAGGGGTTGACGGGGGCGTCACTCATCGGAGGTCTTCTCCAGGTGGTCGGCGATCACGCTCGCGATGTGCGCGATCGGGGCGGGCAGGGTCATGTCCTTGTGGGAGCAGGCCACGTCGGTGTCGGCGATCCGGCCGGTCACGTACGGGGCCCACAGCTCGGGCACCAGGGCGTCGTCGATGGTGTCGACGGTGGCGCGGAAGAACAGCACGTCGCCGTCGTAGCGCCGGTGGTCGTAGCCGCGCACCAGGTGGTTGGTGTTGAGGTAGATCCGGTTGAGCGCGGCCACGGTGGCGTCGTCGAGGCCGGCGAGCGGGCTGCCCTCGCGGCGCAACAGCTCGGTGACGGCGTCGAGTTCGAGCGGCCGGCCGTCGAGGTCCGCGGGGCCGAAGCCGCCCATGGTGAGCAGTGCTTCGAGGGCCTCGGCCTGGTCGGGCACGGGCAGCTCGCGGAAGCCCTCGGCCGGGTAGGCGTCCAGGATGGCCAGCAGCTCGACGTCCTGGCCGAGTTCCTGGAGCCGGACCGCCACGGCGTGCGCGATGATCCCGCCGGTGGACCAGCCGAGCAGTCGGTACGGTCCCTCCGGCTGGACCTCGCGCAGCCGGTCGACGTAGTGCGCGGCGAGCTCCTCCATCGTGCCGGGCAGCGGTTCGGCGGCGGTGGCGGCGCCGACGCCCTGGGCCTGGAGGCCGTAGATCGGGACGTCGCCGGGCAGGTGGCGGATCAGGCCGGTGTAGCACCAGCTGAGGCCGCCGGCCGGGTGGACGGCGAACAGCGGGCGCTGCCGTCCGGGGGCGGCGAGCCGCAGCGGGAGCAGGACGTCCAGCGCGTCGGTCGACTCGGCGCCGGCCGCGAGCGAGGCGTCGAGAGCGGCCGGTGTGGGGGCCTGGAAGAGCGTGCCGATGCCGACCTCCAGCCCGAGCACCTCGCGGATCCGCCCGGCGAGGCGCACCACCAGCAGGGAGTGCCCGCCGAGGGCGAAGAAGTCGTCCTCGACGCCGACCGCGGCCACGCCCAGCACCTCGGCGAAGAGTTCGCACAGCTGCTGCTCGCGCAGGGTGCGCGGCGGCCGGCCGGCGCCCGCGGACGGCGCCTCGGGGGCGGGCAGGGCGCGGCGGTCGAGCTTGCCGTTGGCGGTCAACGGCAGGCGGTCGAGCAGGACGACGGCGGACGGCACCATGTGGACGGGCAGTTCGGCGGCGGCGTGGGCACGCAGCTCCTCCGGCTGCGGAGCGCCGTCCGCCTCGCCGCCGGCCACCGCGTAGGCGACCAGCCGCTTGTCCCCCGGCGTGTCCTCACGGACCACGACGGCGGCGTCGGCGACGGCCGGGTGGGCGGCCAGCACCGCCTCGATCTCGCCGAGTTCGATCCGGAAGCCGCGCAGCTTGACCTGCTGGTCGGCGCGGCCGAAGTACTCCAGGACGCCGTCGGCGCGGCGGCGGGCGAGGTCCCCGGAGCGGTACATCCGGGTGCCGCGCTCGTCGAAGAGCTCGGCGTACGGGTCGGCGACGAAGCGGGTGGCGGTGAGCTCGGGGCGGCCGAGGTAGCCGCGGGCGAGGCCCGCCCCGGCCACGTACATCTCGCCGGTGACGCCGGGCGGGACGGGCTGCAGGTGCCCGTCGAGGACGTAGACGCGCAGGTCGGGGATGTTGACGCCGATGGTGCTGCTTCCGGCGGCGGCGCTCGCCCGGTCGAGGGCGATGTGGGAGACGTGCACGGTGGTCTCGGTGATGCCGTACATGTTGACCAGCGTCGGCGCGTCCTCGGCGTGCCGGGAGTACCAGTCGTCCAGGCGGGCGAGCTCCAGCGCCTCACCGCCGAACACCACGTAGCGCAGGGCGAGTTCGCTGCCGGGGCGGTCCCGGTCGGCGGCGCTCAGCTGGTAGAACGCGGACGGCGTCTGGTTGAGCACGGTGACGCGTTCGCGGGCGAGCAGGTCGAGGAAGGCGGCCGGGTCGCGGCTGACCAGGTGCGGGACGACGACCAGCCGGCCGCCGTGCAGCAGGGCGCCCCACAGCTCCCAGACGGAGAAGTCGAAGGCGTAGGAGTGGAACAGCGTCCAGACGTCCTCGGCGCCGAAGCCGAACCAGTGGTCGGTGGCGCCGAACAGCCGGACGACGTTGTGGTGGGTGACGGGCACGCCCTTGGGACGGCCGGTGGAACCGGAGGTGTAGATGACGTACGCGGTGTCGTCGGCGCGCAGCGGGCGGGTGCGCTCGTGCCGGCCCAGCGGGACGGCGGGGTACCGCTCGGCCTCCGGTCCGTCGACGAGGATCTGCGGCACCTCGTGGGCGGGCAGCCGGGGCGCGGTGGCACGGTCGGTGAGCAGGGCGGCGGGGGTGGCGTCGGCCAGCATGTAGGCGAGCCGGTCGGCCGGGTAGTCGGGGTCGAGCGGCAGGTAGGCGGCACCGGACTTGGTCACCGCCAGCAGGGCGACGACGAGTTCGACCGAGCGCGGCAGGGCGAGGGCGACGATGGTGCCGGGGCCGATGCCCTGGGCGGCCAGCAGGCGGGCCAACCGGTCGGCGCGGGCGCCGAGTTCGGTGTAGTCGAGCCGGTGCCCCTGGTAACTCACGGCGATGGCCGTCGGGTTGGCCTCGGCCGCCGCTTCGAACAGCTCGGGCAGGGTGGCGCCGGGCGTGGAGCCGGGAGCGGCGCCGGCCCGGGCCGCCGGCGCCGGGGCGGTGTTCCACTCCACCAGGGCGCGCAGCCGCTCCTCCTCACTGATCAGCGGGAGCCCGCCGATCGGGGTGTCGGGCGCGGTGGCGGCGGCGGTGAGCAGCCGGGCCAGGCGCTCCCCGAGCGCGGCCACGGTGGCGGCGTCGAAGAGGTCGGTGCGGTACTCCAGGAAGCCGCCGATGCCGCCACCGGGCAGTTCGCCGGCGTTGAGGGTGAGGTCGAACTTGGCGGTGCCGCTGGGCACGGCGGCGATCTCGGCGGTGAGGCCGCCGCCCAGGTCGATGGGCTCGTCGGGGCGGCTCTGCCAGGCGAGCATCACCTGGAACAGCGGGTGGCGGGCGAGTGAGCGCGCCGGGTTGAGCTCCTCGACGAGGCGGTCGAAGGGCAGGTCGGCGTGCTCGTGGGCGTCGAGGACGGCGGCGCGCACGCGGGTCAGCAGCTCGCGGAAGGTCGGTTCGCCCGACGTCGGGGTGCGCAGCACCACGGAGTTGACGAAGTAGCCGACCAGGTCCGCGGTTCCGTCGTCCTCGCGGCCGGCCACCGGGGTGCCGATGGGGATGTCGGTGCCGCAGCCGTGCCGGGTGAGCAGGGCGGCGAGCCCGGCCTGGACGGCCATGAAGACCGTGCTGTCGGCGGCCCGGGCCATGGCGGCGAGGGCGGCGTGCGCCTCGGCGCCGAGGGCGAACGGCACGGTGGCGCCGCGGTGGTCGGCGACGGCCGGGCGGGGACGGTCGGCGGGCAGCTCCAGCTGGTCGGGCAGGCCGGCGAGCGCGGTGCGCCAGTACTCCGCCTGCCGGACGGCGAGCGGGCTGGGCGCGTCGGCGGTGCCGAGGCGCTGCCGCTGCCAGGCCGCGTGGTCGGCGAACTGGACAGCAAGCGGCGGTAGTTCGGGTTCGTCTCCGGCGAGCCGGGCGGCGTAGGCGGCGGCGAGGTCGCGGATCAGCGGGGTGGTGGAGGCGCCGTCGCCGGCGATGTGGTGGAGCAGCAGGAGCAGGGTGTGCTCGGTCGGCCCGGCGGAGAACAGCATGGCCCGCAACGGCGGTTCGGCGGCGAGGTCGAAGGCGTACCGGACGGCGTCGGCCAAGTCCCCCGAACCGTCGTGCAGTTCGAGGGGCGCGGCGGGCAGGATCCGCTGGTACGGCGTGCTGTCCGGCTCCTCGCCGTAGACGGTGCGCAGGACCTCGTGCCGGGCGACGAGGTCGCCGAGGGCGCGGGTGAGCGCGGGCCGGTCGAGCGGGCCGGTGAGGGTGAGCACGAGCGGGATGTTGTAGGTGGGGCTGGGGCCTTCGAGCCGGTGCAGGAACCAGAGTCCGCGCTGGGCGGGCGAGAGCGGCATCCGCTCGGTGCGCGGAACGGGCACGAGGGCGGGGCCCGGTCGGGGGGCGGGGCCCGGTCGGGGGGCGCCGCGGCGGCCGACGGCGCGGCCGGCCCCGTCGGTGGCGGCCTCGTTCGACGTGGCCCCGTCGGTGTCGGCCCCGTCGGTGTCGGCCTCGTCCTGGGCGGTTCGCTCGGTGAGCAGGGCGGCCAGGCCGGCCGGGGTCGGGTGGCGGAACACGTCGGCGAATCCGACCGGCGTGGCGAAGGTCTCGCGCAGCCGGGCGGCGAGTCGGCCGGCGAGCAGCGAGTGGCCGCCGAGGTCGAAGAAGGAGGCCTCCCGGCCGGGCGCCCGCGGCAGGTCGAGGACGTCGGCGAACAGGCCGCAGACCAGCTCCTCCTGCGGTGTGGCCGCGGCGGTGCCCTCGGTCTCCGCAGCCGGCTCGGGCAGGGCCCGGTGGTCGAGCTTGTCGTGGGCGGTGCGCGGCAGTTCGTCCAGCAGCAGCACGGCCGACGGGACCATGTGCGCGGGCAGCCGGGCGGCCAGCGCGGCGCGCAGTCCGGCCGGGTCGGGGGCGCCGCCGACGGCGGGGACGGCGTAGCCGAGCAGGCGCGTGCCCTGCGGGCCGGGGCGGGCGATCACCACGGCCTGGGCGACGCCGGGCAGTTCGGCGAGGACCGCGGCGATCTCGCCCGGCTCGACGCGGAAGCCGCGGATCTTCACCTGGTCGTCGGCGCGGCCGAGGAACTCCAGGGTGCTTCCCCCGGCCTCCGGCCGGGGGGACCCCCCTGAGCGGCGGCGGGCGAGGTCGCCCGTGCGGTACATCCGGCTGCCGGGCGGGCCGAAGGGGTCGGCGAGGAAGCGTTCGGCGGTGAGGTCGGGGCGGCCGAGGTAGCCGAGGGCCAAGCAGGCGCCGGCGACGTACAGTTCGCCGGTGACACCGTCGGGCACGGGGCGCAGCGAGCCGTCCAGGACGTAGGCGCGGGAGCCGCGCACCACCCGGCCGACCGGGGCGCCGTCCGGGCCGGGGGTCCAGGCGTAGGCGTCGACGGTGGTCTCGGTCGGGCCGTAGAGGTCGACGGGGTGCAGGCCGGGGACGGCGGTCAGGCGCTGCCAGAGGGCCGGCGGGGTGGCCTCGCCGCCGACCACCAGGACGGACGGGCGGTGCCGGCCCTCGTCCAGGATCCCTTCGGCGATGAGGACTTCGAGGTAGGAGGGGGTGAGGTCGAGGTAGTCGATGCGCTCGCGGTCGAGGTGGGCGGCGAGGGCGGCCGGGTCGCGGTAGGTGGCGTCGTCCAGCACGTGGAGCTCGTGGCCGTGGACCATCCAGAGCACCGGGTCCCAGGAGGCGTCGAAGGCGAACGAGGCGCTGTGGGCGACGCGCAGGCGCTCGCGGCCGGTGCGGCGCAGCGCGGGGGCGATGTGGTCCTCGCCGAGGCCGGCGTGCAGGTTGGCCAGTGAGGCGTGGGTGATCACCACGCCCTTGGGGCGGCCGGTGGAGCCCGAGGTGTGCAGCACGTAGGCCGGGTCGGCCGGCCGGGGTGCCGGCGGGGCGTCGTCCGGCTCGCCGTCCGCCTCCCCCGGGCGGACCGTGGGCAGGTCGGCGGGCAGGTCGAGCGCGGCGAGGGCCTCGGCGGTGCCGACCGCGCAGACCGGACGGGCGTCGGCCAGCACGGCGGCGAGCCGCTGCCGCGGGTGGGCGAGGTCGAGGGACACGCAGGCACCGCCGGCCTTGAGGACGGCGAGCATCGCGACGAGCGTGTCCGCGCCGCGCGGCAGGGCGATCGCGACCGGCGCGCCGCCCCGAACACCGAGCGCGGCCAGGCGGTGGGCCAGCCGGTTGGCCGCGATGTCGAGCTGCCGGTACGTCAGGGCGTCCGCGCCGCTGCGGACGGCGACGGCCTCCGGGGTGCGGGCGGCACGGGCGGCGAACAGCTCGGGCACCGTCGACTCGGCCGGGGGTTCGGTCCGGCCCGCGGTGGCCCGGCCCAGGGCGTCCGCGTCGAGCAGGTCGATCCGGGCGATCGGGGTCTGCGGGGCGGTGAGCAGCAGGTCGGCGAGGGCGTCGAGGTAGCGCAGCAGGCCGTCGCGGTGGGCGGCGACGGAGGCGGCGCCGTGGCGGGCCGGGTCGGCGTCGATGACCAGGCGCAGCGCGCCGTCCGGGCCTGGCGAGACGTTCAGGGCGAGGTCGTCCACGGGGCCGGCGGCGAGGTTGCGGACGGTGCCGGGCAGACCCGCCAGGTCGAGGTCGCCCTCGAAGGCCTTGATGTTGACCATCGGGCCGAACAGGGCGCGGCCGTCGGCGGTGCGGCCGAGGTCGCGGCGCAGGTCCTCCAGCGGGTAGCGCTGGTGGCGGCGGACGGCGCGCAGTTCGCGGACCACCCGGCGCAGCAGGGCCTCGGCGCTGTCGGCGGGGCGGACGGCGAGGCGCAGCGGCAGCACGTTGGCGGTGGCGACGGGGGTGCGCAGGGCGGCCGGGCCGCGGCGGTTGGCGAGCGGCAGGCCGAGGACGACGTCGCGGCTGCCGGAGAGGCGGTGCAGGTAGCCGGCGGTGGCGGCGAGCAGCAGCTCGGCCCAGGTGGCGCGGACGGCGCCGGCGGCGCGCTCCAGGCGGTCCCGGGTGCCGGCGGGGAGGTCGGCGGTGTGGCGCAGCGGGGCCGGGCGGGGGTCGCGGGCGGGGGTGCTGGGGAGAGCGTTGGGGAGGGTGCTGGGGAGGGTCGGCGGGGTGTCGGCGTCGGCCATCCGGGCGGTCCAGTAGGCGCGGTCGGCCCGGTAGTCCTCGCCGGCGCGGTAGGCGGCCTCCTCGGCGGCGGCCTCGGAGAGGCGCGCGAACGGGCTCGGGGCGGGCTCGGCACCGGCGGGCTCGGCGGCGTCGGCACCGGCGCGCTCGGCACCGGCGGCGGCACCGACAGGCTCGGCACCGGCGGCGGCACCGACAGGCTCGGCGGCGTCGGCACCGGCGGCGCGGTACAGCTCGGCGACCCGGTCGCCGAGGAGGGTCAACGCGTAGGCGTCGACGGCGAGGTGGTGGATCCGCCGGTACCAGAGGCGCCGGTCGTCGGCGAGGCGGATGAGCGCGTGGGCGAACAGCGGGCCCTCGGCGAGGTCGACGGGGCGGGCGAGGTCGGCGCGCATCCAGGCCTCGGCGGCCTCGGCGGGGGTGACGACCTCGGGGGTGACGACCTCGGGGGTGACGACCTCGGCGGGGGTGACGGCGACGCGCAGGTCGAGCCGGTGCAGCGGCCAGTGGCGGCCGGGCTGCAGACGCTGACGGGGTGTGCCGTCGGGGCCGGTGACGACGACGGCGCTCAGCGCCTCCGCCTCCTCCACCGCCTGCCGCAGGGCCCGTTCGAACCGGTCCTCGTCCAACGGCCCGACGATCTCGACGGCGTCGCCGGTGTTGTAGACCGGGCTGGCGGGGTCGAGCTCCTGGGCGTACCAGATGGCGGCCTGGGCGGCGAGCAACGGGACATCGGCGGCCAGGGTCTCGACGGTCCCGGTGTCGACGGTGTCTCCGGGCTGGGTGTCGCCGGTCTGGGTGTCGCCGGTCTGGGTGTCGCCAGGGTGGGTCTCGGCGGCGGGCATGGTTCGGAAAGCTCCTCGGGATCCGGAACGCCTTACTTAGGTTAGCCTAATCTAACTTCATATGATCTGGTCAACGGCCCGGGACCAGCCGGGCCCTGACACCCCGGAGGCGCCACCCATGCCCCTGTCCACACCCCCGCCCGGAAGCGCGACCACGCCCGGAGCGACACCCCCGCCCGGAAGCGCGACCACGCCGACCCTCGACGCGACCAAGCAGGCCGTCCGCGAGCGCGTGCACGCACACCGGGAGGAGCTGCTCGCCCTCAGCCGACGCATCCACTCCCACCCCGAGACCGCCTTCGAGGAGCACCGCGCCGCCGCCTGGTGCGCCGAACTGCTGCGCGGCCACGGCTTCACCGTCACCGCGCCCGCGCACGGCCTGGCCACCGCGTTCAGCGCGACCCTCGGCAGCGGGCCGGTCACCGTCGCCCTGGTCTGCGAGTACGACGCGCTGCCCGGCCTCGGGCACGCCTGCGGCCACAACCTGATCGCCGCCGCGGGCCTGGGCGCGGCCATCGGGCTCGCCCCGTACGCCGACCGGCTCGGGCTCACCGTACGGGTGATCGGCGCGCCCGCCGAGGAGCGCGGGGCCGGCAAGGCGCTGCTGCTGGAGGCCGGCGCCTTCGCCGGAGCGGACGCGGCGATGATGGTGCACCCCTGCCCGGTCGAGGTCGCCGACTTCCGTTCCTTCGCGCTCGGCACCCTGTCCGTCCGCTACACCGGGCGCGCGGCCCACCCCAGCCTCAACCCGCACGACGGCCGCAACGCCGCCGACGCGCTCACCGTCGCCCAGGTCGCGATCGGGCTGCTGCGTCAGCAACTCCCGCCGCACTGGCGGGTGCACGGCATCACCACGGCGGCCGGCACGGCGCCGAACCTGATCCCGGACAGCGCGAGCGCCGAGTACGAGATCCGGGCCTCGGCGGCCGAGGACCTCGCGGAGCTGCGCTCCCGGGTCGAGGACTGCTTCCGCGCCGGGGCGCTGGCCACCGGGTGCGAGGTGGAGCTGTCCCGCCCCGAGCCGGACTACCTGGACATGCGGTCCGACCCTGGACTGCTGACCCTGTGGCGGGCCAACGCGGCGGCCCTCGGCCGGCCTGAGCCGGTCGAGAGCGGGCCGTTCGCCTGTACGGACATGGGGAACGTGTCGCACGTGGTGCCCTCGATCCATCCGGTCCTGGACATCACGGGCGGTGCCTGCGCCCCGCACGAGGCGGCGTTCGCCGAGGCGGCGCTGGGCGCGGAGGCGGAGCGTGCGGTGCTGGACGGCGCGGTCGCCATGGCGTGGACGGCGGCGGACCTGGTCGCCTCGGCTCCGACCCCGGCCGCGGCCTCGGCTGCGAGCTCGGCTGTGGCCTCGACTGTGGCGAGGGCGCACACGTGACGGTCGACAACTTTCAGCGAACAGATTTCATCATCTGTTCGCTGAAAGTTGTCATCTGAAACCCGTCCGCCGTCACGCGCCCAGCAGGGCGGCCGGTGCCACCCGCACCGCCGTCACACCCAGCTCCCGGACCACCGCCCCGACGTCCCCGTCCCGCTGCGGGTCGGCGAGCACCACGGCCGCTCCCGTCCGCAGCGGCCAGAGGAACTCCCAGAGCGGCAGCCCCAGCTGCAGCACCCGGTCGCCCGGGCCCAGCGGGTGCTCCGCCTGCAGCTCGCGCACCCGGCGGTCCGCCTCGGCATGGGTGAGCCGGACGGCCGTCGGGCGCCCGCCCGGGCCGTACCCGACGCACAGCAGGTGCTGCGGGGTGAGCGCCCGCGGCGGGTCGACGGCCGGCGCGCCGTCCACCTCCAGCCCGGCGAGCGCCCCCGGCACCCCCTCCCCCAGCACGCACACCGGCGCGTTCTCCGCGAGCAGCCGCTCCCGTCGCCCGGGCGCGTCCGCCGGGTCCAGCGGCAGGTACGCCGCGCCCGACTTCACCACCGCCAGCAGCGCCGTCAGCAGCTCGGCCGGGCGGCGGAACGGCGCCAAGCCGACCACCGTGCCGGGGCGGGCCCCACGGGCGGCCAGGGCGCGCGCCAGCCGGTTGGCGGAGGCGTTCAACTCCCCGTACGTGACGGTCAGTCCGCCCGCGAGCACCAGCGCCGGCGCGTGTGGCGTCCGGGCCGCCTGCGCCTCCACCGGCCCGACCAGGGTGGTCGCCGGATAGGTCACCGTACGGCGGGGCAGGGACGGCACCAGGGTCGGCGCCTCCTCCCGCACCGGCCCCCGGACGGTCTCCCGCTCCGGCTCCCGGACGACCGTTCCCGCCGGCTCCTGAACCGGCCCCCGGACGCTCTCGCGCACGGCCCCCCGGGCCGCCTCCCGCACGACCGCCTCCATCAGACCGCGCCCAGCAGCTCGACCCAGGCCTCGACCGCCGGACGCTCCGCGAGCCGGACGAACGCCACCTCGGCGCCCTCCGCCCGCCAGCGCTCGGCGAGCGTCATCAGCCGGATGGAGTCCAGCCCCCAGTCCACCAGGTCCTCGTCCAGCGGGATGTCCGCCGGGTCCTCGCCGAGCACGTCGGCGACCTCGGCCCGGATCCGCTCCACCGTGAAGCCCATGCCCGTCACTTCCCCTCCACCTCGTCCGTCCCGTCCACAGCGTCCGTCCTGTCCACCACGAGCGTCCCGCCCACCGGGACCGGCCCGTCCGTGCCGCCGTCGAGCATCGCGAGCACGGCCGCCGTCGTGGTCACCACCCCGCAGCGCCCGGCCACCCAGGCCAGCGCGGCGCGGTGCTCCGCCGGGCCGAAGTCGGCGACCGCGTCGGCCACCACGAAGGCCTGCACGTCCCGCATCCAGGCGTCGCAGGCGGTGGCCTGCACGCCGATGTGCGCGTACACCCCGGTGATCACCAACTGGTCCCGGCCCTGCTCGTGCAGCAGCCGCTCCAACTCGGTGCGCACGAAGGCGCTGTACTTCCACTTGGTCAGCACGGTGTCGCCCGGCGCCGGCGCGACGGCGTCGGCGATCGCGGTGGCCCGCGGGTCGTCCGGGATGCCCGGCCCCCAGAAGTCCTGCTGCAGGCCGCGCTCGGCCGGGCTCTGTCCGCCCGGCTGGGCCGAGTAGACGACCGGCACGCCGGCGGCGCCGGCAGCCTTGGCCAAGTCCGCGACACCGTGCAGGAGTTCGGGAACGGGAGCGGCCGCGGTGTCGAAGGCGTCGAGGAAGTGGTTCTGCAGGTCGTGGACCAGCAGGACGGCGCGTGCCGGGTCCACCGTCCAGGCGACCCGGTTGGCGGGCAGCTCCTCGGCGGCGGGCATGGGATAGGAGGGAATGCGGGGCAGGCCCACGATGGTCGTTCCTTAGCAGTCGGGGGGAATCAACGGGCGGCGGTCAGGGAGGCCGCGATGGCGGCGCGCAGGTCCTTCTTGCTGACCTTCCCGATGCCGGTGGCCGGGAAGGCCTCGACGAACTCGACCCGGTCCGGCACCTTGTAGTCGGCCAGTCCGCGCTGTCGCACGAACCTCTTCAACTCGACGCCCTTCGGGGGCTGTTCGAGGTGCTCGGCGCGGAGCACCACGTACGCGCAGGTGCGCTCGCCCAGGTAGGGGTCGGGCATCGAGACCACCGCGGCGTCGTGCACGGCGGGGTGCGCGAGCAGGTGGTTCTCGATCTCCTCGGCGGCGACCTTCTCGCCGCCCCGGTTGATCTGGTCCTTGGCCCGTCCCTCGACCACCAGGTGGCCGGTCGGGGTCCGCCGGACCAGGTCGCCGGTGCGGTAGAAGCCGTCCGCCGTGAAGGAGGCGGCGTTGTGCTCGGGCGCGTTCCAGTAGCCGCGGATGGTGTACGGGCCGCGGGTGAGCAGGTGACCGGTGGCACCGTCGGGCAGGTCGCGGTCCTGGTCGTCGACGATGCGGACCTCGTCGTCCGGGGAGATCGGACGGCCCTGGGTGGTGGTGATCAGCTCCTCCGGGTCGTCCAGCCGGGTGTAGTTGACCAGCCCCTCGGCCATCCCGAACACCTGCTGGAGCGTGCAGCCCAGCACCGGCCGCACCCTGCGGGCGGCCTCCGTGCTGAACTTGGCGCCGCCGACCAGCAGGACCTCCAGGCTCTCGTACCCCCGGGCGCCGCGCTCGGCGGCGTCCAGCCAGAGCAGGGCGAGCGGCGGCACCAGGCCGGTGACGGTCGCGCCCTCGCGTTCGATCAGCGGGAAGGCCGTCTCCGGAGCGGGCTGCGGGCAGAGCACCACCCGGCCGCCCGCGTACAGCGCTCCGAGCGAACCCGGCGAGCTGAGCGGGAAGTTGTGGGCGGCGGGCAGGACGCACAGGTACACGCTGTCCGCGTCCAGCGCGCACAGCTCGACCGATCCGCGCAGCGAGTAGATGTAGTCGTCGTGGGTGCGCGGGATCAGCTTCGGCACGCCGGTGCTGCCGCCGGAGAGCTGCAGGAAGGCGACGTCCCCCGGCCGGGGCTCGTCCGAGGGGCCGGGACCGTCGCAGGGCACGTCGGCCAGCCGGACGTGCTCGCCCGCGTCCTCCCCGGCCACCAGCACCAGCCGTAGCGCGGGGTTCTCCGCCCGTACCCGGGAGGCGAGTTCGCGGTAGTCGAAGCCGCCGTCGACGGCGGCCACGACGTACGCCGCCGCCCCGGTGAAGGAGCAGAAGTACCCGATCTCGGTGTACCGGTGCGCGGGCAGCGCGAAGACCGGCAGCGCACCGATCCGGAACAGCGCGAAGACGACCTCGAAGAACTCGGCGGCGTTGGGCAGTTGGACCACCACGCGGTCCCCGGCCCGGATGCCCCGGGCGAGCAGCCCGGCGGCCATCCGGTCGGCCCGGCGGTCGAGTTCGGCGTACGTCCAGCGGCGCTCCTCCCCGGCCGCGCAGTGGCCGCCCGGGTCGACGACGGCGATCCGCCCGCCGTGTGCGGCGGCGCGCTCGCGCAGCATCCGACCGAAGGTCTCGCCGCGCCAGTACCCGGCGGCCCGGTAGCGCTCGGCGAACTCGGCGGGGTACGGGGTGAACCCGTCCGCCGGCGTCACCGGGACACCCCCGCGGCGTCCAGGAAGGTCCGGAACTTGGCGCTGGTCTCGGCGAGTTCGGCCTCCGGGAGCGAGCGGTCGACCACCCCCGCACCGGCGTACACCCGCAGTGTCCGTTCGTCCGCCTCCGCGCACCGGATGGTGACCACCCACTCGCCGTCGCCCGTCGCGTCCTCCCAGCCGACCATGCCGGTGTACAGCCCGCGGTCGAAGGGCTCGACCTCGCCGATCACGCGGCGCGCGACGTCGGTCGGCGTGCCGCAGACGGCCGGGGTCGGGTGCAGCGCGCAGGCGAGTTCCAGGGCCGAGACCGCTGGGTCGGCCAGTTCGCCGCGGATCGTGGTGGCCAGGTGCCACATCGCGGCCGTCCGCACCAGGGTCGGCCGTTCGGGCACCTCCAGGGTGCGGCAGTACGGCGCCAGCGCCTCGCGGATGGCGTCCACCACCACGGCGTGCTCGTGCAGGTCCTTCGGGGACTCCAGCAGGGCGGCGGCGCGCCTCACGTCCTCGCCGAGGTCCTCGCTGCGCGGCACCGAGCCGGCCAGCGGGTTGGCCAGCACGGCCGTTCCCCGCCGGGAGAGCAGGAGTTCGGGGCTGGCACCGATCAGGGTCCGGCCGCCGCCGGCCGGGACGGCGAAGGTGTAGCCGCCCGGGTCGCGCCGAGCCAGCCGCTGCAGGATGGCCGGCAGGTCGAGCGGCTCGGCGGCGCTGAGCTCCAGCGTCCGGGCGAGCACCACCTTGCTCAACTCGCCGCCGCGCAACCGCTCGACGGCCGCCGCGACGCCGGCGCCGTACGCCTCCGGCTCGGGCACCGGGCGGATCCGCCAGTCGACCCGCTCGGCCGGCGGCGCGGGCAGCGCGATCAGCGGGTCCTCACCCAGCGCACCGGCGGTCCGGACCCGCTCGGGCACGGCGAGTTCGACCCTGCTGTCCCGGTCGAACGCCACGGCGCCGACCACCAACGGCCGTTCGCCCCCCGTGCGGCCGGCCTCGGCCAGCGTCTCGGCGACCCGCAGGGGCAGCGGCCGCCCGTCCTGCGGCACCTGGGCCCGCACGCCGGAGGTCAGCAGGGTGCGGGTCGGCGAGGCGAAGAACGCGTCGTCGGAGGCGGCCCGGTACTGGCCGAGCAGTCCGCTGGCCGCGCCGATGACGGCGTGGTCGGGGCCGCCGGCGAGGGGGGCCGCCGGGGCGTGGTGCACCGTGGTCACGGTGGAATCTCCAGTCTGGGACGGGTCTGCGGGGGGGTGATCGCAGCTCTACGGGGAGTCGGCGGATCCCGGGGGCCGGCACGTCTTTCGGGGACCGGCATGTCTTCGGGGGCCGCGGGTCTCGGGGGCGCCGGCGAAACCGCGGGCGCCGACCGAACTCGGGGCCGACAGGACTCGGGGCCGACAGGGCTTGGGGCGCGGGCGGAACCGCGCGGAGGCAGCGGTTCGACGGGGCCGAGGCGGCTCAGGCGCGCAGGGTCGCGCCGCCGTCGACGTACAGGTCGTGCATGGTGATGTGCCGCGCCCGGTCGGAGGCCAGGAACACCACGGCCTCCGCGACGTCGGCGGGTGCGGCGATCCGGCCGAGCGGGATGCCGACCCGCCAGGCGGCCAGGTCGCCCTCGATCACCCGCTGTTCGGCCGCCGCGGCGTCCTCGCCCCACAGCGCGCGCTGCATCTCGGTGTCGGTCGACCCGGGTGACACGACGTTGCACCGCACCCCGGAGCGGGCGAGCTCCAGCCCCAGGCAGCGGGTGAACATGGTGGCCGCGGCCTTGGACGCCGCGTAGGCGGCCATCCCGGCCCGCGGCACGCCGGCGGCGTTGGAGCCGACGGTCACGACGGCTCCGCGCCCCCGGCCGGCCATCCGCCGAGCGACGGCGCGACCGGTGTGGAAGACGCCGGTGGTGTTGACGGCGAAGGTGTCCGCCCAGTCGGCGTCGGTGAGTTCGACGACCGGCGCAGTACGCAGGATGCCCGCGACGTTCACGAGCGTGGCGATCGGGCCGAGTTGACGTTCGATCAGTTCGACGGCGTCGTCGACGGCTTGGGCATCGGACACGTCCAGCACGTACGGTCTGACGGCCGGGAGCTCCGCCGCCAGCGCATCGAGCGGACCGGCACGGCGGTCCACCGCCGCAACGACGGCTCCTTCGGCCACCAGCGCCCGCACCACGGCCGCGCCGATGCCCTGCCCGGCTCCGGTGACCATCGCGACGGTACCGGTGAATTCGGACTGCTGCTGCACAGGACATCCCCTCCGACCAGCAAGATTAGGCAAGCCTAACCTAACACAGTTGTTCGCCTACGCCGAGAGCCTGTGCGACCGTCAATTCGAATGCCGACGCCCGAGGGGCAGGTGAAAACGAGACGGTTCGTCTCGCAGAGTCCTCGTGCCACCCCCCGAACCACCGCGCGGACCGCCGCGGCTACCGGCGGTCGCCCGCACCACCCTCGCCATCGGTACCACCGGCACCACCGGCACCACCCGCGCCGCCGGCGCGCAGGACCGCGTCCGTGTACAGCTCGCCGGTCACATCCGCGTCGCCCACGCCGAGTTCGCCCAGGACTGCCCGCACGGCGGCCAGCGCCGGGGCCAGTTCGTCCACCCGGGCGGCGGCCGTCTCGACCTCCAGGAACACCCCAGCCAGCTGCGGCACCCGGACCAGCGTCGCCAGGAACCGGCGGCCGTCGCGCTCCAGCGTGTAGTTCCGGCAGTGCTTCTCGAAGGCGAGCCGCGGGAGGTACCCGAGGCCGCGGAGGATCGCGTGCGCCGCCCCGGCCTCCGCCACCGCGGTCTCGTGCTCCGGCTTCGAGCCGGACGCGTCGTCGACCCGCGCACCCTTGTGGGTGAGCAGCGCACGTCGACCACCGTCCGAGGACTCGATCTCACGGATGCGCAGCTCGCGGTCGGCGGCGAGGAGGCTGCCGTCGGGGAGGTCGTAGTAGGTGTCCCGGTACACCTCGGCCCGACCGGGTCCGTGCAGGCCCTCCAAGTGGCGCAGCAGCACACCGGGGTGGCGCACCAGCGCCTTCAGCTCCGCCTCGATCACCGCTCCGCCCCGATCACCGCTCCGCCCCGATCATCGCTCCGCCCCGATCATCGTGCAGCCCCGATCATCGTGCAGCCCCGATCACCGTCCCGCCGCGATCACGGTGCGTCCTGACCTCACGGCGAGGCCGAGGGCTCCGTCGGCGCCTTCGGTGCGGGGGAGAGTCCCGCGCAGCCGCGCAGGCCGTCGCGGCGCTTGAGGGCGGCCGCTGCGGCGGCGCCGGTGACCGGCTCGGGGATGCCCTTGTCGTCGATGGCGGCCGGGGCGAAGGCCTCGCCGGTCACCTTGCCGTCGGCGGTGAGCGTGAGGGTGGTGACGCCGGTCTCGTTGGAGTTCGGGTAGTCGGAGGTGCCGTACCAGAGGAAGTTGCCGAAGCCGTACCCGACGTAGGTGTTGCCGAGCATGCCCGAGCCGACCATGGTGTGCGCGTGGGTGCCGACCACCGCGGTAGCGCCGGCGGTGGCGAGCTTCTTGGCGATGGTGGTCTGCGCGGCGGTCGGGCAGGCCTTGCCCTCCTCGCCCCAGTGCAGGTAGACGAGGACGACCGGGGCCTGCTGCTTCGCCCCCTCCACCGCCTTGACCAGCGCCGGGACGTCCAGGGCGGAGGCTATGCCCGGCTTGTTCGCGCCGGCCCGCCACTTCTGGTTGGTGAGGTCCTCGACCTGGCTGGCGGCGACCACGGCGACCTTCACCCCGCGCACGGTGGTGACGTACGGGGCGTACGCCTCCTTGGCGTTGCGGCCGACGCCGACGACCGGGATCGGCGAGGAGTCCTTGGCGGCGAGGGTGTCGGCGAGGCCGTCCGCGCCGAAGTCCACGGCGTGGTTGTTGGCCATCGACACGACGTCGACGCCCGAGTCCTTGAGCACCGACAGCGCCTTGGGCTCGGTGCGGAAGGTGTAGAGCTTGGGCTCCGGGGCGCCGCGCCCGGTGATCGCGGTCTCCAGGTTGAGGACGGAGAGGTCGGCGTCGGCGAGGTTGCGGGAGATCGGGCCGAGCGCCGGCTCGGGCGGCTGGACGGCCAGCCGGGCCTCGGTGCGCCCCTCGAAGTGGACGTCCCCGGCGAAGGCGACGGTGATGGTGCCGTCCGGCCGGGGCGCGGCGCTCTTGCTCGGGGCCGCGACGGTGGTCGGGGCACCCGTGGTCGGGGACGCGGCCGTGGGAGCCGGGGCGGCGCCCGCCGGGGCGGGGTCGGGGTCGTCCGGACCACAGGCGGTGACGGCGGTGAGTCCGACGAGCAGCGCGACGGCGGCCGCGGCACGGCGCATGAGTGGTTCCCCCCGAGGACGGTGCAAGAGCGGTCAGCCTACGCCACGGAATCACCACCACTTGAGCCCGCAGCCGCAACATTCCGGCCACAAAAGGGCGCCGACGGACCCACCCCTGGCCCGCCCGTCCCAATCACCCCACCCGTCCCGGCCACCGTGTCCCTGGTGCGGCGGCGGGGAGGGCGCGCAGCGTGGTGGTACGGGGAACCGGTCCCGCGCGGGAGGTCCGGAGGTGTGACGTGATGGGCAGCAACGTGAGCGGCGCGGCGCACGGCGACACGGGCGGCGCCACGTCCGGCGGCACGAGCCGGGCCACGCCCGGCGACACGGGCGGGGCCACGGCCACCGGGCCGTCGGGGGCCGCGGCAGCGGCAGAGGCAGCGGCGGCAGCGACGACAGCAGTGGCGGCGGAGTCGGCGGCGAGCGGTGGTGGGGGCGGTGGGCGGGCCGTCCGCACCAAGGACTGGCAGCTGAGCCTGCACGTGGTCGAGGACCGGGACACCACCCGGGTGCACGCCGTCCTGGACGCCGACGGCAACGTCCTGCACAGCGACGCCCGTTCGCGCCGCAACCCGCGCGACACCCCGGCTCCGCAGGTCGGCGACGAGTTCGCGGTCGGCCGCGCCCTGGTGGACCTCGGCCACCAGTTGCTGCGCGCGGGCGTCCACGGCGCCACCGGCCCCGCGGAGGAGTGACCGGCACCCGGCTGGACCGCGCCACGACCGTGCCCGGCGCAGGAGTGCGCACCGCCCGTCCGGGTACGCCATGCTGAACCGCGACACCCGACCGGAACACCGGACGACCGGAAGAGCCGTACCCCGCCCATGGACACCTCCCCCGACCGCCGGCCCACCCCGGGCCCCGACGCGGACCCGGCCCCCGGCCCTGCCTCCGCGTCCGCCTCCGCTCCGGGCGGCCCGGCCCCGTCCCCCGACTCCACGCCCGACTCCGCCGACCGCATGCCCGGCTCCGCCTCCGACGTCACCCCCGACACACCCGACGTCACACCCGGCTCCTCCCCCGACTTCACCCCTGCCGAGCGCGCCCGGGGCCGCGCGCTGCGCCGCGCCCAGCTGCCGTGGGCGCTGGGCGGCCTGCTGGCGGGCCTGACGCTGACCCTACTGCTCGGCCTCACCCCGGCCGGCGCCGCGCTGGTCACCGCCGTGGGCGGCTGGTTCGGCGGTTCCCGCACGGCCACCGTCCTGGCCGGCGCGGCGGCCCTGGTGCTCCTCGGCCGACTGCTGCAGCTGCCCTTCGACGCCCGGGTGCGGTCGGTCCGGGCCCGGTACGGGCTGGTGACCCAGGGCTGGGCCGGCTGGGCACTGGACGCCCTGCGCGGCCTGCTCCTCGCCCTCGTCCTCTTCCTTCCGCTCGCCCTCGGGCTGTTCGCGCTGACCGCCCGGTCGCCGCAGCACTGGTGGCTGCCGGCGGCGGGCGCGGCGGCGCTGCTGACCGTCGCCCTCTCCTTCCTCCACCCGCTGCTGATCGAGCCGGTGTTCAACCGCTTCGCCCCGATGCCGCCGGGCGAGCTGCGCACCGCGCTGCTGGCGCTGGCCGAGCGGGACGGCGTCCGGGTGCGGGACGTCCTGGTGGCAGACGCCTCCCGCCGGACCAGCGCGCTCAACGCGTACGTCTCCGGGTTCGGCGCCACCCGCCGGATCGTCGCGTACGACACGCTGCTGAGCACCGCGGAGCCGAGCGAGGTGGAGCTGGTGGTCGCGCACGAGCTGGGCCACGTCAAGCACCGGGACGTGCCGCTCGGCACGGCGCTGGGCGCGGTCGGGGCGGCCGTCGCGGTGGCCGTCATCGGCCTGTCGGCCGACTGGCAACCGCTGCTGGACGCGGCCGGCGCGACCGATGCGGCGGACCCCCGGGCGCTGCCGCTGCTGGCGGCGCTCGCGGCGCTGCTGGGTGCGCTGTCGGGTCCGGTGCAGTGCGCGGTGAGCCGCCGGATCGAGGCCCGGGCCGACCGGCACGCGCTCGAACTGACCGGCGATGCCGAGCAGTTCGTGGCGATGCAGCGCAGACTGGCACTGGCGAACGTCTCCGATGTCGACCCGCCCAGGCTGCTTGGGCTACTGTTCGCCACTCACCCGAGTGCGACCCGAAGGATCGCCGCCGCCCGCGCCTGGCAGGCCGCGCGAGGACGGCCGGCGTCGGAGCGTCGCGGCACACCGGGCGAATCCGTTGTATAGTGCAACAAATATCGAGGAGGTAGGAACGCCGTGCCCGGCCGCGAGTCGTCCATCGACACCATCCAGCGCGAGCTGACCGCGTTCGCCCGCCGCGCCCGGCACAAGGCCTCCCAGCTGCACCCCGACCTCTCCCTGGTCACCTACAGCATCCTCGACCTGATCACCGAGCGCGGCGGCTGCCGGGCCGCCGACGTGGCCGCGCACTTCATGCTCGACAAGTCCACCGTCAGCCGTCAGGTCACCGCTCTGGAGAAGCTCGGCCTGCTGGCCCGCGAGGCCGATCCGGACGACCAGCGCGGCCAGATCCTGCGCGCCACCGAGGCCGGGCTGACCCTGCTGCGGGACGCCAACGAGCAGCGCCGGCTGGCCTTCACCACCCGCTTCACCGACTGGTCCGACGAGGACATCGCCCGGTTCGCCGCCTACCTGGCCCGCTACGGCGAAGAGGGCTGACGGAACACAGCCGACGGACGAAGCCGCCGGACGCGGCCCGACGGACACGGCCGACCGACGCGGCCCGGGGACGGAGCCCGACGGACGCCGACCGGCTGCGCGCCGGGGGCGGACGACGACGGAGCGCTCCCGGCGGTCGACGGTGGCGGACCGACGGCCGTCTCGGGGTGCGCCCCGCCGCCCCCACGGTGTACAGAGGAGAGGTGCCCCTCCGGCAGCGTCCCGATGCGCCGTTCCCGCCGCACGCGCCGCATCCCCCCGACCGCCGCCGCACCTGGCGACCCGACCCCCGGGTGCTGACGGCGCTGACGCTCGCGCTGATCGCGCTGATCACCGTCGTCGACATCCTCGCCCCGCCGGACATCCACCTCGGCCCGCTGCTGATCGTCGCCCCCGCCCTGACCGCCTCCTTCGCCGGTCCCCGGGCCACCGCCGCAGTCGCCCTGATCGCGTTCGCCGCACTGACCGTCATCGGCTCCGTACGGGACAGCCTGACCAGCGCCAACATCGAGACCCAGCTCAGTGCGCAGGCCGTCGTCTCCGCACTGATCATCGGCCTGCGGGTGCTGCGCGAGCGGCACGAGCGGGAGCTGGCCCGGGTCCGGTCCGTCTCCGAGGCCGCCCAGCGGGTGCTGCTGCGCCCACTGCCGGACCGGATCGGCCCGCTGCACCTGGCCTCCGTCTACCTGGCCGCCGAGGCCGAGGCACAGGTCGGCGGCGACCTTTACGCGGCCGCCCGAACCGCCACCGGCACCCGGCTGCTGGTCGGGGACGTCCGCGGCAAGGGCCTGTCCTCGCTCGGCGACGCGGCCCTGCTGCTCGGCGCCTTCCGCGCCGCCGCCCACCTGCACGCCGAGCTGCCCGACCTGGCGGCCTACCTGGACGGCAGCGTCAGCTGGGACCTCGCCCAGCTCGCCGAGCAGTCCCGGCAGGCCCGCCGGACGCAGCAGGATCGGCGCGCCCTGCCCCGGGCGTCGTCCCACGGCGCCGACGAGGAGCCCCACGAGTCGGGCGAGGCCGGCGAGTCCTTCATCACCGCCGTCCTGCTCGACATCCCCGACGACGGCTCACCGGTCCGCCTGATCGACTGCGGCCACCCGCCCCCGCTGCTGCTGCGCCCCGAGGGCATCACCACTCTCGCCGCCCGCCAGCCCTCGCCGCCCCTGGGTCTCGGCGACCTCGCCCCGGTGCGGTACGAGGTGGAGACCTTCCCGTTCCGCCCGGGCGACCGGCTGCTGATCTACACCGACGGCGTGATCGAGGCCCGCGACGCCCAGCGGCGCTTCTACCCGCTCACCGAGCGGGTCACCGCCTGGCGCGCCGACCGCCCCACCGTCCTCCTCCACCGCCTCCGCCGCGACCTGCTCGCCCACGTCGGCGGCCGGCTGGACGACGACGCGGCCATGGTCGTGGTCGAGCGGCTCCCGGACGACGACGGACCGCAGCACGGCAGCCGCTCCACCGCCCGCCTCGGCGCCCCGGCCGGCCTCGGCACTCCGGTCGGGCTCGGGAGTGCGGCCGGGGCGGGGGCCGCCGCAGGGCTCGGGTCGACCGCAGGGCTCGGCCCGGCGGCCACCGGCTCGGGGCCCACCGACTCGGGGGCAACGGACTCGGGGGCAACGGACTCGGGGGCGGCCGGGCCGGGGCCCACCGAGCCACGCTCCGCCGGGCCGGGGTCCGCCGCCGGCAGCGCTACGGCTTGTACGGCAGCTGCGGCACGTCGTAGCAGTTCGTCGTCATCGACGGCACCTGGGTGACCCAGCCGCCCAGCCCGCCCTGCGCCGAGTCCTGCCAGCGGGCGGCGTTCAGGCAGGCCCGGGTCGGGCCGGACGGCGGCGGCTGCGGGACGAAGGAGGCCGGCAGGATCAGGCCGTGCGCGTCGTACGGCTCGGCACGGTTCATGAACGCCTCGACGCAGGAGCGGGTCGGCGCGGCGCCGCAGGAGTCCAGTGCGTCGGTCAGCCACTGCGCGCCCGCCCAGCCCTCCAGCTCCCAGGCGGACAGCTGACCGGCGCGGTCCGGGTAGTAGCGGGCCATCGCCGTCCGGAAGTCGTGCACCGCCGGGTACTGCTGGTCCTCGTAGTTCAGGCTCGACGAGGTCGCCCAGAGCACGTTGCGGCAGTTCGGCGAGGCCTGGTAGTCGCTGCGCACCGACTCCGACCAGTTCTGCACGTTGGTGACCTTCGCCTCGACCGTCACCCCGGACTCGTCCAGCGCCCTGCACAGCGCCGCGTTGCCCCGGGTGTCCATGGCGTCGAACAGCAGCTGCGAGCCGTCGGCGCGCACCGCCGCCGCCACCGCCTGGAAGTTCGGCAGCGCGAAGTCCACCGTCTGCAGCAGCACCCGGTAGCCCTCCGCCTCCAGCCCCGCCTTCAGCTGTCCGGCGTAGCGGGCCGAGTCGGCCTGGTTGTACGCGACCACGGCGGCACTGCTCGCACCCAGGCGCTGCTTGAAGAAACGGAACACCTCGGTGCTCTGGTAGAGCGTGCCGTTCCAGCCGACCGAGCGGCCGTCGCGCGGCGCGGCGTTGCCGTAGATCTCGTAGAGGTGCGGCCAGCGGTCGTACGCCGTGCCGATCGGCTGTCCGCCGATGTCCGGCACCGCCTTGCCGCTCACGTACGGTGCGCCCGCGTAGTCGAGGACGCTCCCGCTGACGAAGGCGAAGACGTGGTCCTGGTCGATCAGCCGGTGAACGCAGTCCTGGTTGCCGACGCCGCTTCCGCCGTCGTCGCAGGTCACCACCCGGACGGTGCGCCCGTGCAGGCCGCCGCGGTCGTTCAGGGACCGGAAGAAGGCCAGGGCGCCGTACCGGGGACCGCTGAACACCTCGCTGCCGACCGGGCTGGTGAGGGAGGTGACGATGCCGATCACGATCTCGCCGGCGGTGACCCCGGTGTCGGAGGTGGCATTGGTGCTGCCGGTGCCCCCGCTCACCCCGCCGCCGGTGCCCCCGCTCGCCCCGGAGGTGGGGGTCGCGCGGGCGGTGAAGGCGTCGGCGGGCAGCCGGGTGCCGCAGCCGGCCGGCAGCGCGAGCAGGAGGAGGGCGAGCACCGCCGCCACGACGCGGCCGGGCCGCCGGCGCGCGAACGCGTCGGCGGCCCGGCAGCACGAGCGGGGCGTCAGCTGCATCCGGGGACCGGCGTGCCACTGGCACCGCCGGCCTGGGTCAGCAGGCCGCACAGGGTCGAGCGCGACACCTTCCAGGTGCCGTTCTCCAGGACGGCCTGACCGGACGCGCTCGGCTCGACCACCGTGCCCTGGAGGGACAGCGAGTAGGTGACGGTCGCGGTGGAGGCGTCGACGAACGAGACGTCGGTGACCTTCGCCTGCACCTGGCCCACCCGCGGATCCTGCGAGAAGCCCTGCAGCACCGGGAGCAGCGCGTCGCCGCCCTGGAGCAGCGCGGCCTTGTCGGCGATCGGGGTGGCGGGGTCGAAGAACTTCTCCCAGTTGGTGGTGATCGCGGTCTTGGCGGCGGCCTGGTCGGCCGGGGCGGAGCCGGTGGCCCCCGGGCTCGCGGTGCCGGTCGCGGTCGGGCTCGGGCTCGCGGTCGGACTCGCCGGGGAGGCTGCCGGGGAGGTCGCCGAGGAGCTGGACTTGCCGCTGCTGCTGCACCCGGCCGCCGTACCCGCCAGCACCAGCGCGAGCAGCACGCTCGCCGTCCGCAGGGCCCGGCCGCCGCCCGTGGGGGTGCCGCTTCGCGTCACGTGCATGGTGTTCCCTCTCGACTGCGCCGCCCGGGCCGGTGTCTCGGTGTCCCGGATGCTGTTCCAGGCCGATCCTGGAAACGTCTCAAGTGACACCATGAAGGCGGATCCATGGACGAATCGCAATCTGACGGAGAAATCACCCGTAACGCCCCAAAGGGTTCCCCCGTCCGGGGCGGCGTGCTCCGGGGCAGCCCGGCGGGCGGCCGCGCCCCGGGTCGTGGTGCCCCCCGGGGTGCGCGCGAATGGGTCGGCTGGCTGCTCGTCGCGGCCGGCGCCGTGCTGTGCGTGCTCGGCTGGTACGGGGTCTCCGGAGAGCGCTTCGTCGAACAGCAGGTCCCCTACCTGGCCTCCTCCACCGTCCCGGGCGCGGCCCTGATCGTGGCCGGGACCCTCCTGGTCGCGCTCCGACCGCCGCCCCCGCCGGAGCGCGAGGACCTGACCGACCGACGGGTGGAGCGGCTGTACGAGCTGCTCGTCGAACCGTCCGGCACGGCACCGCCCGACGCCGGGGCGGTCGCCGAGCCCGACGCCGGTTCCCGTGCCGGACCGGGTTCCGGACCGCGTTCCGGACCGCGTTCCGGACCGCGTGCCGGACCCGCTGCGGCGGATCGGGCGGGAGGGGGCGCCGGGGGGTGGCTGGCCGTTCCCGAGGGGAACCGCTACCACCGCCCGGACTGCCCGCTGGTCACCGGCAAGGCACGGGCCGAACCGGTGGGCCGGGGCGCCGTTCGGGACCGGGGGCTGACGCCCTGCCCGCTCTGCTCACCGCCCGCGATCGGCCCCGACCCGGGCCCCGGTCGCGATCCCGAGCGCGGTCCCGACCCCGGCCGCGGTCCCGGCCCAGACCCAGGCCCAGGCCCAAGTCCTGGCCCTGGCCCTGGCCCCGGCTCAGGCCGGGGTCCCACCACCCGTCCGGGCGAATCCGCCCCGCCGACCGGCTGACCGCCCATGACCGCCACCGCGCTGCTCACCACCGCCCCCGAATCGTTCGACCTCACCGTCGACCTCGCCCTCGCCGGGCTCACCGTCGGCAGCGCCGCCGCGCTCAGCGGCATCGGTCTGGTCGTCTGCCACCGCGCCACCGGCGTGCTCAACATCGCCCAGGGCGCCCAGGCCATGGCCATCGCCTACCTGCTGCGCGACCTCGTGGTGGTGCGGCACTGGCCGGTGTGGCCCGCCGTCGCCTGCTGCCTGCTGGTCGTCGCCCCGGCGCTGGGAGTGCTGCTCGACGTCCTCGTCTACCGCCCGCTGCAGCGGCGCGGCGCCGGACCGGCCGAAACCGTGGTCGCCGGGCTCGGCGTCTTCGTGCTGCTCATCGGCGTGGCCGTGCTGCTGTGGGGCCCGGCACCACTGGCCGGCGCGCCCTCCCCGCTCGGCGGCACCCCGATCCACCTGCCCGGCGGGCACAGCCTCCGGCCCGACACCGTCGCCCAGCTCGCCGCCATCCTCGTGCTCGGCCTCACCGTCTCCGCCGTCACCCGGTGGACCCGCTTCGGCCTCCAGCTGCGCGCCGTCGTCGACGACCGCCACCTCGCCACCCTCGCCGGGGTCGACGCCGACCGGCTCTCCGCCACCGGCTGGGCCTTCGGCACCTTCACCGCCGGGCTCGTCGGCATCGCCCTCGCGCCGTACCTGCTGCTCGATCCGTACGGGCTGCCGCTGCTGGTGATGGAGACCATGGCGGTCGCGGTCGCCGCCCGGCTGCAGAGCATCCCGGTCGCCGTCGCCACCGGACTGGCCCTCGGCGTCGCCCAGTCGGAACTCACCCGGCTGCACCCGTCCGGGCAACTGCTGCCGCTGGTGCAGGCGGTGCAGTCCAACCTGTTCGTGATCGCGCTGCTCGCCACCGCCCTGCTCGCCGGGCCGCGCATCGGCGGACCGGGAACCGGCGGGCCACGCACCGGCGGGAACCGGGCCGGCACGGCGCCGCTGGACCTGCGCCGTGCCGGAAGCGGGGGCGGACGGCTCGCGGGGGCCGTCTGCCTGGTGCTGCTCCTGCTGCCGCTCGGCTTCCGCGGCAACGACCTGCGCAGCGCCCTGCTCGTCCCCGCGCTCGCGCTCGTGCTGCTGTCCATCGTCGTGGTCACCGGCTACGGCGGGCAGATCTCGCTCGGCCAGGCCGGCTACGCGGGCCTCGGCGCGCTCGGCACGGCGCTGTTGATGTCCGGCCGCATCCCCGGCATCCCGGCCATACCCTCCGTACCCGCGCTGCTGATCGCGGTCCTCGCCACCGCGCCACTGGGCTTGCTCACCGGTTGGCCCGCGATCCGGCGACGCGGGCTCGCCCTGGCCCTGGTCACCTTCGCGGTGGGGATGGCGATGAGCCGCTTCGTCTTCCAGCAGCCGTACGCCACCACCGGGCTGGTCCTCGACCGCCCGTCCTTCCTGGCCGGCGACCGTGTCTTCTACCTCGCCGAACTCCTGCTCCTCGGCCTCGGCCTGCTCGCCGTACGCGCTCTGCACCGGGGCCGCCTCGGCCGGGCCCTGACCGCCATGCGGGACCACGAACCGGGCGCGGTCGCGGCGGGTGTGGACGTCCCCGGCCTCAAGCTCTTCGCCTTCGTCGCGGGCGCGGCGCTCGCCGCCCTCGGCGGCGGCCTGATCGGCCTCGCCGGACGCGCCTTCGACCCCGGCGACTTCGACCCGGTGCGCGGGCTCCTCTGGTTCGCGGCCGTCGTCGTCGCCGGCGCCGACAGCGCCCTCGCCGCCGTGCTGGCGGCCGCCCTCCTCATCGGCCTCGACGCCGGGACCGTCGCCGGCGTCTCCGCCGTCGCCGTCGGTGCCCTCGCCGCCGTCATCGGCCGCCTCCCCGGCGGTCTCGCCTCCCTCCCCCTGCACCCCCGCCGCGACGGCCGCCCGCCCCCGCCCCTCCCGCCGACCCGCCTCACCCCGACGGGACGCCGGGTACGAGCGGCCATCGCGGCGAGGCAGGCCGGCGAGGAGCAGGCATCATGAGCGACTCTCATGCCACCTCACCGGCCATGCGGAGCCGCAGCCATGAGCAAGTCTCATCCCACCAACGGGGCGAGGAGCCATGAGCAACACGCATGTCGACCCACCGAGCTGCTCCGGGCGACAGGTCATGAGCGACTCTCATGCCATCTCGCCGACCATGCGGAGGAGCAGCCATGAGTAAGTCTCATGTCGGCCTACCAACCCCCTCCGGCCGCAGGCCATGAACAACACTCATGCCACCTCGCCGACCATGCAGAGGAGCAGCCATGAGCAACACTCATCCCACCACCCGCGCGACAAGCCATGAGCGACTCTCATGCCATCGCCCGTCCCTTGACCGAGCGGCACTCCTCGGCGCACGGAACGGACAGCCATGAGCGACTCTCATGGCCGCCA
Organism: Kitasatospora sp. NPDC101447; assembly: GCF_044767225.1. Lineage (NCBI taxonomy): Bacteria > Bacillati > Actinomycetota > Actinomycetes > Kitasatosporales > Streptomycetaceae > Kitasatospora > Kitasatospora sp. NPDC101447. Next base: position 213,558 of record NZ_JBIWNL010000006.1, read on the forward strand.
CCCCGCCTCCCATGCCGCAAACCACCCCGCCACCCACCCCGCTGCCCGGCTCACCGCCCGGGGCATCGTGCGGCGGTACGGGGGGATCGAGGCGGTGGCCGGGGTGGACCTGGTGGCGTTGCCGGGGCGGATCACGGCGTTGGTGGGGCCGAACGGGGCGGGCAAGAGCACCCTGTTCGACTGCCTCGCCGGCACCGCGCGTCCGGACGCCGGGCGGGTGCTGCTGGGCGGGCGGGACGTCACCGGGTTGCCCGCCCACCGGCGGGTGCGGCTCGGGTTGGCGAGGACCTTCCAACAGATCGCCGTCTTCCCCACCCTCTCGGTGGCCGACAACGTCCGGGTCGGCGCCGAACAGCGGACGGAACGACGGGCGGAGCAACGAGCGGAAAATCAACCGGAGCAGCGAACAGGAATACGGACCGAGCAGCGACCCCACCGGCCCGGACGGCCCCGGCGGAGCGGGCGGGTCGAGGCCCGGGCCGTGGCCGAGCGGACGGCCGGGGCGCTGCGGCTGTTCGGGCTGCAGGACGTCGCCGCCGAGCCCGCCGGGGCGCAGCCCACCGGCGTGCTGCGGCTGGTGGAGCTGGCGCGGGCGCTGGCGGGCGAGCCCCGGGTGCTGCTGCTGGACGAGCCGGCCGCCGGACTCGACGCCGCGCAGACGACCCGTCTGGTGTCCGTGCTGCGGAGCCTGGCCGGGCGCGGCATGGCGCTGCTGCTGGTCGAGCACGACGTCGAGCTGGTCGCCGAACTCGCGGACTCCGTCTACGCCATGGCCGAGGGCCGGATGGTGGCGGGCGGCCCGACCGCGACCGTCCTGGCCGATCCCCGGGTCACCCGGGTCTGGGGGGCGGTGACCTGATGCCCGTCGAAGCCGCGCTCCGCGCCGCCCGGGTCCGGTACGGCCCGCTGGAGGCACTGCACGGGGTCGACCTCGCCTTCCCCTCCGCCGCCCTCACCGTTCTGCTCGGCCGCAACGGCGCCGGACGGACGAGTGCGCTGCACGCCCTGGCCGGGGTCGTACCGTTGTCGGGCGGGCGGGCGCTGTGGCGGGGACGGGACATCGGCGGGCTGTCGGTGTACCAGCGGGTACGGCGGGGGCTGGCTCTCGTCCCGGCCGAGCGCGGGGTGTTCGGGTCGCTGACCGTCGCCGAGAACCTGACCCTGGGCGGCCCGGGCCCGGCCGAAGTGCTGGAACTCTTCCCCGAGTTGACCGCGCTGCTGGACCGCCGGGCCGGCAGTCTCTCCGGCGGCCAGCAGCAACTGGTCGCCGTCGGGCGGGCGTTGGCGGCCCGGCCGACGTTCCTCCTGCTCGACGAGCCCGAGCGGGGCCTCGCCCCCGCCGTCGCCGCCCGGCTGCACGCCCGTCTGCTGGCGGACGCCGCCGCCGGCCGCACGGTGGTGCTGGCCTCGCAGTCGCTGCCGCGCACGCTCGCCGGGGCGGCCGTGGTGCACGTGCTGCACCGGGGCGAGGTGGTCTTCTCGGGTGAGCCCGGGGAGCCGTTCCCGGGGCGGTTCGTAGTCACCCGATGACCGGCACCGGCCGGGCCCACCCCCAGCCGGGAGGGAGGCCGTCCCACTTCGCACAGGCGGTCCAACTTCCTTCCCCCGCCGGTACGCTGAGGAACCGTGCGGGACGAGGTTCACAACGATGCCCGGGGCAGGGCGAAGCAGAGCGTGACGTCCAACCGGTTCTCCGGCGGACAGGCGCGCACCGTCCACCAGGCCGAGGTGATCAACCTCTACGGCGGGCCGCAGCCCACGACCACCGACCCCGACGCCCGCCGACTGGCCCTCGCCGTCGCCCGCCAGTGGCGCGACGAGGCGGCGGCCCGGGGGCTGTTCGGCCCCGTGCCGCTGCCGGTGCCGTGGCGGGCGGACCGGCACCTCGCCGACCGTACGGAACTCGCCGGAGCCCTGCCCGAGGGGTCGTCCGCCGACCTCGCCGCGTTCGCGGAGGCCTTCCTGGCGCTGCCGGAGCGGCGCCTGGTGGTCCTCGGGGACGCCGGCTCCGGCAAGACCTCGCTCGCGGTCCTGCTGCTGCTCGCCCTGATCGACCGGCTCGGCCCCGACGACCCCGTCCCGGTCCTCGTGCCGCTCGCCTCCTGGAACCCCGCCCGGCAGGGTCTGCGCGACTGGCTCGCCGAGCGGCTGCGCACGGACTACCCGTCCCTGCCGGTGCCCCGGCTGCTCGCCGAGGGCCGCGTGCTGCCCGTCCTGGACGGCTTCGACGAACTCCCGCCCGCCCAGCAGGCACCGGCGCTCCGGCTGCTGAACCGGACCCTCGCCGCCGGCGACCCCGTGGTCCTCACCAGCCGCACCGACGAGTACCGGCAGGCCGCCAAGGAGGCTCGGGTCCTCAACTCCTCCGCCGCCGTCCGGGCCCGGCCGATCACACCGGCGGGCGTCGCGGAGACCCTGCGTGACCACGCCGGGCCGCAACACCTGCCGCGCTGGCAGCCGCTGATCGACGGGATCACCACCGACCCCACCGGTCCGCTCGCCCGCACCCTCGCCAATCCCCTCCTGCTCGCCCTCACCCGGGAGATCCACGACCGTGCCGGCTCCGACCCGGCCGACCTCCTGCGGTTCGACGACCGCACCGCGCTCACCCGGCACCTGCTCGACCGCTTCGTCCCCACGGTGATGCCGGACGCCGTACAGGTGCTCGCCGAGATGGCCCGCGCCGACGGGCCCGACCTCGCCTGGTGGCGGTTGCACCGCCGGCTGGTCCGCCCCAGCGACAACAGAGCCAATTTCTTCGGCTCCATGCTGGTCGCGGGCTTCTTCTGGCTGCCCTTCAGCGCCTTCGTCCCGGGTCGGGCTCCGCTGCACCACGCGCTTCTGGCGGTACTGCTCGGGGCCGCGTTCGGCCTGAGCAGCGGCGGTTACGAGCACCTGGGCCGGGCCCCAGGGACCCGCAGCAACCACCCCTGGCCCGACGTCCGCAAGGGACTGCGCTTCCTGATCCCCATGGCGTTGATGAGCACGGCAGCCACCCTGGCCGCCAGGACCCACGGCCTCGTCATGGCGGCCGCCCTCCCCGGCGCCCTCCTGGCGGCCTACCTGACAGCGTCCGGTCTGAAGAAGCTGGCCGCCCTCTGGATCCGCCGGGTAGCCCGTTCCCTGTCGGCCGCGCACGACAGCGGCCCCGCCGCGGCACTGGCCGGCGGCCGCGGCCGGGCCGTCCTGACGGCGCTGCCGGTGGGGGCCGCCGTCGGGCTCCTCGTCGCCGTGACCGCCCCCGGGGACCGGCCGCCGGAGGCGGTCGGCGCGGTGTACTTCCTCGCCTACGCCCTCACGGTGCTCCTCGCCACCGAGTGGGGCGCCTACTCCCTCGCCCGGCTCCTGCTGGCCGCCCGCGGCCGGATCCCGCTGCGCTACGCGGCGTTCCTCGCCGAGGCCCGCGCCAGGGGCGTGCTGCGGCAGGCCGGTTCGGTGTACCAGTTCCGCCACGAGGCCCTGCGCGCACGGCTGGCACACCGGGGTGAGGCGCAGGAGTAGGGCCGGTCCTGGGAGGCGGGTCGACGAGCGGACCGACGGCTGCCCTCACCCCTGACACGGCGGACCGAGCCGGGCCCCGTCCTGGAACTCGGCGAGGACGTCGTCCTTGGAGGGATCGATCCCGCGGCGCTCCGTCTCGTCGAACCAGCGGTCCCGTCGGGAATCGAGGAGGCGCTGTCCGCACCGGGAACAGAAGTCGATCCCGATGCTCGCCGCGCCGCCGTCGTGGACGATCAGCCCGTACCTGGCTCCTGGTTGATCAGAGGGAACGGCCGGAAGTGGATCACGGGCCGGGATCACCTCCCAGGACGGCCACCGGCCGGGAGATCCGCGATCCGACGCACGCACCGCGGACCGGGCCCTACGGCCGGTGCACGTACGGCGTCGTCGTGCTCAGCCGGACGAAGCCGAGGCGCTGGAGGATGGGGCGGCTGTCGTCGCTCGCGTCGACCTGGAGGTACCGGTAGCCGTGGTCGGCGGCGACGCGGGCGCGGTGGGCGACGAGGGCGCGGTAGATGCCCCGGCCGCGCCAGTCGGGGGCGGTGCCTCCGCCCCAGAGGCCGGCGAAGCCGGTGCCGGGGTTCAGTTCCATCCGGGCCGCAGACACCGGGCGGTCGCCGGCCAGGGCGACGACCATGCTGACGGTGTCGCTGCCGTGCCGGAGGTGGCCGAGCATCCGCTCGCGCAGGCCCGGGAGGTCGGTGCCGAAGGCCTGGGCGTGGGCCTCCACCATCAGGTCCACCCCGGCCGGGTCGGTCACCGGGTGCAGCCGCACGCCTCCGGGGAGGACCACCTCGGTCGGCAGGTCGGCGATCCGGGCGACCATCAGCGCCTCGTCCGGTTCGGGCTCGAAGCCGGCCGCGAGCAGCCGCTGCCCGAGGTCCGAAGGGCGGTCGTGGGAGTAGGCCTTCCACTCGAACTCCAGGCCCAGTTCGGTGAAGTGGCGCACCTGCGCGGCGATCGCCGCGTCCGCCCCGGCCTCGTCCAGGCCGGACCACACCACGCCGTTCCAGTCGCCCGGCCCGCCCACCAGCCGCACCACCGCACCGTCGTGCTCGACCCGGACACCGGGGCCGTCGGACTGTGCGTTGCGCCGGATTCGCTCGTCGAACAGGGCGAGCACCTCGTCATGATCCATCCGCTCACTCCAGCACGGCGCGGCGGCGCACGCCACCGGGTTTCCGCCCGACCGTCCGCGCGGCCACGCGGGCCGCCCGACCGACCCGCAAACCGGGTGGGCTGCCCGGCGGGGCGGCTCCGCGCGGGCGCTACTGCGCCAGGTACCCGCCGTCGACGGGCAGGACGGCGCCGGTGATGAAGGAGGCGTCGTCGGAGGCCAGGAAGAGGACGGCGGCGGCGACCTCTTCCGGGGCGCCGAGGCGGCCCATCGGGTGGAGCTTCTCGATCGCCGCGAGGTACTCGGGGCCGCCGGGCTCGTCGCGCAGACGGGCGACGCGCTCGGTGGTGATGGTGCCGGGGGCGACGGCGTTGACCCGGATGCCGCGGTCGGCCCACTCGACGGCGAGGTGCTTGGTGAGGCCGGAGGCGACGAACTTGGCGGGCCCGTACACCGCTTGGCCGCGCTGGCCGGCCTCGCCGGAGATCGAGGAGAGGCAGACGATCGCGCCGCCCGGCCGCTCCTGGGCGGTCATCGCCCGGATCGCGTACTTGCAGGTGAGGAACATGCCGCGGCCGTCCACGGCCATCACGCGGTCCCAGTCCTCCGCGGTGGCCTCGGTGATCTCCATCAGCGGGATCACCCCGGCGTTGGCGACCAGGACGTCCAGTCGGCCGTGCCGCTCGACGGCGGCCGCGACCATCCGGCGGGCGTCCTCGTCGTCGGCCACGTCGCCGACCACCGTGCTGACGGCGCCGGGGAGTTGCCCGGCCAGCCGGTCCAGCCCCGCGGCGTCGACATCGGCGGCGACGACCGCCGCGCCCTCGCGGACGAACCGCTCGGCGACGGCCCGTCCGATGCCGCTCGCCGCACCCGTCACCACGCAGGAGCGGCCGGCCAGCCGACCGGTCGCAGGGCTTCCCGCCGCGTCCACCGTCACCATGGGCGTGACTCTACCGACCGGAGCGGGTGGAAGCCGGGCTTCCGCCGCCGCGCACGGTCGGCGCGTCGGCGTTCCGCCCTACGACGTCGCGGCGCGCCTCGGCGCCGGAGCGTCGCCGGGCGGCCCGCCCCGGGGAAGGGCCGACTGCGAGGTCAACGGCCGGACTGCCAAACGCCGTTGCCGCCCGCACCCGGCACCCGCGTCCCCGGCCCGGCCCCGGCCCACCCCGGGTCCATTTCGGGGGACCGGTACCTGCCGCTCCGCACAGGTGCGCGAGCGCCGGGGTACGGGCGGCCGCCGGACCCGGCGTCAGACCGTGAGGACGATCTTGCCGCGCAGGTGCCCCCGCTCGCTGACCCGCTGCGCCTCGGCCGCCTCCGCCAGCGGGAACACCCGGTGCAACGGCAGCCGCAGCGTCCCGGCCTCGTGCAGGGCGAGCGCGGCGGCGTAGGCCCGCTGGTGGTGGAACTCGACCTCGCCGCCGCCGGAGACGCGGACGCCGTACTGCTGCGCGCCCGCGAAGTCGGCGATGGTCAGGACCCGGTCCGCACCGCCCGTCAGCTCGATGGACAGCGGCAGCACCCCGCCCTGCCCGACCGCGTCCAGGGCCCGGTCCACCCCGCCCGGGGCGGCCTTCCGCACCCGCTCGGCCAGGCCCTCGCCGTACGTCACCGGGATCGCGCCGAGCTCGCGCAGGTGGTCGTGGTTGGCCTCGCTCGCGGTGCCGATCACGGAGATCCCGCGCGCCCGGGCGAACTGCAGGAGCACCGTCCCGACCCCGCCGGCCGCGCCGTGCACCAGCAGGGTCTCGCCCGACCGCGCACCGAGGATGTCGAGCGCCCGCTCGGCGGTCTCGGCCGCCACCGGGATCGCCGCGGCCTCCTCCCAGCCGAGCGAGGCCGGCTTGTGGCCCAGCATCTCGGCGGGCACCAGCACGTGCTCGGCGTAGCCGCCGCCCATCACGGCGCCGAACACCTCGTCGCCGGGCGCGAATCCGCTCACGCCCTCACCGACGGTCTCCACCACACCGGCCACCTCGTAGCCGTTCACGGCCGGGAAGACGACCGGGAAGAAGTCGGCCATCGCGCCGCTGCGCACCTTGTGGTCCAGCGGGTTGACGCCCACCGTGCGAACCGCGACCCGCACCTGGCCGGGGCCGGGGGCGGGCAGCTCGATGTCGATCGGGCGCAGCACGTCCGCGCCGCCGTACTCGTGGAAGGCGATCGCCTTGGTCATGGAAGCTCCTCGGGGTTTCGGTGATGTGGCACTTCCGACGGTTCCCATCGTGGTCCCGGAGCCCTGGCCCGGGACCCTGCCCGTTCGGACGGTTCGACCTGTCCGAACGGCCAGGCGGATCCGATCGCGACCGGACTAGGCTCGACGGCATGGATGGTGTGGACGGCGTGCGCGGGACGAGCGGCAGGGACGACCAGGTCGGCACGGGCGGCGCCGGCGGCGCGGACGAGGGGTGGCGGGAGGCCTGGGGCCGCCCCGAGGACGCGCTGGCGCGGGCCGTGGAGGTGCTGCGCACGCCCCGGCCGGAACTCCTGCTGCGCCTCTCCACGATGCTCGGCACGCTCGTGCCGCACGTGGCGGTCGCCCAGCTCAGCGGCGTGTGCACGCTCTCCCCCACGTACGCGTACGGCCTGCCGGAGCTGACCGAGGGGGTCAGCAGCCTGGAGCTGTCCCGACTGGCCGAGCGCACCACCGCGACCACCTCGGCCGGCCGGCCCTGGCAGGGCGAGGCCGAACTCGCGGGCCGCATCCGACCGGTGGTCGTCGTCTCGACCAGCACGGGCGGCGGCGCCCCACCCGTGGCCGGCACCACCCCGAGCACGAGCGGCGGCAGCAGCGGCTCGGACGGCGGCGTGTCGGGCGCCGGCCCCGCACCGGGCGCCGGCCACGGCGCCGTCCTGGTGCTCGTCCGGGCGAACGCCGACCCCGTGGCACCGGGGGCCCTCGCCGTCCTGCAGCAGCTGTGGGACCTGGTCATCGCCCACTCCGACCACCGCGCCACCGACGCGGGCCCCAAGCACGCGGCGGCCTCCCGCGCCTCCGCCAACGCCCGCGCGCGGGCGATCGCCGAGTTCACCGGCACCCACAGCGCGGCGCTCAGCGCCATCCTGGCGCCGCTGCGATCGACCGACCTGGACGACGCGACCGCGCGCCGCACGGCCACCGAACTGGCCGTCACCGCCCTGCTCGACCTGCGCCGGGGTGCCGACCTGGACCGCACGCTCAGCGAGGAGCCGGCCGACGCGGCCTTCGCCCGGCTCGCCCGGGAGCTGCGCCCGCTGCTGCGGCACACCCGGGTGCGGCTGGACGCGGCGCCCCCGGCGGAGGCCGGCCGCTCCGTCCCGGCGGACGCCGCGCACACCGCCCGGGACGCCGTCCGGGTGGCCGTCCTGGTGATGCTGGAGCAGGACAAACCGAGCCGCCTGCACGTCAGTTGGCAGTTCACCCCGGACGGCGCCGCCCTGCGGTCGGTGGTCCGCGGCGACGGCCTGGGCGTGCTGGCCGCCGACGCCCTCGCCGTGCACCGCACCGCCGACCGCATCACCGCGCTCGGCGGCCGCTGCACCGTCGAGGCCGTCCCCGGCTGGGGCACCACGGTGACGGTCGACCTGCCGCTCGCCCTCCCCGAGCCAGCCCTCGCCACCGACCCCCTGGACGGCCTCCAGCCGCGGGAGTCGGAGGTCCTCGACCAGCTCGCCCAGGGCCGGCGCAACCGCGACATCGCCGCCGCGCTGCACATCAGCGAGTCGACGGTGAAGTTCCACGTCGCCAACATCCTGGCGAAGCTGGGCGTGGCCTCGCGCGGCGAGGCGGCGGCGCTGGCCCACCGCGCCGGGATGCCGGGCGGCACGCTGGGCCTGTACGTGGCGTCCTGAGCCGGGCGCCCGCACCCCGCCCCACCCGCGCCACCCGCCCCGCCCGCACCACCAGCGCCGCACGGCCGCCAACTCCCCGGAGAGCCACCACATGACCGAACCGACCCACCCGACCCACCCGACCCACCCGGCCGACGCCTCCGACGCCTCCGACACCTCCGACCCGACCCTCCCCGCCGACCCCGCCGGGCCGCCGACCCCCTGGGCGCCCGGCACCCCCGGTCTGCTGCGCCTGCCCTCCGGCCGCCTGCTGCGCGGCCGCGGCCTGAGCCTCCCGCTGCCGCCCGGGCCCCGACCCACCTTCGGCCTCTACCTGTTGGGCCGGCCGCCGAAGGGCATCGCGTGGGAGCACCGCTGGGTGCGCTGGCCCGACTTCCGGCTGCCCGGCGACCGCGCGGACGCGGCCGACGCCTTCCGTGAGGCCTGGGAGCGCGCCGCCACCGAGCGGGTCGAACTCGCCTGCGCCGGCGGGCGCGGCCGCACGGGCACCGCGCTCGCCTGCATCGCGGTGCTGGACGGCGTCCCGGCGGCGGAGGCGGTCGCGTACGTGCGCGAGCACTACAGCCGGCACGCCGTCGAGACGCCGTGGCAGCGGAAGTTCGTGGAGCGGCTAGCCTAGGCGGCATGGGTGGGGATCCTGAGGTTTCGGCGGTCAACCGGGTCACCGTCGACACGATCACCGGCGACGTCTACCAGGCCGGGACGATCAATCTGACCCGCGCCGACAGGCCGGAGGTCAGCGCCGGGTCGACGGCGGCCGCCTGCGCCGCGTACGCCCGCCGCGTGCGGGAGACGTACGGCCGGCTGGACCTTGAGGTGCTCACCCCGCTGTCCGAACAGGGCGAGCACCCGGCCGTGGAGCTGCGGGAGGTGTTCGTCACCCCGCAGGTCCGGGAGGATCCGCCGCCGGTGGAGCTGCCCCGTGAACTGGTCCAACGGCTGGCGGTGTACGGCGAGTTCGCCGGGGACGCGCTCCCGCCCGGGCTCGGCCGGCCGGCCGTCGAGCAGCTGTGCGACGACTACCTGGACCGGCCGACCGAGGACGCGCTGTCCGTCCTGACCGGACCGCGCGGCCGTCGGGTCGTCCTGCTCGGCGACCCCGGCTCCGGGAAGTCCACCCTCGCCCGGTACCTGGCCCTCACCCTCTGCCAGGGAGCTGCCGGGCCGCTCGCCCCGCTGGACGGGCTGGTGCCGCTGGTGGTCGAACTGCGCCAGTACGCCGAAGGGCACTGGCGCGACGGCACGTTCGAGGACTTCCTCGACCACCGCCACCGCGTCGCCGGGATGTCCCTCCCCCGGCCCGAACTGCTGCGGCTCCTCGACGAGGGCCGGGTGGTGATCGTCTTCGACGGCCTCGACGAGCTCTTCGACCCGGGGGTGCGCGCCGCCACCGCCGAACGGATCGCCGCCTTCGCGGCCCGCTACGAGCGGGCGCGCGTCGTCGTCACCTCGCGGGTCATCGGCTACCAGCGCGCGGCCCTCGGCGGCGCCGGCTTCACGCACTTCATGCTGCAGGACCTCGACCACGGCCGGATCGCCGACTTCGCCCGCCGCTGGTACGCGATCGCCTGCCCGGCGGACCCCGAACTCGCCGCCCGGCTGGTCGAACGCATCACCGACGCGGTGGACGCCTCCCGGCCGATCCGCGAACTCGCCGGGAATCCCCTGCTGTTGACCGTCCTCGCGATCATCGGCCGGCGCCGCACCCTGCCCAGGGACCGCCGGGGCGTCTACGAGCACGCCGTCCGGGTCCTGGTCGCCCACTGGGACCGCGACACCAAGCACCTGAGCACCCCGCTGAAGCCCGGCGCCGCCGAGGCCATCGACCTCCTCGACGACCGCGAGCGCCTGGAACTGCTGCGCCTGCTCGCCCGCCGGATGCAGGAGGGCACCGGAGGCATCGCGGGCAACCACATCCACGCCGAGGAGCTGGAGTGCGTCTTCCGGGACTACTTCGGCCAGTTCGGGCTCCCGGTGCACCAGTGCCTCGCCGCCGCCCGCGCCCTGCGGGACCAGCTGCGCGAGCGCAACTTCATCCTGGCGAGGTACGGCGGCGAGGTGTACGGCTTCGTGCACCGCGCGTTCCTGGAACACCTGGCGGCGGAGGACATCGTCCACCGCTACACCGTGCAGCGGGAGTGGACGCCGGAGGGCCTGATCGAGGAGGTCTTCGCGCGCAGGGCCGACGACCCGGCGTGGCACGAGGTGCTCCTGCTGGTGGTCAACCACCTCAGCGAGCACGACGCGGCGACGGCGATCGACCACCTGCTCGACCGGGGCGACGACACCTCACTGGTCCTGGCGATCCGGTCCCTGGCCGAGGTGCGGAAGGTCGGACTGCTGCGGGCCCAGAGCGACCGGGCGATCGACGGCCTCACCGGCCGCCTCGCGGGGTACACCACCATGGCCTTCAGGACCGATCCGCTCCTGGCCCCGCTGGCCGCGCTGAGCGCGGTTCCCGGCTGGACGGGGCGCGAGCGCTACCTCCGCTGGTTCCACCTGCACGGGCAGTTCGCCTCGTCGACCAGTGCGAGGGTCACCGTGGCGGTCGCCCTCCACACCGACATCGAGACCTCCCTGGCCCTCGCCGCGTTCGGCCCCGGGGACAACACGCACGCCGCCGTCACCGCGCTGGCCCGCCGGTGGAGCGCTCATCCCGGCATCGTGCCGGCGCTGCTGGCGATCGCGGCCGAGCAGTCCTTCTTCCCGCTCCGGATGAGGGTGCTGTTCGAGCTGGCGGACGGATGGCCCGATCACCCGGACGTCGTGCCACTGCTGCCGGAGGTCGAGGCGGCCCTGGCCACGCCGATGTTCGTCGGCCGCGACGTGGTCGACATCCCGCCCATGACCACGCTCCCCGGTGCCGCGGGCGACCCGGTGCAGCTGCTGGACCTCGCCGCCAACGGCACGACGGGGTCCGTCCGGTGCGACGCCCTCCAGTCCCTCGCCCGGTCCTGGCCCGCGCACCCCGAGGTGCTGCCGCTGCTCCTCGACCGCGCGGCGGGCGACCTGCAGATCAGCGTCCGGGAGACCGCCGTCCGCGAACTGGCGCGCCGGCGGACCGACGCCCGGGCCGTCCTGCCGGTTCTGCACGACCGGGCGCTGCACGACCGCAGCCCCAGCACCCGCCGCCGCGCCCTCGAAGGCCTCGCCCACCTGGACGCCGACAACCCGGCGACCGCCGAACTGCTCACCCGGTTCGCAACCGGCCCGGAGAACTCCGAACTGAGGCTGAAGGCGGTCAACCTCCTGGCCCAGTACCGGGGTTCGCACCCCGAGACGGTGCTGCTCCTCCTGGACCGGGCCACGGCGGACCCGGACCAGGGAGTCCGTGGCGCCGCACTGGGCCACTACGCGGTGCTCGCCCCCGACGACGCCGAGTCCGTCGTCCACGCGCGGGCGCAGGACGATCCCGGCCGGGAGGTGCGCCGCCGGGCGCTGACCATGCTCGCCTGGCAGTGGCCCGACCGGCCCGGGACCCGGACCGTCCTGGAGCACGCGGCGGCCGCGGACACCGAGCAGGCCGTCCGCGACGCCGCCCGGTCCGGCCTGGCCGCCGTCGCCCGCCTCACCTCCGCGTGCGCCTGAGCCGCAGCACCTCCTCCAGCGGCACCCCGCCCTCCGCCCAGGCCGCCAGCCGCGCCCGGTCCAGCCAGTGGACGGCGTGCCGATCGCCCCAGGCCTTGGCGTCCCGGGTCAGACCGCCGTTGGTCACCACCACGGCCACGTCGGCGCCGTGGGCCGGGCCGGCGGTGCCCTTCACCTGGTACATCACGTGCACGCCGACCTTGGCCGCGACCCTGGTGTGCTTGGCCTGCAGCACGATGCGGCCGAGCCGCGGGTGGTGGCCGATCACGTCGGCCGCCTGGTCGCCGTGCCGACCGACCTGCCGCGCGCTCCAGCCGTCCCGGACCAGCAGGTCGCGCAGCGCGAACTCGAAGGCCCGGTCGTCCATGGCGTCGACGGTGGCCAGCGGTATCCGCAGGGCGGCGAGCCGCCTGGTCCGCGACCGGTCGAGGGCGGGACCGCGGGCGGCGGACAGCAGGCAGCCGGCCGAGACCACGGCGAGGAACACCCAGGACCGCAGCAGCGACTGGAGCACGCCGACGACGAGCACGGCGGCCGCCACCGCGACCAGGGCGGCGCCCAGCCGCTCCCCCGCACCGCGCGGGCTGCGGACGCGGACGGCGCGGGCCATCAGGGCGCGCCGATCTCGGCGGGCACGGAGGCCGTGGACGCTGGCGCTGGCGCGGAGGCCGTGGACGTGGACGCGGGCGGCGCGCCGGTCGACACCGCCCCCGGCGCGGCGGTGGACGCCGGGGTCGGCGGCGGGGCGGCGGGCGGGGTGTCGGAGAACCCGACGAAGCGGCTCCAGAGCCACAGTGCCGCCACCACCCCGGCGATGAGCCAGCCGCTGCCCCGTGGGGCGGCCCCGCCGCCCGGTCGCGGCCGACGGCGGAGGTGTGCCCGTACGAAGACCCGGTCGTCCCGGCCTGCCACTGCGCCTCCCGAGCGGGGGACGGCGCCCGGTGCGCCGCCGACCCCGTCCCTCGATGTAGCAGCGGTTCCTCGGCACACGCACGACCGCACCGTCCGGAACCGGACACCCGACACTCCGGCCGACTCCCGGCGGAGCGCCCCGGCACCGCCGCCGAGCAGCACCGATGCCGTGCCGTCAGGTTGGCGCGAAGGCACCCGGCTCGTACGGTGCACTTCCCGGCGCCCGTCGGCCGTTCACTCCTCCCGGTGGAGCGTGAAGTCGGCCGGCCCGCCGTCCATGGTGAAGCGCCGTGGCGCGCCCTGCTGCTCGGGCCGCCAGCCGGCGGCGAGGCCGGCCCGGACCAGGGCGGCGGTCAGGGCGGGGGTGACCGGGGCGAGTTGGAAGACCTCGGCGATGCGCTCGGCGGGGGCGGTCAGCAGGACGCCGTAGTGGAGCCAGGGGTCGTCGAAGCGGAGGGTGACCTCCAGCGGGCGGCCGGCGCCCCCGGTGCGGCCGAGGCGGCTGCGGCTCCGGCCACCGGCGTCCTCGGAGCCCTCGCAACGCCCGGCGCACTCGGGGGTGTCCGGCCAGACCCGGACCACGACGTGCCCGGCGTCCCGGGAGCGGACGGTCCAGCGGTAGTCGCGGCCGTCGACGTGGATCCTGCGCAGTGTCCTGCGGGCCATCCCGCCACGGTACCCGTCAGAGGTCCCACGTCCGGGCGGCGGCCCAGGCCTCCAGCGACTGCCAGTCGATGTCCGGGTGGGCGGCGTGCAGGCCGTCGGTGTCGATGTCGAGGCCGGACTCCTGGAAGTAGCGGAACATCGCGGCGAGGTCCTCGGAGTAGGTCTCGACGACGGTCAGCGGCACCTCCTCGCAGCGGATCGGGCGTCCGCCGGCGGCGGTGATCGCGGCGGCGATCTGATCGCCGGTGCACCACTGGGAGGCGATGTCGATCCGGCGGCCCGCGTACGCGTCGGGGTGGGTGAGGACGTGGGCGGCGAAGGCGCCGATGGTCTCGACGGCGATCACCGGGATGGGCACGCCGGGCGGCATGGGGAGGTGGAAGACGCCCTCGCGCAGGGACCGGAGGGTCCAGTCGTTGTCGTAGTTGTCCAGGAAGGCGGCCGGGCCGATGACGGTCCAGGGCAGGTCGAGGCCGGCCAGGTGCTGTTCGATGCGCTGCTTGGAGTCGAAGTGCGGGATGCCGGTGGAGCGGTCGGCGTTGGTGGCGGAGGTGAGGAGCACGTGCCGCACACCGGCGGCGGCCGCCGCGTCGAGCAGGGCGATGCCCTGGCGGACCTCGGTGTCGAGGTCCGTGCCGAACGGGGTGGACATCGCGAACAGCGCGCCCGCGCCGTCCAGTGCCGCGGCCAGCGTGGCCGGGTCGTCGAAGTCGGCGTGCACCACGTGGGCGCCGAGCGCGGCGAGTCGGGCGGCGGCCGGCGATCCGGTGTCGCGGGTGAGGGCGCGGACCGGACGGCCTGCGCGGAGCAGGGCGCGGGCGGTGGCACCGCCCTGGGCGCCGGTGGCGCCGGTGACGGCGACGGGGAGCTCGGAGACCTCGGGGAACCCGGGGAACTCGGAGACCTCAGGGAACTCGGGAAGGCCATTTATCTGCGTCATGCAGACAACATAGAAAGAGATGTCTGTGTCACGCAACCAATTATCCGGCGGGCTGCCGCCGACGGACGGCCGGTTACCCTTCCCCCATGACGACCCGCGACGAACTGATGGCACGGCTGTGGCCGGTCTCGCGCCGCTACCTGGCCTCCTACGTGCTGTTCAACCAGGCCGTCGCCGACCATCTCGGCATGCACCCCACCGACGTCCAGTGCCTCAACCTGCTCACCCTGGAGGACGGCCCGGTCACCACCGGCCGGATCGCCGAGCTGACCGGCCTCACCAGCGGCTCGGCCACCCGGCTGGTCGACCGCCTGGAGAAGGCCGGCCTGGTCGCCCGCCGGCGGGACGAGGCCGACCGCCGCCGCGTCCTGGTCGCCGTCCGCCCCGAGGCGCTGGAGCGCTTCGGAGCGGTGTGGCGCACCCTGGGCGCCGACTGGGCGGCCGCCTTCGCCGACGACAGCGAGGACGAACTCGCCTTCCTGCTGCGGCACATGAACCGCACGGTGGAGCTCAGTCACCGCCAGATCGCCCGCCTGACGGGAAGCGACGACGCCCCGGCCGCCTCCTAGGTCTTGCGGAGTTCCGGCGCCGGGGCCCCGATCAGCAGCCGGCGCACCGCGTCCCAGGCCGAGCGCAGCGCGGCCGCGCAGGCGCGGGTGTCCGAGCCGAGCAGGCGCAGCCAGGCGCCGCTGTCCTCCGGTAGCACGCTGACGCCGCACAGCAGGCCGGAGCCGGCCAGCGCCTCGTGCAGGGCGTCCGCGACCAGCGCGGGCGGCGCGAGCGGGGTGAGGACGTAGAGGCTGGACATCACGTCGTGGCCGGCCAGCACGGCCGGACCGTCGACGCCCCTTCCACCACCGACGCCGCCTGCACCACCAGCGCCGGTTCCACCACCGCCACCGCCTGCACCGCCGACGCCCGCCCCCGACCCGCCGCCGGAGCGCGCGGGTTCCAGCCGTACGGTGTCCAGGGCCACCAAACGGCCGTCCGGGCGGCGCACTTCGAGGTCCGAGGCGAACACCCGGTAGGCGTTGCGCTCGCCCCGCGCGAGGCGGCCGGCCAGCACCGTCTCGCTCGCCAGCACCGTCGCTCCCGGGTCGACGGTCAGGACGGTGCGCTGGTAGAGGCGGGAGTCGACGAAGGGGATCACCGGCTCGGGCAGGTACTCGACGTAGGCGCCCGGGCCGGCCGCCAGGGAGAGGAGCTGCGTCGCGTAGTCGTGCTCCATCCGGTAGACCTTGGTGGCCGCCTGGGTGGTGAGGTGGACGGCCGTGTCGGCGCCGCAGCGCACGTCCGTGCGCAGCCGGTCGGCCTGCAGGATGCCGCCGCCGGTGGACATCAGGAAGGTGACGGCGAGGTCGGGGCGGGCCGGGTCGAAGTACAGCGGGCGCATGATCTGCAGCGGCGACTTCTGGTAGTGGCCGGTGAGTTCGGTGCGTCCGCCGATCCGCTCGAAGGCCAGCTCCAGCAGCCCGACCTTGCCGGGGCGCCCGACCGCGAGGGTGTCGGGCGTCCCGGCGTGGCGGCGGACCTCGTACGGGACGCGGGCGGGCTCGTAGTGCCGGGGGTCGAGTCGGGGCACCGCCGGCGGTGCGACGCGCGACCGCGCCCCGGTCACGCCGGCACCTTCCGGAAGGTCTCCAGGAACGCGGCGATCTCCTCCAGCCCCTCCCCCGTCAGGCAGTTGGTGAGCACCACGGGGCCGCCCTCGCGCACCCGGCGGGCGTCGGACTCCATGATGCCGAGGTCGGCGCGGACGTACTGGGCGATGTCGATCTTGTTGATGACCAGCAGCTCCGACTCGGTGATGCCCGGGCCGCGCTTGCGGGGCATCTTCTCGCCCTCGGCGGTGTCGAGGACGAACAGGAAGAGGTCGACCAGCACCGGGCTGAAGGTCAGCGTGAGGTTGTCGCCGCCGGACTCGAACAGCAGGGTGTCGACGTCCGGGAAGCGTTCCAGGAGTTCGGCGCCGGCCGCGAGGTTCATCGTCGGGTCGTCCCGGACGGCGGTGTGCGGGCAGGCGCCGGTCTCCACGCCGACCACCCGCTCCGGGTCCAGCAGCCCGGCCAGGGTGCGGCGCACGTGCTGGGCGTCCTCCTGGGTGTAGATGTCGTTGGTGACGACGGCGGGGCGGTGGCCGCGCGCGATCAGCACCGGGACGAGCGCCTCGATCAGCGCCGTCTTGCCGGAGCCCACCGGCCCGCCGATGCCCACGCGGAGCACGTTCTCGGTCAACTCTCCTCCTCTGGTGCGACGTTGTTCACGTCGCGTTGTGGTGCGTACGTCAGGTTGTGGTCGTCACGTCGTGCACGTCCGGGGGTTCAGCTCGCGAACAGCCGGGCCTCGGCCCGTTCGTGGCGTCCGGACATCGCGTCGGCCACCGGCACGCAGCCGCCCAGGTCGGCCGACTCCCGCACCAGGGCGGCCGAAACGACCTCCCGGATGACCGGCGCGACCGCCCGCAGCACCACCTGCGCCCGGCGGTGGTCGGTCAGCCGCAGCCGCAGCGCCGCGCCGACGAAGCTGCTGCAGAACGCGAACAGGTCGCCGGTGACAGCCTGTTCGACGGGAACGGCGGCCGAGGCGTAGGCCACCCCGGCGGCCACCGCCTGGCAGCCGGGCGCGCGTTTGTCCGCGACCAGCGCGGCGTACCGCTCCAGTGGCTCGCCGCCCACCGACTCCCGTGCGATGTCCAGGAGTTGGCGCCCGGTCCGGGTCGCGGCCAGCCGCAGCTCCCGGTTGAGCTTGGTGGCGTGCAGCCGCTGGTCGGTCTCGGCGAGCAGGTCCCAGTCGCCCGCCGAGGCGGCCCGGTGGGCGACGGCGAGCGCGGTGGCGTCGGACGGTCCGACGCCGTGCCGCAGCAGGTCGGCGAGCAGTTCGGGCAGCGTGTCCGGGGTGACGGCCTTGGCCTGGGCGTAGCCTTCGAGGCCGTGCGAGAGGGTGTAGAAGCCGCTGGGGAAGGCGGAGTCGGTCAGTTGGAGGCAGACCAGCAGGGCGTCCAGCCGGTCCTCGGGAACGCCGCCCGGGCCTCCGGAGTCGGCACTCACGCGAGGTAGAACAGGTGGTTGAGCGGCAGTTCGCGGGCCGGCTCGATGGTCGCCGGCTCGCCGTCCAGGGTGACCCGGTAGGTCTCCGGGTCGACCGCGATCTTCGGCAGCGCGTCGTTGCGCACCATGTGCTGCTTGCCGACCGACCGGCACCGCCGCACCGGCAGCACCCGGCTGTCCAGCCCGAGCTGTTCCGGGATGCCGAGGTCCACCGCCGCCCGGGACATGAAGGAGACCCGGGTGGCCTGCTTGGCCCGCCCGTACGCGCCGAACATGGGGCGGTAGTACACCGGTTGCGGGGTGGGCAGCGAGGCGTTGGGGTCGCCCATCAGCGCCCAGTTGATCACCCCGCCCTTGATCACCATCTTGGGCTTGGCGGCGAAGGAGTTGATCGGCCACAGCACGATGTCGGCGAGCTTGCCGGGCTCCAGCGAGCCGATGTGGTCGGCGGTGCCGGAGGCGAGGGCCGGGTTGATGGTGAGCTTGGCGAGGTAGCGCAGCACCCGGACGTTGTCGTGGCGTTCGCTGTCGTCGGCGAGCTTGCCGCGCTGGTCCTTGCAGTGGTGGGCGGTCTGGAAGGCGCGGGTGAAGGACTCGCCGATCCGGCCCATCGCCTGCGAGTCGGAGGAGAAGATCGAGATGACGCCCTCGTCGTGCAGGACGGTCTCGGCGGCGATGGTCTCGGCGCGCACCCGGGAGTCGGCGAAGGAGACGTCCTCGGGGATGTCGTGGCTGAGGTGGTGGCAGACCATCACCATGTCCAGCAGTTCGTCGACCGAGTTGACGGTGTAGGGCAGCGTCGGATTGGTGGAGGACGGCAGGACGTTGGGCTCGCCGGCGATCCGCATGATGTCCGGGGCGTGGCCGCCGCCGGCGCCCTCGGTGTGGAAGGTGTGGATGGTGCGGCCGTCGATCGCCGACAGGGTGTCCTCGAAGTAGCCGGACTCGTTGAGGGTGTCCGTGTGGATGGCCACCTGGACGTCGTACTCGTCGGCGACGCCCAGCGCGCTGTCGATCGCGGCCGGGGTGCTGCCCCAGTCCTCGTGCACCTTGAGGCCGCACACGCCCGCCTCGACCTGTTCGCGCAGCGCGCCCGGGAGCGAGCCGTTGCCCTTGCCGAGCAGCCCGACGTTGACCGGCAGGTCCTCGACGGCCTGGTACATCCGGCCGATGTTCCACGGACCGGGAGTGCAGGTGGTGCCGTTGGTGCCGTCGGAGGGGCCGGTGCCGCCGCCGATCAGGGTGGTGATGCCGTTGCTCAGCGCCTCCTGCACCTGCTGCGGGGAGATGAAGTGGATGTGGGTGTCGATGCCGCCCGCGGTGGCGATCAGGTGCTCGCCGGAGATCACCTCGGTGCCGGGGCCGATCACCAGCTCGGGGTGCACACCGCTCTGGGTGTGCGGGTTCCCGGCCTTGCCGACGGCGGTGATGAAGCCGCCCTTGACGCCGATGTCGCCCTTGACCACGCCGAGCACCGCGTCCATGACGACGACGTTGGTGATGACCAGGTCGAGCGCGCCCTGGACAGAGGTGGCGGCGGGGTCCTGGGCCATGCCGTCGCGGATGCCCTTGCCGCCGCCGTAGACGGCCTCGTCGCCGTAGTGGCCCTGGTTGAAGTCCTGCTCGACCTCGACCACCAGGTTGGTGTCGGCGAGGTGGAAGCGGTCGCCGACGGTGGGGCCGAACAGGTCGGTGTACTGCCTGCGGGAGAGGATGGCCATCAGCGGGCGCCTTCCTGGTGGGTCGCCGGGTGCGTCTCCGGGTGGACCTTCGCGTGGACCTTCGGGTGGATCTCCGCGTGGAGGTCCGGGTGGATCTCCGCGTGGGAGTTCGGGTGGAGGTCCGGGTGGATCGCCGTGTGGAGGTCCGGGTGGGGGTCCCGGGGCCGGTCCTCCTTGAGGTCGAGGTTGGTGCCCTTGAAGCCGAGGGCGAGCGCCCGGTCGATGGCGCGGGCCCGGGTGGCGGGCGCAGTGATGCCGCCGTCCACCAGGTTGCTGAAGCCGACCAGACGGCGGTGGCCGCCGAACTCGGCGAGCGTGACGTCCTTGGTGTCGCCGGGCTCGAAGCGGACGGCGGTGCCGGCCGGGATGTCCAGGTGCTTGCCGAAGGCGGCGTTTCGGTCGAAGTCGAGCGCGCGGTTGGCCTCGAAGAAGTGGTAGTGGGAACCGACCTGGATCGCCCGGTCTCCGGTGTTGCTGACCGTGATGGTGGCCTTGGCGCGGCCGGCGTTGATCTCCACCGGGTCGTCGCCGTACAGGTATGCGGCGCCACCAGACATGGCTGGCCTTCCTCTCTGCCGGTTCAGTGGGGGGTGTGTGCGGGTGCGTGGGGGTGGTGCCGGTGGGGGTGCTGACCGGGGTGCGGGTGGCCGTGGGGGTGGTGGGCCGCGCCCGGTCCGTGGCTGTGCGGGTAGCCGTGCCCGTGCTCCGCGTCGAGGCCGGCCCGGATGCCGTCCTCCCCGTGCCCGAGCGTGTGCAGCGCGGCCGCCGTCCGCGCCGCGATCACGCCGGCGATCGCCGACGGGCGCAGCAGCGGGCCTCCGTCGCGGATGCCGGCGGGCGCGACGGCGGGCTCGCCGTCGCGCGTGCCGTCCCGCGAGCCCTTCCCTGCGCCGTCCCGCGAGCCCACCCCTGCGCCGTCCCGCGAGCCCACCCCGGCGCCGTCCCGCACGCCGTCCCGGACGCCGGGCAGCGCTCCGTCCCGGACGCCGGGCAGCGCAGCACGCAGGGCCGGGCCGAAGGAGGCCGGAACGGCCGTCACCTCGCGGGCGCCGAGCAGGCGGCAGCGTTCGGCGCCCTCGGCCGGGTCGGGGTCACCGCCCTCGAAGGCGACCTCCACCCAGCGGTGCCGTCCGTACTGGCGGACCAGTCGGGCGATCCGGAACAGTTCGGCGTCCTCGAAGGGACCGGCCGTCGGGGCGGTGACCAGCAGGGCGCCGTCGGGGGCGGTGCGGGCGGCGGCCCGCAGCCAGCCGATGAGGTGCTCGGCGGCGCCGAAGGGCGCGGCCAGCGCGAGCCGGCCGCGGCCCTCGCCGGCGGCGAGCCAGCGCAGTGCCCGGGCGCTGTCGGCCACCAGCCGGGGGTCGCGGCCGAGCGTCATCGGCACGACGCAGACCGGCCGGTCGTCGGCGGCCAGCGCGCGCCGGACGGCCTCGGCGAGCGGGCGGCCCGCCGGGGCGGCGGCGTGGACGGCGGGGTCGGCCGCCACCAGCGGGGCGAGGTCCCGGCCGCCGTCGCTCTCGTGCCCGCCGGCCAGCACCACCGTGGCGGACTGCGGTGGCGTCATGGCTCAGGCACCCACCGGGTCGTGGCAGGAGACGAGCTTGGTGCCGTCCAGGAACGCGGCCTCGACCTGGAGCAGCGGCAGCATCTCGCGCACGCCGGGCATGACGTCGGCGTTGCCGACGACCTGCTTGCCGATCTCCATGCATTCGGCGACGGTGCGGCCGTCCCGGGCGCCTTCCATGATGGCTTCGCTGATGAGTGCGCAGGCCTCGCTGTAGTTCAGCTTGACGCCGCGGTCCCGGCGTTTGCGGGCCAGATCGGCGACGACGTAGATGTATAGCTTGTCCATCTCACGGGGCGAGAGATTCACGGGAATCACTCTTCCTTTCCGAGGATCCGATGAAATGCAAGGGAGTTGGACGGACAATCAGACCCGGCGCAGGCGGGGAACGGCCGGCACGGCCGCCAGGAACAGCATCGTGGTCAGCACGAACGGCCAGGTGAAGGCGTGGCCGCCGAAGGGCGCGCAGATCGCCGCGAGCGCCGGGGTCAGGACGGTGGCGGTGGCCGCACCGAGCAGGGCGTAGCCCGCGCTCCAGCGGCTCGGGGCGACGAAGACCCCGCACAGCGCGAGCGCCACCAGCACGCCGCTGTAGCCGAGCAGCCCCTGCCCGACCGCCTCGGCGGGCGCGCCGAGACCCCAGGCGGCGAGCAGACCGGTGGCGCTGCCCGCACAGGCCATCAGGCCCGCGAGACGGCTCGCGGCGAAGAGGCCGGCCAGGAACAGCAGGCCGACGTACCACTGGGGCATGAAGAAGATCTGACCGATGTTCGCGAAGAAGCCGCGCCAGAGCTCGTCCCAACCCAGCCCGGTCTCCCCGACGGCGGCCGCGGGCAGGGCGGCGGGCGCCTCGGCGCCGCGCCACAGCCGCCGGAACCCGGGGGCAGCGACCGTGAGGCCCGTCGCGACCAGGCAGAACGGCGCGGTCAGCGCCGGGAGCCGCCACGCCTCCAGGACCGTCCCGAGCCCCGCCGTGACCACCACGGCGACGGCCGAGCCGAGCACCGCCACCGCGACCGTCGCCGGGTGCCCGGCCCCGAGGAGGACGGCGCAACCCAGCGCCACCAGGCACCCGTTGTACCCGTGCAGCCCGGCCCGGACGGCGCGCCGGTCGAGCCCCAGCCCGTACGCGACGGCGGTCGAGACGGCGGTGCCGAGCAGACCGTAGAGCCCGAACTGCGGGCCGGCCGCGAACAGTGCGGCCACGAAGAGGAGTCCGCACACGGCGGACGGCATGAAATCGACCTGAGCGACGCCGCGCAGGACTTCGGCGACCAACCTGACGGATATCGGACGAGCCGGCGCGACCGCGCTCTCCCCACCCTCGTACTGACCCATGCTTCGCACCAATTCCCGGTACGGCCGGTGGGTTTGGAGACAGCCCCCGGCGATTCCTCCGGAACCGTACTCCTACGGATTGCGAAGTCGGTCACATACGGGCCGTTACGTCAAATCGACGAAGCGTGACCACAGGGCCGTTGAACTGCAACATTTTGTTGAAGAAGGCGGGGGTCGGCGTCCCCGGAGGGGGGAATTCTTTGCGAAGTTTTACTCAGGGATGCCCAAATGCCGGACCAGGAACCCCTCCGAGGCCTCCACCTCGAAGTCCGGCACCTCCAGATGGCCGCCGGGATTGGCGTGCAGCGTCTTCTCGCGCGAGCCGAACGCGCCGAACAGCGCCAGCGCCCCCTCCCGCGGGACCAGCTCGTCGTCCCACTGCAGGACGAACTCCAGCGGCACACCCACCCGCTCCGCCGCCTCGGTCTGCGCCGTGTGCCCCGTCAGCCCGAACACCGCGGCGGTGATGCGGGGTTCGGCCGCCGCGAGCGGGATCCCGACCACGCTCCCCAGCGACAGCCCCCAGAACCCGACCGGCCCGTACGGGGCGTCCGGGGCGTCGGGCCTGCCCGGCGTGTCCGGGCCGTGCAGGGCGTCCGGCCCCTGTAGGGCGTCCAGCACGGCCACCCACTCCGGCACCGCCCGCTCCGCGAGGGCCGCCGTGTGCCGCGCCACCCACGCGCTGATCGGCCGCCGGGCCGCCAGCAACTCCCCGATCTCCGTGACGAACCGCTCGTCCTGCGCGCTACGCGGCCGCTCCCCGTGCCCCGGCGCGTCCAGCGCCACCGCGGCGTAGCCGTACCGCACGACGCACCGCCGGGCCCGCTCCTCGACCGTCCGGCTGCTCCCGCCGCCACCGTGCCCCAGCAGCACCAGCGGCCGCCCGCCGAGCGGCGGTCCGGCCGGCTGCCAGAGCACACCGGGCACGCCGTCGAGGGTGAAGCCGCGTTCCGAGACGCCGTCCGTGTCGATCTCCGAGGTGAAGTCCACCCCGCCATCATGGCCCCCGACACGCGTTCGAGTCCGGTCAATGCCCCAGTCCGCCACCGCACGGACCCCACCGCCGGACGGCGAACGGCGGGTACGGCAGCGGACAGCGGCGGACGGCAGCGAACAGCGGGGAGGGGGACGTCGGATCCGCCGACGTCCCCCTCCCCCGCGTCCCCGTGCTCGCGCTCGGTGCGGACCGGCCGCTACCGGACCGCCGCGTGCTCCTTCAGGAAGTCCAGCAGCAGCGCGGTGGTCTCCTCCGGGCGCTCCAGGCTCGGCAGGTGACCGGCCCACGGCAGCTCCAGGTGCCGGGCGTTCGGCAGGACGGCCGCGAGGGTCTCGGCGATCTCCCGGAAGTCCGGCAGGTCGTGCGCGCCACCGACGGCCAGGGCCGGGACGGTGACCGACGAAAGGTCGACCTCCTCCTTGTCCGGGCCGACCGTCGCCTCCATCTGCACGTCGAACGCGTGCCGCTGCATCAGCCGGACGCCCTCACGCACCTCCGCGGTCGCCTCCGGGCCCAGCCAGGTGTCGACGTTCAGCGCGACGGCGCCGTCGATGTCACCGGCCTCGATCAGCTCCTCCTCGCGGTCGCCGAACGCCCGCAGGGTCTCGCTGGGCTCGTGCCCGGGCATACCCGCCGCCAGCAGCGCCAGCGCGGTGACGGCCTGCGGCCGCAGCGCGGCCACCGTCAGGGCGATCCGCCCGCCGTGCGAGGCGCCGACCAGCGCGGCGGACTCGATGCCCAGGTGGTCCAGGAGCGCCAGGACGTCCCGGGAGTCGCTGTACGGGACCTCCGAGAGCGGCGACTCGCCGAACCCGTGGAAGTCCGCCCGCACCACCCGGTACCCGGCGTCGAGCAGCGGCTGCCACTGCGCGTCCCACATCCGTCGGTCGCACACCGAGGAGTGCAGCAGCACCACGGCGGGCCCACTGCCTGCTACGTCATGAGAAATGATCATCGGGCGGATGCTAACCGCCCAACCGCCGGTTCCCCAAGCGACTTCCGCAGCTCACGACGAACCCGGCCGCACGAATCCGCCGGATCCCCCCAGATCCCCCGGGCCCAGGTGCGGGCCACCGCTCCGCCCACCCTCCCGCCCCACCGATCCCCACCGCACCCACCGCCCGTGCCCCTGGATGAGGGGCCCGCGCCGGAGTAAGCGTTTCCGGCCGCGCCCGCATCCACCGCCTCCCCCGGCCCCCACTCCGCCGCCCTCCCGCCCCACCGATCCCCACCGATCCCCACCGCACCCACCGCCCGTGACACCGGACGAGGGGGCCCGCGTCGGAGTAAGCGTTTCCGGCCGCCCGTGGGCTCCGGGTGGGTGAGGAGGTGCTCATGGGAGAAACGAAGAGCGGGCGGGACGACGAGTTCCAGACGTTCATCGTCGCGGTCTGGCCGCGGCTGGTCCGCACCGCGTACCTGCTGGCCGGCGAGCAGTACGCGGCGGAGGACCTGGTGCAGTCCGCCGCGGAGAAGGCCTGCGCGGCCTGGTCGAAGGTGCGGCGGGCGGACGATCCGTACGCCTACGTGCGGCGGATCCTGGTCAACCAGCACGCCCGCCGCTGGCGGCGCCGCCCGCCGGAGCTGCTGGTGGACGCCGTGCCGGACACGGCCGGTCCGGAGGACGGGTTCGCCCGGTCCGACCAGCGCGGGCCGCTGCTGACGGCGCTGGCGGCCCTGCCGCCGCGCCAGCGGGAGGCGGTGGTGCTGCGGCACTGGGAGGACCTCAGCGACAGCCAGACCGCGGCCGCCATGGGGTGCTCGGTGGGCGCGGTGCGCAGCCACGCGGCGAAGGGCATCGCGCGGCTGCGGCAGGCCACCGAGCTGGTGGCGTTGAAGGACACGACACACATCGGAGGAACGGTATGAGCAGGGACGTGACCGCCGACAAGGACCCGTGGATCGGGCTCGGCATGGCCGAGGCGGCGGCGGGCGCGAAGGTCGGCCCGGTACCGGTGGCGGACATCCTGGCGGGCGGCCGCCGCCTGCGGCACCGCCGCCGCGCGGTGGTCGGGGCGGTGGCGCTGGCCTCGGTGCTGGCGCTGACGGGCGGGGCGCTGGCGGAGCTGCGCCCGGATCCGGCGGCCGGCCGGCTCGCCCCGGCCGGGTCCGGCGCGGCATCCGCCGCGCCGACGCCCGCCCCGACGGCCGCCACGGCCGGACCCGCGGTGCGCGACCCGTTCACGCCGGTCCGGGTCCGGATCGGGCAGGGCGTCTCCAACGGCAGGACCTGGGAGCTCTGGCAGGCCCTCTGGCCGGTGGCGCCGAAGGAGCGGGCGTACGAGCAGGCGCTCGCGGTGTGGCAGGAGCGCGCCCCCTTCGACCCGGCCGTCTCCAAGCCGACGGAGGACTTCGTCGCCCACTACTGGGACCCGGACGCCGACGTCGTCAACACCTACCTGGTCGTGGACGGGGTGCGCCTGCAGCACGACTCGGAGGGCACCACGCCGTCCCCGGGCAAGCTCGATTCGCGCGCCGCGACCGACGTCGGCGGCGGCCTGGTCGGCCGCAGCACCAAGGACGGCATCGTGCCCCCCGTGGACGTGGTGCTGATCTCCGTCGGCCCCGACGTCGGCCGGGTGGTGGTGACCTGGACGGACGGCACGACCACCGAGCCCCAGCCGGTCACCGTCGGCGACTCCCCCACCCGACGCCTGGCGGTCGCCCGTCCGGGCACGATGCGGGCGAAGTCGTGGCAGTTCTTCGACAGGAACGGCAAGCAGCTCCCGAACAACGACGCCAAGTACCTCACCGAGGCGTCGTTCTGACCGTCCGGAGGACCACGGGAGCCGGTCTCCCGGCGGAGTGACGCTCGGGGGGCCGGTGCGGACGGGGGCGGCCCGGTGGGGGCGGGGCGTGCACGGGCTCGGCCTGCCCCGGACCGGCCGCCGTCAGCCCGCCGCGGCTTCCAGCAGCAGCTTCGCCGCCGACGCCGCCCCGTCCGTGCGGATGTCGCCCGCGAGGGCCGCGGCCCGGCGGGCGGTCTCCGGGGTGAGGGCCTGCCGGAGGGCGGCGGACAGGGTGTCGGTCGTCGGGGTCGGCCCGTCGTGGGCGACGCCGATGCCCAACTCGGCGACCCGCGCGGCCCAGTAGGGCTGGTCGACGATCTGCGGAACGAGGACCTGGGGCACACCGGCCCGGGCGGCCGTGGTGGTGGTGCCCGCGCCGCCGTGGTGGACGACGGCGGCGACCCGGCGGAACAGCACCTGCTGGTTGACCTCGCCGACGGCGAAGCAGTCGTCCGCGCCGTCGGCCTCGGCCAGTCGGGCCCAGCCGCGCCCGAGCAGGACCCGGCGGCCCTGGGCGCGGACGGCGTCGACGGCCACCCGGGCGGCGCCCGCCGCGTCGCGCAGCGGCATGCTGCCGAAGCCGACGTACACCGGCGCCTCACCGGCCGTCAGGAAGGCCTCCAGGTCCGCGGACAGCGGGCGGTCGTCCGGCAGGATCCACGCGCCGGTCTGCACCACGTCGCGGTCGGCCGGGAGCCGCCACGGGTCGAGCGTCGGGTCGGTGGCCAGCCAGGGGCGGTCGGTGAGGACGTGGTCGCGGACGTTGTCGACGACCGGCAGCCCGACGGCCGCCCGGTGGGTGTTGACCGGTTCGCCGAACAGCGCGTTCATCGCGCCGATGTTGAGCTCCCACAGCTCCCGGTTGTCGGTCACCCCCGCCGGGTACGGCTGCATCGGGTACTCGAACGGCCGGTGGTGCGGGGAGGGCAGCATGGTCGGCTGCAGGGCGACGCACACGAAGTGGGCGCCCAGTTGCTCGGCCGCCGCCTGCGCGCCGGCCACGGCCGGGAACAGCCCGGTCGCCACCACCACGCCGCCCGGTTCGGCCGCTGCGAGCACCGCCCCGTGGAACTGCTCGACCAGCCGGGCCGCCCGCGCGGGGATCTCCGACGGCGCCGGCGGCGGCCCGCTCACCAGCGAGCGCACCGCCTGCCCGACCGGCACCAGGTCGACCCCGGCCTCGGCCAGTCGCGCCGCGAACTCCGCGTCCGGCGGGGCGCACACCCGCACCTCGGCGCCCGATGCCTTCAACTGCAGCGCCAGCCCCGCCAGCGGCTCGACGTCCCCGCGCGACCCGTACGTCGACAACACCACTCGCACGTCGTGACTCTCCTGTGATTCGCCGTTCCTGCCCTTGAGTCGGTGATTCTGCGGCACCACCGGGGCCTTGCGGCAAGGCCCCCCGTGCGCTATACGTTGAGAGTGGCGAGGAGTGAGTGCACCTCCTCGGCCCCCCTTCCCCTCCCCCTCTTCCGGGCCTCGCGGCCGCGCAGGCGCGCAGCCCTTCTGACGGGCTGTCAAACTCTGTCCATGCGAACGATCATCGAGGGCATGGCCGAGCAACTGACCAGCGTGCCGGGCGTGGTGGGCGTGATGCTCGGGGGCAGCCGGGCGCGGGGGGAACACGACGCGGGCTCGGACTGGGATCTGGGCGTGTACTACCGGGGCCGGGGCGACGGACTCGACCTGGCGGCGCTGCGCGCGCTGGCCGGGCCCGGAACGGAGGTGGCCGGACCGGGCGGGTGGGGTCCGTGGGTGAACGGCGGTGCGTGGCTGCGGGTCGACGGGGTCGCCGTGGACTGGATCCTGCGGGACCTGGACCGTGTCGAGCGGGTGTGGGCGGACTGCTGCGAGGGGCGCTACGAGGTGGGGGTGCAGGCGGGGCATCCGCTCGGGTTCTGGTCGCCCTGCTACGCCGGCGAGGTGGCCTGCGGGCAGGTGCTCGCCGATCCCACCGGCGAGTTGACGAGGCTGAAGCACTTGACCGCGGTCTATCCCGAGCCGCTCCGCACGGCCCTGACGGGGGCGGCCTGGGAGGCCGGGTTCCTGCTGGACCTCGCCGCGAAGGGCGCCTCCCGCGCGGACACCCTGTACGTCTCGCTCTGCCTGTCCCGGGCGTTCGGCGTCCTGGTGCAGGCGCTCCACGCCCATGACCGCCGCTGGTGCCTCAACGAGAAGGGCGCCCTGGCCGTCGCCGACCGACTTCCCGCGGCGCCCCGGGACTTCGGCCGACGGACCCGCACTCTCCTGGCCGCGCCCGGCGGGTCGCCGGACGACCTGGCGGCGACGGTCGCGCGGGCGCGGGAGCTGACCCGGGAGGCCGTCGCCGCGCTCGACCGCTGAGCCCGCCCCGGGCTCCCGGCCGGGCGGCGGGGGCCCCGGCCGGCATTCTCTGCCCGCCCCTGGGCTCGTCCCGCCCGAGCTCGGCCGCTCAACGCGACACGCCTCGGTCGGAGGGCAGCCCGCCGCGCGGCGACGGGCTGCCCTCCCCGGATCAGTCGGGCGTGACGGGTGACGCGGTGCCGGCCGTCACCCGTAGCAGTTCCTCGTACGACATCGGAACCACCGTGTGCGGGTGCCCGGCGGCCGCCCACAGCACCTCGTACTGCTGGAGCGCGGTGTCGACCACCGTGCGCAGCGGGGCCGGGTGGCCGGTCGGGGCGACCCCGCCGATGGCCTGGCCGGTGGCCTCGCGGACCCGGCCGGCGCTCGCCCGGACGATCTCGCCCGAGCCCAACCGGGCGGCCAGGTAGGCGGTGTCGACCCGGTGGGCCCCGCTGGTCATCACCAGCAGCGGCGCGCCGTCGCACAGGAACACCAGACTGTTCGCGATGGCCCCGACCTCGCAGCCGAGGGCCGTCGCGGCCTCCGCCGCCGTACGGGCGGAGTCCGGCAGGACGACGATCTCACCGGCGATGCCGGCCGCTGCCAGCGCCTCGGCGACCGCCTGGCTTCGAGTGGGAAGAGAAGGGGACGTCATCGGCCCATCATGCCTCTCGCTCATGATCGATGCTCATGACGTGCGCTCATGACGTGCGCTCATGACGTGCGCCGCGCTGAGCCCCATGAGTTCCTCTCATGACTCCGCGCCATGATTTCCCCTCATGGCCCCCGGCCTCGATCCCATGAGTTCCGCTCATGACCTCACCTCATGAGCCCCACTCATGTCCTCCCCCGCCTCGACGCCAGGGCCGAAACCGGAACCGGCGCCAGGACCGGAGCCGGAGCCGCAACCGGCCCCCGCCCGACCGGCCGCGCTCAGGACCGCCCGTACGCCCGCGGTGAGGACGGAGGTGTCCCGGCCTACTCCCCAGACGACCGGGCCGCCGGCTCCGCCGATCCGCGCCTGGACGTAGGCGACGGCGTCCGGCCCGGAGCGCACCGCGTGCTCGCTGAAGGAGAGGATCTCCGCCCCCACCGCGTTCGCGACCGCGTCCAGCGGCCCGGCGCCGGTGCCCCGCCGTCCGTCGACCTCGGCCCAGTCGTCGCCGACCCGCCAGGACCGCGAGGATCCCTCGTCGAGGTACTCCGTCCGGAACAGCCCGTACAGTTCCTCGCCTGTCATCTCCCTCCCGCTGTCGTCCGTCGCCCGCTGCACGACCCGCGCGAACTCGATCTGCAGCCGCCGGGGCAGCTCCAGCCCCTCGCCGGCCTGCAGCAGGTAGGCGATCCCGCCCTTGCCGGACTGGCTGTTGACCCGGATCACCGCCTCGTAGTCCCGGCCGAGGTCGGCCGGGTCGATCGGCAGGTAGGGCACCGACCAGGGTGCTTCCCGTTCGGTGACGCCCAGCTCGGCGGCGGTCCTGGCGTGCTGCGCGAAGCCCTTCCTGATGGCGTCCTGGTGGGTGCCGGAGAAGGCGGTGTGCACCAGGTCCCCGGCGTAGGGGTGCCGCTCGTGGACGGGCAGCCGGTTGCAGTGTTCGACGGTGCGCCGGATCCCGTCGATGTCGGACAGGTCGAGCATCGGGTCGACGCCCTGGGTGTGCAGGTTGAGCGCCAGGGCGATCAGGTCGACGTTGCCGGTGCGCTCGCCGTTGCCGAACAGGCAGCCCTCGATCCGCTGCGCGCCGGCCAGGACGGCGAGTTCGGCGCAGGCGACGCCGGTGCCCCGGTCGTTGTGCGGGTGGACGGAGAGGATCACCGAGTCGCGCCGCTCCAGGTGGCGGTCCATGTACTCGATCTGGTCGGCGTAGACGTTCGGGGTGGCGATCTCGACCGTCGCCGGCAGGTTGTGGACGACCGGGCGGTCCGGGCACGCGTCCCACAGCCGGGTCAGCCCGTTGCACACCTCCAGGGCGTAGTCGGGCTCGGTCAGATTGAACACCTCGGGCGAGAACTGGAACCGCAGGCCGTCCCGGCCGTCTCCCAGCCGGGCCATGTGCGTGGCGGCCTCGGTGATGAGTGCCCGCAGCTGTGCCCGTTCCTTGCCGAGGACGACGTCCCGCCACAGCGGCGCGGTCGCGGTGTAGAGGTGGACGACGACGCGCGGCAGGCCGGCGACGGCTTCGAAGGTGCGCTCGATCAGGTCGGCCCGGGCGGCGGTGAAGACGACGACCGTGACGTCCTCGGGGACGGCGCCGGGGGTGGTGGCCAGCTGCCGGACGAAGTCGAAGTCGGTCCGGCTGGCGGAGGGGTAGCCGACCTCGATCTCCTTGAAGCCCATGGCCAGGAAGAGGTCGAACATGCGCTGCTTGCGTGCCGGGTCCATCGGTTCGGCGAGCGCCTGGTTGCCGTCCCGCAGGTCGACGGGCACCCACAGCGGAGCCCGTTCGATGCGCCGGCCGGGCCAGCGCCGCAGCAGGGCGGGGACGTGGACCCGCTGGTGGGCGGGGAGGTAGCGGTGGGAGGGCATGGCGCCGCCGCGTTGCGGGTTCCAGGCGGGGGCGTCGGCCGGGGCGGGCCCGGCGGGGGCGTGCAGGGTCGGGAAGATCATGCGAGTTCCTCATGACGCGTACCGGTGACCGGCAGGTCGGCGCCCCGCAGCGGGGTGCCGGTCCGGTCACGCCCCGCTGCGGCCACCAAGAAGAAGGCCCCCCAGGGGCGGGATCCACGGCTGCATGCCGGGTAGGGTAACCATGACAGAAGTCCTCAGACAACCTGACAGGTGAGCCCGATGACCCCGCTCCGCCCCTCCCCCCTCGCCGAACAGGCCGCCGCGCGGATCGAGGAGCAGATCCGGACCGGCCGGTGGCCGGTCGGCGGGAAGCTGCCGGGCGAGGTTGCGCTGGCCAAGGAGCTGGGCGTCGGCCGCTCGACGGTGCGGGAGGCGCTGCGCACGCTCGCCGCGGCCGCGATGGTGCAGAGCCGCCAGGGCTCCGGGGTGTTCGTCACCGCCGACCGCCCTACCGGGGACTGGTCCGCCCGGCTGCGCCGCGCCGAGCTGGCGCACGTCTACGAGGTGCGGACGATGGTCGAGGTGCAGGCCGCCCGCCTCGCGGCCACCCGCCGCACGGAGGCGGACCTCGCCGCCCTCGACGCCGCCCTGGCGGCCCGCCGGGCGGCTGGCGCGGCCGACGACACCGCCTTCGTGGACGCCGACATCGCCCTGCACACGGCCGTCGTGGCGGCTGCCCACAACCCCGTCCTGGACGACCTCTTCGCCCAGTTCGCCCCGGTCCTGCGGGAGCAACTGGTGGCCCTGGTCGGCCTGTTCGACATCCGGGCCGAGGATCCGAACCAGGGCTACGACGCGCACGCGGCCCTCGTCCGCGCCGTCCGCGACGGCTCGCCGGAGGCCGCCGGGCGGGTCCTGGCGGCCGAGTTGGAGGCCACCCGCTCCCGCCTCCTGGCGGGCTGAGCGCCGCACCCGGGCCGTGGTGAGCCTCCCATAGCAGGCCCCCGGGGCGGCGTCACACAGTTTTCACACGTTGGCCATCCACCGGCCGCGCGGCTCGTTGACACTGTGTCAAGCAAGTCCGGGACAGCCTGCTCCGCATACAGACAGTCAACGGCTGGATGACATTGTGCCCACAGCGTGTGCAAGCACCGCTCAGGCAGCGAACGGGCTTTCACTCCAATCACACGGTATGACTAATATCGCTTCGTCAAAAAGCCCGTGCCCGGACGGCCCGCCCCTCACCGGCCGGCCGCCAGCCCCAAGGAGTCTGCTCTGCGCGCGCGTGCGAATCGGCGGCCCCCGACGCCGAAGGGCCCCCGCAGGCGTCCACGCCTGTCCCTGCGGGCGGCGCTGCTCGTCCTGGCCGTCGTCCCCAGCCTCGCCCTCGTCCTCCTCTGGGCGGTCACCAGCGGCGAGACCGTCTTCGACTTCCAACGGCTGGCCGACCAGGGCCTCCTGGCCAAGAAGGCCGGCCAGCCGTCGAACATCGTCTACTACAACCTCCAGGAGGAACGCCGGCTCAGCGCCGAGGCGCTCGCCCGCCCCGGCGCCGGCACCGACCAGCTGCGCCGCCAGCGGCAGGCGACCGACGACGCCGTGCGCCAGTTCCAGGTCCTGTCCGGCGAGACCGCCGACAGCGCCCCCGAGGAGGTGCGCACCGCCGTCGCCGAGGCCCGCCAGGCCATGGGCAAGTTGGCCGAGCAGCGCGCCGCCGTGGACCGCGGCGCCATCGACCAGCAGACCGTCTACGCCTACTACACCGACCTGATCGCGGTGGACCTCCGGCTGTTCACCGCGCTCAGCCACGTCGACACCGGCGAGGTCACCTGGATCTCCAAGACCCTCGTCAACGCCTTCTGGGCGAAGGAGATGCTCGCCCGCGAGGACGCCATCCTGGCCCGCGGCTGGCCCGCCGGCCGCCTCAGCACCGCCGACTACCAGGCGGTCCAGCAGGCCATCGGCGCGCAGGACCACCTGCTCACCGTCCAGGTCGTCCCGTACGTCCCGGACGCCGAGGCACCTGCCTGGCACGACCTGATGAACAGCCCGGCCTGGCAGGCCAAGGCCGCCGTCGAGCAGCAGCTCACCAGGCCCACCGCCGCCGACTCCAACGGCACCGTCAAGCTGCCGGCCGCCCAGGACCAGTGGCGCCAGGCCGTCGACCAGCTCAACCCGCCGCTGGTCAAGGCGATCGAGACCCGCACCAGCGGCGTCGTCGACGTCGGCAAGGGAGCGATCCTGGGCCTGCTGACCCGGGTCGTGCTCACCACCGTCATCGGCCTGATCACGGTCGTCGCGGTGGTCATCGCCTCCTGGCGGATCAGCCGATCGCTGCGTCGCCGCATCGAGGAACTGCACAGCCAGGCCGAGGAGATGCAGCGCACCCTGCCCGAGGTGGTCGAACGCCTCGGCCGCGGCGAACAGGTGGACGTCGAGGCCGAGACCCGCACCATCAGCGCCGGCCCACACGGCAACGGCACCGACGAGCTGGCCCGCCTCGGCCAGGCGCTCAACCTGGCCCGCTCCTCCGCCCTGCAGGCCGCCGTCGGCCAGGCCGAGCAGCACCGCGGCTTCGAGCGGCTGCTCCAGCGCATCGCCCGCCGCACCCAGCTGCTGATCGGCCGCCAGCTGCGCAAGCTGGACGAGCTGGAGCGCAAGCACGAGGACCCGGAGGTCCTGGAGGGCCTGTTCGACCTCGACCACCTGACCGCCCGTCTGCGCCGCTACGAGGAGAACCTCGTGATCATGGCCGGCGGGCAGCCGCAGCGGCGCTGGCGCAAGCCCGTCCCGCTGCTGGACGTGCTGCGCGCCGCGCAGGGCGAGGTGCAGGACTACCGCCGGATCGTGCTCGACGTCGAGGGCCACCCGTGGCTGTCCGAGCGGGCCGTCGGCCCGGTCGCCCACGTGCTCGCCGAACTGATGGAGAACGCCACCACCTTCTCCAAGCCGCCCACGCCGGTCGAGGTCCGGGCCGCGATGGTCGGCCGCGGCCTCGCGATCGAGATCGAGGACCGCGGCCTCGGCATGGACCCGGAGCAGTACGACGCGGCCAACGAGCTGATGAGCCGCCCGCCGCGCACCGACGTGCTGGCCCGGGCCGACGACATCCGCCTCGGCTTCCACGTGGTGGCCCGGCTCGCCGCGCTGCACGGACTGAGGATCGAGTTCCGCCCGTCGGCCTTCGGCGGCACCCGGGTGGTCGTGCTCGTCCCGGACGAGCTGGTCATCGAGGGCGACACCGGGCTGCCGGACGGCGCCGTGGGCACGCCCGCCGAGCCGATCCCGCTGGTCCGGCGCTCGCGCCGGGCGGTGCGCTCGGCCTCCAACGAGGCACCCGCCCAGGCCCCGGCCGGGCCGCCGGTCGCGCCGGTGGAGGCTTTCGGGCCGGGCGACTTCGCGCCGCAGGCGGCGCCGGTGCCGCTGCCGGTGCCCGGGCGGGCGCCGGTGGCCCAGGTGCTGCCGACGCCGGAGGTGCCGGCGGCGCAGGGAGAGGAGCCGGTGCAGGGAGTGGAGCCGGTGCAGGGAATGGAGCCGGTGCAGGACTGGCCGCAGGAGGTGCCGCAGGCGCCGGTCCAGGAGCCCCCGCACCTGCCGGCACCGCTCCAGGAGACCCACCCCGCTCTCCCGCAGGACCGGCCGCACACCCCCGTGCAGCACCCCGCCCAGCCGACCGGGCGGCACCCCCGCCGGGCCGAGCAGCCGATCGAGCACAGCTCCCCGGCCGAGCCGACCACCGCCCACGAGACCCCGGCCTACCCGGACATCGCCTACGCCCTGGTCACCGAGGCCGAGGCCCCGTACGCCGACGAGCAGTACCGCCCGGCCGACCACTACCGGCTGGCCGAGCGCCGCGGCACCCGCGAGTACCCCACCTCGGTGCCGTACAGCCCCGCCGAGGGCGGGCAGCCCCCGCTGCCGCAGCGCGTCCGGCAGGCCAGTCTGGCCGCCGAGCTGCGGGTGCCGCCGACCCACCCGCAGTGGGTCGAGCGCCCGGCCGAGGGCTCCGCACCGCAGCCCGCGGGCCCGTTCCAGCGCTCCGACCGCCCGGTGCGGCGATCGGGTGCGGCGATCGGCGCCTTCCAGCGCCAGTCCCGTGCCGCCCGGGCGCAGGACAGCGGCGAGCACCGGCTGCCCGCCGTCCACGTCCCGTCGGCTCCCCCCGCCCCCGCCGGCCCCCCGGCTCCCGCGCCCGCGCCCGGCCCCTCCCCCTGGGCCGTGCCCGCCGCGGACCCCCGAACCACACGAACGGATGACCAGTGATGAACCGCACGATCGCCACCCACCAGGACCTGGACTGGCTGCTGGACGGACTCGTCGACTCCGTACCCGGGACCAGGAACGCCGTCCTGCTCTCCGACGACGGCCTCGTGGTCAGCCACTCCCGCACCATCGAGCGGGCCGACGCCGAGCGCCTGGCCGCCGTCGCCACCGGCCAGCAGAGCCTGGCCCGCGGCGTCGGGGTGCTCTTCGACGGCGGGCCGGTGCACCAGGTGATCGTCGAGCTCGCCGAGTGCTGGCTGTTCGTCATCGCCGCCGCCCAGGGCACCCACCTGGCCGTGGTCGCCTCCCAGGAGGTGGACGCCGAGGTGATGTCCGTCGCGATGCACACCCTGGTGCAGCAGGTCGGCCAGAAGCTCACCACCCCGGCCCGCACCGACAACCCCTCCGGCGCCCCCGCCGCGCCCGCCGGGTTCGACGTCTTCGCCGCCCGGAACCGGGGCTGACGCGGGTGGGCCCGGCCGGGAACGACGCCTGGGGGGACGGCCGCGACGACGGTCGGCGGCGCGACGCGCCGCCGCACTGGAGCGAGCTGGAGGACGAGGACGCGGAGGACGGGACGGGCACCATGGTGCGCCCGTACACCATCACCCGCGGCCGGACCGCGCCCGAACGGGACGACCTCACCCTGATCACCGTGCTCACCACGGTCGGGGAGGAGGCCGCCGCGGCCCCGGCGCGGGGCAGCCGCACCGGTGCCCGCGGCCTCCAGCCCGAGCACCGCATGATCCTCGAACGCTGCCGGCGCCCGGCAGCCGTCGCCGAGGTGGCGGCCGGCCTGGACCTCCCGGTCTCGGTCACCAAGATCCTGCTGGGCGACCTGGTCGCCCAGGGCCTGCTGAAGGCCCGGGCGCCGCTCTCGGTGGCCCGCGCCGCCGGGGGCGTGGACCTCGGCCTGCTCACGGCCGTACGCGAAGGACTCCGGAGACTCTGAACATGGCAACACCCCGCTCCGCCACCGGCGGGCCCACCACCGCCGCCACCGCCCCCGCCGCCGTCAAGATCCTCATCGCGGGCGGCTTCGGCGTCGGCAAGACCACCCTGGTTGGCTCGGTCAGCGAGGTCACCCCGCTGCGCACCGAGGAGTACCTGACCCGGGCCAGCATCGGCGTCGACGACCTGTCCGGCGTCGACCAGAAGGACACCACCACCGTCGCCCTGGACTTCGGCCGGATCACCGTCAGCCCCGAGCTGGTCCTCTACCTGTTCGGCACGCCCGGCCAGGAGCGGTTCTGGTTCATGTGGAACGACCTGGTCAACGGGGCGCTCGGCGGGATCGTCATCGCCGACACCCGCCGGCTGGACACCAGCTTCGCCTCCATCGACTTCTTCGAGAGCCGGGGCATCCCGTTCGTGGTCGCGATCAACTGCTTCCACAACACCAACACCCGCACCCCCGACGAGATCCGGGCCGCGCTCGACCTCGACCCGCAGGTCCCGATGCTGCTCGGCGACGTCCGCGAGCGCGCCTTCGGCCGGGACCTGCTGCTCGCCCTGGTCGACCACCTGATGGAACTCGCCGCCGCCTCCCCCTCCGGCTGATCCCCCCTCCCCGACCCGACCCGCGCGACACGACCCGACCTGGCCCGGCCCCGACCTGGCCCCACCCGGACATCCCCGGCCCGGGCCACTTCCCAGCCTCACCCGTCCCCCGGTTGAACCGCACTTCTCTGGGAGCACCACCATGACCACACCCCTGCGCGTCCTCGTCCACGGCGGCGGCATCGGCGGCCTGACACTCGCCACCGCCCTCGCCCGACGCGGCCACCACGTCGACGTCGCCGAGCTGCGCGAGCAGCCGGAGGCGCTCGGCGTCGGCATCATCCAGCCCTCCAACGCGCTGCACGTGATGCGTGAGATCGGCGTCCTGGACGAATGCCTGGCCGTCGGCTTCGCCTGGGAGGTGCTGACCATCTGCGACCCGGCCGGCGCCACCCTCGCCACGATCCCGCAGCCCCGGATGGGCGACGCCCCCTCCAACAACGGCATCCCGCGCCCCGCGCTCGCCCGCGTCCTCGCCGACGCGGCCGCCGGGGCCGGCGCCACCGTCCGCTTCGGCACCACCATCGCCTCGATCGCGGACGACGGCGACGGCGTCGACGTCGCCCTCACCGACGGCCACACCGGCCGCTACGACCTGGTCGTCGGCTTCGACGGCATCGGCTCCCCGCTGCGCCGGCACCTGTACGGCGAGGCGTACGCGCCCGAGTACACCGGCTTCGCCAACTGGCGCGTCACGCTGCCGCGATCGCCCGAGGTGCAGGGCGTGGTGATGTCCTCCGGCAACCTCGACGCGAAGGCGCTGCTCACCCCGATCAGCGCGGAACTGATGTACCTGGGCTCGGTGTTCGCCGAGGCCGAGGACTTCCGCCCGGACCCGGAGCACGCCCACGAGCAGCTGCGCGAGCGCCTGGCGGGCTTCGGCGGCCCGATCGCCGAAGCCCTCGCGCAGGTCACCGACCCGGCCGCGGTGGTCCACTCGCGGATCTCCCAGGTCACCGTCGAGGAGCCCTGGCACGTCGGCCGGATCGTGCTGGCGGGCGACGCCGCCCACGCCTCCACCCCGCACCTGGCCCAGGGCGCCGCGATGGCCGTCGAGGACGCCCTGGTGCTCGCCCAGAGCCTGGACGCGGCGGACGACGTCCCGTCCGCGCTCACCGCGTGGGAGGCCAGGCGCCGCCCGCGCGCGATGTGGGTGCAGGCCCTGTCCCGGGCGATCCTCAAGCAGGAGACCGGCACCCCGACCACGGCCGAGGAGGACGAGCTGCTGAAGGTCGGCATCCCGGGCGCGGCGCACGTCCTCGTCCAGCCGTACTGAGTCAGTCGGGGGAGTCCGGCGCCATGGCCGGCTCCCCCGAAGGCTCGGCTACCACGACGAACACGCCCGAGCCCGGCCGGTCCTCCTGCGACGCCCGGCGCATCCGCTCGGCCCACCCCGGCGGCCACCGGGTGTCGGCGTCCCACCGGACGCCTTCGAGCCGGACGTGGTCCAGCGCCCCCATCGCCCGCAGGTCCGCCCCGAGGAACTCGTCGGCCACCGACGCCAGGAGGGCGGCCCCCCGGGCGAACTCCCGCACCGTTGCCCGCGCCCGGTCCGCCACCGGCTCGAACCACAGGTCGTTGACGACGCCCCAGGGAACGCCGCGGCGCCGGAGGATCTCCTGCGCGTCGAGCGTGAAGCGCTCCAGCAGGGCGGCGCCCTCCCCCGCGGGAAGGTCCGGATCGAGGATCCGTCGCAGCATCGTGCGGGCGTGCAGACCGAAGTCCACGACCCGCTCGTCCCCTCCCGCGACCGCCGGACCGATCAGCAACGTCGCCTCGTTCACCAGCAGCCGGACCGACGCAAGGACGTCGCAGAGCAGTCCGCGGTGCGCCAGGCGCTGCGCCGGTGTCCGCAGGATCCACCGGTCCGCGAGGTCCGCCAGCGTCGGCGCCTGCGGACGCTCCTTCCTCGGACGGGCCTGCGGCGGCGCCGAAGCCAGCGGGCCCAACGGCAGGTTGAACAGCGAGGCCCGCAGCCGCCGGCCCAGCGAGTAGCCCTGCCACCGCCGTTCGGGCACGCCGACGCCCCGGCCGGCCAGCGCGGCCAGACAGCGTGTCGTCAGCGAGCCGATCACGGGGTCCTCCGCTCCACGGCCTTCTGCGGTTCCTGACCGTCGGCGCCGGCGGCGGGCCGCTCCGGCTCCTCGCTCTCCGTGAGCCCGTGCCCGAAGAGCAACGGCAGCCGTTGCAGGAACTCCATCCCCGCGTAGCCGGTCGCCACGATCGGCAGGACCCCGTTCACCTGACCGTGCACCAGCAGACCGGCCCCGGCCCCGATCAGCCCGCGCAGCGCGGCCGCCAGCGGATCCGCCACCGGATCGAAGTACCTCTTGAACGGCGGGAGTCTGCGGCCCGCCGCCCGTGCCGCGTGCCGCTTGCGCTGCCAGGTCAGCACGCGTTGGAAGCCGATGCACAACTCCGCGATCAGCCCGCCGACTGCTCCCCATCCGGCCGCCGACACCAGGTCCACTCGCCGCCCCTCCACGCATCGTGGTCGCCGGCCCATGAGTCTCGCAGATCGTCCACGGATTCGACGGAGGGTTTACCGGTTATCGGTTGCCGGTTCACCGTTACCGGTTTGCCGGCTACCGGTCTACCAGTAACCGGCTTACCGAACCCGCGGGCTATCCGGTGGCGTCGGGACCGGACCCGCGATGGCCCGGGACGACGGAGTGGGAAGTCGGGCCGGCCGACTTCCCACTCCGTTCGTCAGCCGTCGCCGCGGCCCGCCCGGCCGCGTTCGCGCAGCGAGATGCGGTTGCCGTCCGGGTCCACGGCCTCGATGCGCAGGCCGAACCCGTACTCCTCCGGCTCGTCCGCGTCGAAGACCACACCGCGCTCGCAGAAGACCTCGAAGTCCGCCCGCAGATCGTCCGATTCGAGGATGACCGGACCGGGCGCGCCACTCGGCCCCACCTCCACCGGCCGGCCCGCTGCCGCGGTGAGCGCCCACAGGACGATCTCCACCGGGCTGCCGGGGGCGCCGACGGTGAGGAACCGTCCGCCCGGAGCCGGGAAGTCGATGCGCTTCTCCAGGCCCAGTTGCTCCGTGTAGAACCTCAGCGCGCGGTCCTGGTCGGTGACGTAGAGCGTGACGTACATGACGGTGGCCAGCATCGCGCCGTCCTTCCGTGTGTCGGTGTGTGTTGCTTCACCGACGGATCCCGGGCGGCAAGTGTGACTGGCGGAACGGTTCTCCCACCGGTGGTCGACAGTCGGATGACCGATGTGCCCGGTGTCCTGTGCACGGGAGGGTGGTCCCACTCGCCGACACCACCCGCTCGTGCCACCCGCTCGTGCCACCCGTCCCGCCCGAGGAGGACCGATGTCCGCACCCACCGACCCGTCCACCGATCCGGCGGCGAGCCACCGCGCCGTCGAGAACCTGATCGCCCGCTACGCCGAACTCGTCGACAACGGCGACTTCGCGGGCCTGGGTGCCCTCCTCGCCGACGCCGCCTTCACCGGCAGCGGCGCACCGGTGCGCGGGAGCGAGGCGATCGAGCGGCTGTTCCGGGACACCCTCATCGTCCACGCCGACGGCACCCCGCGCACCCACCACGTCACCACCAACACCGCCGTCGAGGTGGACGAACCGGCGGGCACGGCGGTCGCGCGTTCGTACGTCACCGTGCTGCAGGCCCTGCCCGACTTCCCGCTGCAGACCATCGCAGCCGGCCGCTACCACGACCGGTTCGAACGCCGGGACGGCCGGTGGCGGTTCACGGAGCGCCGGGTCCGCATCACCCTGGTCGGCGACATGAGCCGCCACCTGCGCCGGGCCACGGCATGACCGTTCGTCATGCTCCGCGCGGGGATGAGCGGATCTCATGGCGCCGACGCCACACCGCCGCCGAGATCCGTGCCAGCAGGCGGGCAGCCGGGTCGGCCCGGTCGGCACCGTTGGCGAGCGGGCCGGTGTAGCAGACGGCGAGCAGGTAGGGCGGGCAGTCGTAGGGGTGGACGAGGCCGACGCAGTGGCGGGCCCCGGGGATCCAGCCGTTCTTGAAGGCGATCCGGGTGCTCGGGGGGAGGCCGGCCGCGAGGTCCACCCGGAAGTCGTTGTCTTCGAGGAGGGCGAGGAGTTCGGGCTCACCGGCGAGGGAGTGCAACAGCCGAACGAGGTCACGGGCGCTGACCAGGTTGTTGACGCCTGCGGCCCGCGCCGCGTAGTCCTCGATTCCGCGCGGGGTGGAGCTGCGGGTGGCTCCGGCGCGGCGCCACACCTCGGCGATGGACTGCGGGGTGGTGCGGGCCAGGCAGAGGTTGGTCGCGAGATTGGAGGAATGGGTGATCATCCGCTCGGCGAGCAGGCTGAGCGGAACGTGCGCGCCCAGCAACTCCCAGGGAAGCGGGTCGCTGTCGTACTCCGGGTCGTTGCGGAACTCGCCGCCGACAGCGGACGTGAAACGGTTCACCACCGGAACCTCGGCGCCGAGGTTCACCCCACCGCGACAGAGCGCTGCGAGCACGGCGACCTTCATCGTGCTCGCCGCGTCGTGCAGGACGTCCGGGTTGCGCACGAACACCGGCTCTGCCTCGCCCGCCCAGGGGGCCACCACCACAGACAGCATGGAGGAAGGGTAGGGGAGATTCCGCCGGACCTCCGCCGCCCTCGCGACATGAGCCGGGCTCATGGGAGAGCCGACATGAGGCGCGCTCATGAGTCCCGACATGAACCGGCCTCATGGGCAGGAGGACATGAGCCGGACTCATCGGCCGACTGACATGCGACGAACTCATACGCGGGCCGACGTCGACGGAGCCGGCCCGGTGGTCGGGTCAGCGGCCCGGGTCCTCGCGCGGTGGTCGACCGTGGCCTGGGGGCAGAGCCGGCCGTCCTCGTCCAGGAGGTGTGACGGGAGTGCACCGCGGGAAGACCCGGCGGGAGCGCGCCCAGCGGCCCCCGGCGGGCCTCAGTGCACGGGTGCGGCTGTCGCCAGGCGGGAGATCTCGGCGGCGACGGCCTCCGGATCGGGCGCGACGGTGACCCGGGCGACGCCGTCCAGGCCGGGGTGGGCGCCCACCCGCACCGAGTGGCGTGCGTGGCGCAGCAGGTCGAGGTCGTTGATGTCGTTGCCGAAGGCGTTGTACGCGTCGATCCCCAGCGAGGCCAGCGCCTCCCACTTCGTCGTGGCACCGGGGGCGAAGTCGACGATCGCCTCGTCGAGGTGGTGGTTGACGGTCATCCCGAGGGCGCGGCCCGCTTCGGCCAGGGCCGGCAGGTCGGTCGCGCCGACGACGAGGAACTTCACCACGGCCGGGAGGTCGGCGAGTTCGACCTTGCGGGCGAGGTTGCCCTGGTCGACGCGGCTGCGGATCGGGTGGTCGGCCGGCCCGGTGTAGGCGTAGTCCCAGGGTCCGTCGGCGAGGTACTCAGCCCGGTACCGCTCGACCTCCGCCAGCAGGTCCGCGAGTTCGCCGCCGCCGAACGCCGCCCGCGCCCGTACCCGGCCGTCCACCGAGACCAGGCTGCCGTTCCCGCCGATCAGCACGGCGGAGGGGAAGGCCCCGTCGAGGACGGGCAGGAGGTCCCGGACCGGCCGGGCGGAGGCGAAGACCAGCTGGTGGCCGGCCCGCTCGCAGGCCTCGATGGCGGCGATGATCCGGCCGTCGATGGACCGGCCGTCGAAGCAGAGCGTGCCGTCGATGTCGAAGACCGTGGTACGAGCGCTGGAAGTGATCATCGGGTGATGATATCCAGCCTGCGCCGTACACGACGGATGAGGCGAACTCATGGCCTCCGGCCCGCCATCGACTACTTGGCGCGCAAGGCGTCCACCCGCAGGTTCCCGCCGTACGTCGACCCCGTCACGGTGATCACGTGTGTCACCGTCACCCCCGGCGGCGCGTGCCGGGAGGCGTGGTCGCGGACCTTGCCGCCGAACGTCGTGATACCGCTCAGGTCCACCGCGACGCCCGGCGGCAGCAGCAGCCGCACGTTCCCGCCGTGCAGGTCGATGCGGATCGAACTGTGCCCGCCCCCGGGCAGCCGCGCCAGGGTGTAGTCCAGCCGCGCCGAACCCCCGTACACCTCCAGCTCGATGGTGCGCGGCACCACCCACGCACCCTCCCGGCGCAACCGGTGACCGGTCACCTGCCACCGCTCCGCGTCCCCGCCCGCCGTGGCCGGCACGGACGCCGGCGTCGCCGCCATCGCCGCCGGCGCCGCCGCCGCCGCGGGAAGCGAAGCGTGGTCCGGCGCGGCGAAGAGCCGGGCTGGCACCGTCGGCGGGACGAGCGGCGCGACCGGCAGGTCCTCCGTCAGCGGCGCCAGGTCCGCGAAGGTGCGCGCGGTGAGCGCGCGCTCCAGCCGCTCCTCCAGCTCCTCGGCGTCCAACCGGCCGTCCGCCGCCGCGTCCCGCAGGATCTCCACCATCCGGTCCCGGTCCGCGTGCGAGGCCCGCAGCAGACTCGGATCCCGCTCGACTCGGCCGCCCGGCTCCTCGATGCTCATGGTCACGTACCTTACGACCCGACCAGCCCGTCCCACACCCCGAGCAGGGAGCGAACTGTTCTCCTGCGCCGAGCACTTGACGGATCATTCGGAGCCGGTCAGCACCCGCGCCGACCCGACACCGGCACGGACGGGCTCAGAACGTCAGCGGCCCGTACGTGCCGTCCCGGAAGGTGATGGCGTTCGGCTCGGTGTCGAACTCCTCGCGGACGTGGCCGCCGTGGCCGGGTTCCCGGACGTGCGGCGCGATCAGGTCCAGGAGGGTGGCGAGGTCGCCCATCATGTCGTCGAGCCAGAGGTTGCGGCTGAACAGGCCCCAGGCTTCCTGCGGACCGTCGGCGGTGAATCCCCGGC
Organism: Kitasatospora sp. NPDC101447; assembly: GCF_044767225.1. Classification (NCBI taxonomy): domain Bacteria; kingdom Bacillati; phylum Actinomycetota; class Actinomycetes; order Kitasatosporales; family Streptomycetaceae; genus Kitasatospora; species Kitasatospora sp. NPDC101447. The sequence goes on from NZ_JBIWNL010000006.1 coordinate 257,040, forward strand.
CCTGGAGCCGCAGGGCGGCGAAGTCCCCTCCGGGCAGGCGGCTTTCCGGATCCGGGTCGAGCATCCGGTACTCGTGCTCCTCCGGGTCGAGCCCGGCCGGGCGCTCGTCGGCGAGGCCGAGGTGCCACCGCAGGGCGTCCAGGACCTCACCGGGGGTGTCGTCCCGCAGGAAGCAGCCGAGGACGACCTCGTAGTGGTAGCTCATGCCGCCGATTCTGCCCGACCGGTCCGACCGGACCGACAGACCCGACAGGCCCGACCGGCACGGCGGGCAGCCGGACGGCGCGACAGCAGACGGTCGGGACCGGAGCGGGGCCCTGGCGCACGACCTACGCGCCGCGCCGGAAGGCGTCCACCAGGTAGGTGCCGTCGGGCTGCCGCTGCAGGATCAGCTGTCCGACGAACAGACCCGGGCCGGTCCGCGACCACCCGTCGTCGGCCCGATAGGTGACCTCCACCGCCATGCGCACGGTCGCGCTCTGCCCCGGCTGCTGCCCGGTGAGGTGCCTGTCCGCCACCACCAGGGCCGCCGAGGCGGAGGAGACCGCCGACCAGCCTCGGCGGGCGGTCACCTCCGGCGGCCAGTCCGGGTTGTCGGGCTTCGGCCCGCCGGCGGCCTCCGCCTGTGCCTCCTGCGCCGCCCTCGGCGTCATGTACGGCCGCAGTCGGGGCAGGACGGCGCCCAGCCCGGTGTCGCCGCGCCGCACGTCGAAGCTGTTGGCGGTGACGATCCAGGCGAGGGCGACGGACTCCGGGTCCTGCGGGACCACGGTCAGCGGGGGTGCGGGCGCGCTCGGGCGTCCGGCCGGAGCGGCCCACGGGGGCGGCGAACCCGGCGACGGCGCCGATCCCTTCGGCGCCGCGGGCACCGAGGTACCCGGAACCGGCGCGCCGTCGTTGGAGCACGGGTTGCAGCGGAAGGGCGGGGGGACGTGCACGCCGTACTCGGTGACCCAGACCGTGGCGTCGCCGCGCAGGTCGGAGGGGAGGTCGGTGCGGATTCCGGTGACCCGGAACGGCCGGTCGCCGTCCTTGAGGGTCCAGGTCCGGGGCTTGCCGTCCACCGAGCCCTCGACGGTGAGGACGTACTCGTAGCTCTTGCTCGTCGCGAGGACGCCGAGTTCCACCTCCTCGGGCTTCCGGTCCTCCAGGTACAGGTACTTGTCCCTGAAGAACGGCGCGTACGAGGTCTCGCCCGTGGCCGTGCCGATCAGGGCGACCCGGTCGGCGGAGTCCAGGTCGATGCCCAGCTCCAGCGCGGCACCCAACCCCTGCGGGGGGCAGTAGGCGATGGTTCCGGCCGGCGGGTCCTGCGGCGTGCCGACGACGGTGGCCTTCAGGGACCGGATGGCGACGGTGTGTCCGCGGCCGCCGGTCGCCTCGACCACCAGGTGCGAGGTGCCCACGTCGAGGCCGCCCTGCGTGTGCAGCCAGGCCCAGGTGGCCGGGCAGCCGGAGACCGAGGCCGGCACGGCGGTCGGACCGAACGGCCGGGGCAGCATCATCGCCGCGGTCTCCGTCCGGGCCGAGTCGTAGCGGGCGGTGAGGGTCGGATCGGCGCCGTCGTCCCGGCCCAGCACCAGGTAGGTGGTGACGGCGGCGATCAGCGCCATCACCGTCGCCAGGACCACCAACGGCCCCTGCCCGGAGCCGAACAGCATCCACACCTTCCCGGCCTGGACGACGGGACCGTGGAACGTCCCGTTGTCGATCGCGTTCTCGACCTGGTACCGCTCGCCCCGTTCGCCCCGCGCGCCCATCCCCACCCCGTCAGACCGTTGCGGCCATCAGGATGCAGGTGGACGGTGCCGATGGGAAGAGCCCCACGCGACTACGCCGGGTGGGTCGGAGGGCCGTCGGCCGGTCGGCCGGCGGCCCGGCGGCAGGCGGCCCGGCGGCAGGCGGCCCGGCGGCAGGCGGCCCGGCGGCAGGCGGGCGCGCATCCCGACAACCGGCACGGAGCGAAAAGGCCCCCTGGCCGGGGACCGGCCAGGGGGCACAACCGACATGACGCTGCGTCAGCTCGCGCTGGGCTTCGGCGCCGGAAGGGTCGCGGAGCCGCCGATCAGCGGCCATTCGCGGTGGAACGGCGGCAGCGGCAGCTTGCCCTCGATGATCGGGGTGCCGAAGACCTTCAGGTGCGCGGTGAGCGCCCCGTTCAGGTCGACGCCGCCGACCAGCGACCAACTGCCCTGCACCTGCGGCGGGTTGCCGGAGGAATCGGCGATCAGCGAGCCCTCGGCCTGGGCCTTCAGGTAGGGGGCGACGGTGGTCTCCACACCGACGGTGTCGTACAGGCCGACGCTGATCTCGGCGCCGAGCGCGGCCCGCACACCGGCCTTGCCGTTGAGCCGCACGTGCACCGGGGTGACCTTGGTGTCGGCGTTGGTGACCGGGGTCCAGCCCTTGCCGCCGGTGTAGTCGGCGCGCACGGCCCAGGTGCCGGCGGCGTCCTGCTCGGCCTCCAGGTGGACCTGGCCGTCGGCGCTGACCTCCAGGTAGCAGGTCAGGCCGAGGTTGACGACCACCGGCAGGCCGGCGACGGTCAGGACGGGGCTGGCCTGCAGCTTGGCGAAGGGCACCCGGATGGGCGCCGCGCCGGTGTTGCGGGCGACGTCGCCGGTGACCTTCCACTCGGCGTGGGCGCCCAGGTCGAAGCCGATCGACGCGGTGCGCGGGCTGCCCGCGGCGGCGCCGTGGTAGGCGAAGTGGACGGCCGGGTGGAGCTGGAGCGAGCCGGAGGCGTCCAGGCTGGCGCCCTCGGGCAGCGGCACGGGGGCCTTGACGTTCACCTCCAGGGTGCCGGAGGCGTCGGCCTTCACGCCGTTCAGGTCGGCGCCGACGGTCGCCTTGAGGTCCTTGACCAGCGGGGTGACCGTGATGCCGTGCGGGTCGACGGGCACGTTGCCGTCGGCCTCGGTGCCACCCAGCAGTTCGGCGATGGTGGCCGGACGGGTGGTCAGGTTGACGGTGTTGCCCGCACCGGGGTGGACGCCGGTGACGGCGACCAGTGCGCCCTGCGGCGCGGCGGCGGTGGGCGGGCTGGCGATCAGCTGGCCGGGCTGGACCGCGGCGGCCGCGGCCGAGGCGGCGGCGCCGGGCGCGGCGCTCGGCGAGGCCGGGGCCGCCGTGGCACCCGGGGCGGTCGGGGCGGTCGGGGCCGCCGTAGCGGTCGGGGCCGGACCGCCGGCCGCCGTCAGGACGGCCGTGCCGCCCGCCGGGTCGTACGCGGTCAGCTGCAGGCTCTTCGTCGCCGCGGTGACGGCGGCGCCGTCCTTGCCGGGGCTGCCGATCGCGGCCTGCTTGTCCCCGGCCGGGGCGGCGGTGACGGGCACCGACGCACCCGCGGTCGGACGGCCCGCGGCGGGCGAGGCCGCCTTGGCACGCGGGGTGCCGGCGGCTGGGGCCGCCGCGGCCGGGCTGCCCCCGGCGGCGGGCGTGCCGGCGTCGGCGGCGGTGGCGGCCGCGGGGGCGGCGCCGGTCTGGGAGGGGCCGGGGCTGGTCGGCCCGCACGCGGCGGCCCCGGCGAGGATGAGGGTGAGGACGGCGGGGCCCGCGGCCCTGCCTATCGAACTCTTGAACACGCGGCGCCATGTTACTGACGAGGAATAACTTTGTCGAAGACAGGCCAAACCCCCGGCCAACGCCGGTTTAACCGCAGGTCACCCGAGGCGCGACACCGGGAGCGGCTCGGCCGGCAACAACCCCGCCGGCCGCCGGCCCGCCCCGGCCCCACCAACCGCCCCGGCCCCACCAGCCTCCCCTACCCCGGCAACCGCCCCGGCCCCGGCAACCGCCCCGGGCGCCCCCGTCGCGCCGGCCAGTTCCGCGAGGTAGCGCGAGCGCGCCATCGGCTGCGCCCCCAGGCTGCGCACGTGCGGACCGTCCCACTGCACGTCGAGCAGCCGCCCGCCGACCGCGCCGAACCGGGCGCCGAGGTCGGCGACGGCGACCCGGGCGGCGTCCGGGCGGCGGTGGAACATCGAGTCGAGGCTCAGTACCGCACCGACCGCGACCCCGAACACCCCGCCGATCAACTCCTCCCCCTCCCACACCTCCCCGCTGTGGGCCGCCCCGAGCGCGTGCAGGCGCGTCAGCGCCGCCATCAACTCCTCGGTGAGCCAGGCCGGTTGACGCCGCTCGGCGCAGTTTTCCAGCACCCGGCCGAAGGCCCGGTCCGCGCTCGTCCACCACGCCGACCGGTTGCGCAGCCGCCGGGCCAGCCTGCTCCCGATCCGTACGCCGTCGGCGGCGATCACCGGCCGGGGGTCGGGCGACCACCACGCCAGCGCGTACGGGTCCTCCCCGCCCGGCAGCAGCGGCACCTGCCCTGCCTCGACGGCGTCCCCGTACACCGCCTCGTTGTACGCGCTCGCGTACACGTCCGCCGCCGGCAGCGGGAACAGCCCGCGCCGGTACGCCGCCATCAGCTCCCCCGGCCCGAGGGTGCCGCCGAACGCCACCGGGCCGTCGCCGGGGGCGAGTTCGGCGCCGAGGGCATCGAAGGCCGAGGCCCGGTCGAGGACAGCGGCCGCGTCGAGAACGGAGGCCGGGTCGAGAGCGGAGACCGGGTCGCGGGCGGGGGCCGAACCAAAAGCAGGCGCCGAACCGGGGACGGCGGCCGGAACGGGGGCGTCGCCGCCGCCGGCCGGCTCGTGGACGCCGCTCACCGGGCCGCCCCCAGGAACCCCTCCCGTTCCAGCTCGGTCAGGTAGTGGTCGATCAACACCTCGTCCACGGAGGGCAGTTCGATTCCGCTCCCGGTCAGCGCGGCGTCCGTGTTCGCCCGGTCGAAGAGCGGGAACGTCGGCCGGAAGTACATCTCGCTGATCGACAGCTCCGATCCCGGCGCGCGGTCCACGAAGAGCGGGACGAACGGCGCGATCGGGTGCGTCGGCCTCCCGGCCGCGAACCGGACCAGCCCCTGCACCCAGTCCCCGTACGACAGCTGGTTGATCCGGTGGCCGCGCGCCCGCAGCCGGTCCGCCAGGTCGGCGAGGATCCCCGGCTGCGGGGAGGTGAGGTGGTAGACCTCGCCGTCGGCGGGTGCGTGGGCGGCGATGTGGGCGATGGCGAGGCTGAAGCGGTCGGCCGGCACGAAGTCGAGGAGTAGCCGCACGTCCGGGCACGTGCCGCTGTCCGCCAGGTACTTGATCAGCGCGCACAGCTCGGTGCCGGTGTTCATCACGCCGTTCGCGAGGTCCCCGGTGACGTCGTTGGTGCGCAGCACGGTGACCGGCAGCCCGGCCGCGGCCGCGTTGTGCAGCAGTTGTTCGGCCACCCACTTGCTCTCGACGTAGCCGACGCCGATCCGTTCGGGGTAGGCGAGCGGGGTCCGCTCGGTGACCTTGTCGACGCCCGCGGCGCCGAAGCCGGCGAGCACGGCGAGGGTGGAGAGGTAGTGCACGGGTATGCCCCGGCTGTGCCCGGCGAGCCGGACGACCTCCCGGGTGCCGCCGACGTTGGCGTCGCGCAGCTGGTGGTACGGGTAGAGGAAGTTGACCTGCCCGCCGAGGTGGTGGATCGTGTCCAGGTTGCCCGCCATCCACTTGAACTGACGGTCCGTCAGGCCGATCCGGGGTTCGGTGAGGTCGCCCACCAGCGGCACCACCCGGCTGTCGGCGAGGTCGTGCCGCAGGAAGTGCTGCTGGGTGGCTCGTAGCCGCTCCAGTGCGTGCTCCTCGTCGGGTGCCCGGACCAGGCAGTGGATCCGGGCCCGGGTGGTGGCGAGCAGCGCGTGCAGCATGTGCGCGCCGCAGAAGCCGGTGGCGCCGGTGAGCAGGATCTCGGCGGGTTCCGCCCGGGAGGGCGCGGGGCTCCAGGACTGCCCGACGGGGTCAGTGAGCCGGGCCTCCTCGAACCAGTCGACCGCGGTTTCGCCGCGGACCGCGTAGGCGCCGGGGCCGGTTTCGGTGCGGGCCCCGGCGGCCGTGCCGGGCCCGGCGCCCGCGCGCGCCTCCTGCAGCGCCTTCGCGAAGGCCCGTAGCACGGGCTCGCGCAGCAGCGCCCGGGTGAGCGCCCGCACCCGGCCGACGTCGATGCCGAACATGATCCGGGCGCGCGCCAGCATCTCCATGGCCAGCAGCGAGGTGCCGCCGAGGGCGAAGAAGTCACCGTCCGGGCCGACGGTCTCGACGCCGAGCAGTTCCGCCCACAGGTGCCCGACCGCCTCCTCGACCGCGCCGCCACCGGCCGGTCCGTCGGCGGCGGCCGGTCCGGCACTCCCGCCCGGCTCCCCGCTCCCGCCCGGCTCCCCGTTCCCGGCCGGCTCCTCGTTCCCGGCGGATCCCGCGCTCGTGTTCGCGCCCCCGCCCGCCGCCCGGGACGCCGTCCGCACCGGGGCGTGCGGCAGCCGGCGCCGGTCGATCTTCCCGGCGGGGGTGAGCGGCATCGCCTCCAGCGGCACGAACTCGGCCGGCACCAGGTACTCCGGCAGCCGTTCGGCCAGGAACGCCCGGATCCCCTCGGCGGCGTCGTCCGCCCCGGCCGCGAGCGTGTAGTACGCGGTGAGCACCCGGCTGCCGTCCGCCGCCGACCCGTCCGCCGCGACCCGGGCCTGCCGGACGTCGGGGTGCGCGGCCAGCACCGCCTCGATCTCCGCCGGGTCGACCCGATGGCCGCGCACCTTCACCTGGTCGTCGAAGCGGCCGAGGATCTCCAACTGCCCGTCCGCCCGCCAGCGCCCGGCGTCGCCGGTGCGGTACATCCGCTCGCCGGGCAGCGGCGCGTAGGGGTCGGGCAGGAAGGACTCCGCGGTGAGCCCGGCCTGCCGCCAGTAGCCCCGGGCGAGGCCGGGCCCGCCGAGGTGGATCTGCCCCTTCTCGCCGGGCCGGACCGGGCGCAGCTGCGCGTCCAGCACGTGCACCCGCACGCCCGGCAGCGGCCGCCCGATCGGCACCGGGGCGGCGGCCGGGCTCCCGCCCGCTCCGCCGCCGTCCAGCAGCTCCGTCGTGACCTCGCAGAGCGTGGAGGTGACGGCCGCCTCGGTGACCCCGTACGCGTTGAGCAGCTGCACGCCCGGCAGCCGCTCCAGGCCGCTGCGGCAGTCGCCGGTGTGCACGACGTCCCCGCCGACCAGCACCAGGCGCAGCCCGTCGGGGCCGGGACCGCCGGGTGGGAGCAGGTCGAGCACGTGGTGCCAGTAGGCGGGGGTGAAGTCGGCGACGGCGAGGCCGAGCCCGGGCAGCCGGCCGACCAGTTCGGTGGGCGCCCAGGTGCCGCCGCCCCCGCTCCCGCCGCCCAGGACGACCGTGGCGCCGGCCAGCAGCGTGCCCAGCAGCTGTTCCAGTGCGGTGTCGGAGCCCAGCGCGGCCAGTTGCAGGACGCGTTCGCCGGGCGACAGCCGGTAGGCGTGGACGATCCGGTCGAGGGTGAACACCAGCGCACGGTGGGTGACCGGAACGCCTTTGGGGCGGCCGGTCGTGCCGGAGGTGTAGATCAGGTACGCCAGGTCGTCCGGCCCGGCGCCGTCGTCCAGCCGGTACTCTCCGGGGCCGGCCCCCTCGCCCGGCCGGAACTCCGCCGGGGTGGCCCCCTCGCCCGGCCGGGACTCCCCGGGCCGGGCGCCCTCGCCCGGCCGGGACTCCGCTCGCGCGGACCGGTCCCCGGGCTCGCCCCCTCCGGGGCCGCTCCGGTCGTCCACCCGCACCACCGCGACCCCGGGGAAGCTGTGACCGTCGGTGACCACCACCCGCGCTCCGGAGTCCTCGACCAGTCCCGCCAGCCGCTGTTCCGGGTGCGCCGGGTCCAGCGGCAGGAAGGCCCCGCCCGCCTTGAGCACGCCCAGCCAGGCGGTCACCAGCTCGCCCCCGCGCTCCAGGCAGACCGGGACGACCTGCTCGGGCCCGGTCCCGTGCGCCCGCAGCCGGGCTGCCAACCGGTCGCTGCGCAGGTCGAGTTCGCGGTAACTCAGCGTGGCGTCCTCGGCGATCACCGCGAGTGCCTGCGGGTCGTGCGCCGCCCGCGTGCGGAACAGTCCGTGCACCGTGTCGGCGAACCCGGCCGAGGCCCGGCGGGGGCTCGCGGGGCCGGCGAACCCCAGCCCGGCCGGCCGCCACTCCCGCTCCACCCAGGCCCGGCAGTCGGCCCGCGCGGCCGGCCCGTACACCTGCCGCCACCCGGCCGGAACGGTCAAGTCCGCGGGCCAGAGCGCGTACTGACCGTTGTCGTTGCGGACCACGGCGTGATGTCCGGAGCTCACATCCGTTGGTACGCCCTGTGCGCTGTCTGCTGCGTCATCCACCGGCTTGACCTCGTGCTGTGGCGGCAGAATGCTTGGGAGTGCGACATTTCCGACTATACGCACTCACGGCACATTGAGAACGTCCGGTCGCACACCGACCGGGCGCCGCACACGCGCGCGAGGAAGCGGCCGCCCCGAACACGGCCGCACGCCCGCCCCGGGCACCGGCCTCGCGCGGAGTCCCCGTCCGGAGACCCCGGTGACACCCGGAGCCCCCGGATCCCGCCCTCGCCCGAACTCCCCCGTCCGACCGGCGGGGTGACGTCGCGGAGGAGGTAGCCTCGTTGACACGCCGGCGACAACGCCTGATGGTCTGTTACCTGCTCTGGATGGTGCTGTTCACCGGCATCTACTACGCCAATCCCAGCCAGCGGATCATCTGGTGGACGGGCATCGGCCTCGGTGGCGTCGCCGCCATCGTGCTCGGCGTCCGCCTCAACCGCCCCGCGCACGCACGCTTCTGGTACGTGCTGGCGCTCGCCAACCTGAGTTTCACCGCGGGCGAGGTGGTGCAGGCCATCCAGCTGGACATCCTGCACCTGGCCAATCCCTTCCCCTCCATCGCGGACGGCTTCTACCTCGCCGAGTACGTGCTGTACGCGATCGGCCTGCTCGGCTTCATCCGATGGCGCACGGCCCGTCAGGACCGCGCCGGGCTGCTCGACGCGCTGATCCTCACGATCGGCCTGGCGCTGCTCTCCTGGATCTACCTGATCGTCCCGTACACCCAGAACCCCGACCTCACGTGGTTCCAACGGGCCGTCTCGATCGCCTACCCCCTCGGCGACGTGGTCGTCCTCGCCCTGCTGCTGCGCCTGCTGACCCCGCGCGGCGGCAGCTCCCGCTCCCTGCAGCTGCTCGCCGTCGGCACCGTCGGCCTGCTCGTCTCCGACGTGCTGTACGGGCTGATCCAGCTGCACGGCACCTGGCGCATCGGCACGCCCGTCGAACTCGGCTGGGCCGCCTACTACACCGCGTGGGGCGCGGCCGCGCTGCACCCGTCGATGGTCGAGCTGACCAAGCCCGTCCCCACCCAGGAACCGGACCTGAGCACCGCCCGGCTGGTGCTGCTCACCCTCGCCTCGCTGATCGCCCCGGCGATCCTGATCATCGAGGCGCTGGCCGGGAACACCGACAACGCGGGCGTGATCGGCGCCTTCTCCGCGGTGCTGTACCTGCTCGTACTGGCCCGCCTCGCGGTCGTGGTGTCCGCCCGCAGACAGGCCATCGCCCGCGAGCGGGCGCTGCGCGAGGCGGGCGGGCGGCTGACCGCCGCCGTCAGCGTGGAGGAGGTCGCGGACGCCGTCCAGTCCGCCGCCTCCGCCCTGATGCCCGCCGAACCGGGGCACGTCGCCCTGCTCGCCGTCGCCGAGGCGGGCGTGCTGCACGTCCGGCACGCCGAGCGCGGCACGGCCCGGCACCGGCTGGGCACGGCCTCCGACTCCGACCAGGTGCTGGCCCTCGCCGCCTACCGCGAGAGCCGGCTGCTGCCCGTCGAGTCCGTCGACCTGCCCGCCAGCGAGCTGACCGGGCACCTCGACGGCATGTCGTACGCCCTGATCTGCCCGCTCACCCTCGCCGAGCGCCCCTTCGGCGACCCGCTGATCGGCGCGCTCATCGTGACCGGCACCGAGCAGGAGCTGGCCAGCCTCTGGAGCTCGCTGGAGATCCTCGCCGCGCAGGCCGCCCTCGCCGTCGAGCGGGTCGTGCTGAGCAAGGAGGTCAACCGCCGCAACAGCGAGCTCTACTTCCGCACACTCGTCCAGAACGCCAGCGACGTCATCCTGATCCTCGACGCCGACGGCGGCGTGCGCTACGCCTCCCCCTCCGCGACGGCCGTGCTCGGCAACTCCGCGCTGGAGGGCGCCCAGCTCACCGACCTCGTCCCGCCCGAGGACAGCCGGGCGGTCGGCAAGGCGCTCTCCCGGATGCGCGACACCCCGTCCCCGTCCGCCGGCGAGCAGCCCCGCGAGCACTGGCGGCTGCTGCGCCAGGACCGCACCCCGATCGAGGCCGAGGTGCGCTTCAACGACCTGCGCGCGGACCCGACCGTCGGCGCCCTGGTGCTCACCCTGCGCGACGTCACCGAGCAGCGGCAGATGGAGCGCGAGCTGACCCACCGGGCGTTCCACGACTCCCTCACCGGCCTCGCCAACCGCGTGCTGTTCCAGGACCGGGTCGGCCACGCGCTGTCGCGCGGCGAACGCAGCGGGTCCGTCACCGGGGTGCTCTTCATCGACCTGGACGACTTCAAGGTGGTCAACGACACCCAGGGGCACGCGGTCGGCGACGAACTGCTGGTCGCGGTCTCGCTGCGGATCTCCACCGCGCTGCGCTCCTCCGACACCGCGGCCCGGCTCGGTGGCGACGAGTTCGCGGTACTGGTGGAGGACGCGCTGGCGCCGGCCGACGTGGACACCATCGCGGCCGGCGTGCTGGGGGTCTTCAACGAGCCGTTCAAGCTCAAGGCGGGCGCGGTCCGGGTCAGCGCCAGCATCGGCGTGGCGACCACCGAGGACAGCGTCGACTCCGCCGAACTCCTCACCCACGCCGACCTCGCGCTCTACTCGGCCAAGGCGGCCGGCCGCCGCCAGTGGTGCCACTACCGGCCGGCCCTGCAGGCGGGGCTGGTGGAACGGCACGAGCTGAACGAGCACCTCGATTCCGCGATCGCGGAATCGGCGTTCCAGCTGTACTACCAGCCGATCGTCGACCTGCGCACCGGCGACCTGGTGGCCTTCGAGGCCCTGGTCCGCTGGCCGCACCACCGACGCGGCATGGTGCTGCCCGACGAGTTCATCGCCCTCGCCGAGGAGAGCGGCCAGATCGTCCCGCTCGGCGCCTGGGTCCTGGAACGCGCCGCCCAGGAGGCCGCCGCCTGGCACGCCGCGAGCTCCACCACCCGCACCGCGGGAGGCCGTCCCCCGCTGCGCGTCAACGTCAACGTCTCCGCCCGGCAGTTCCGCGACGCCGGCTTCGTCGACGTCGTCCGCCAGGCCATCGCCACCTCCGGCATCGACCCGCACACCCTCGTCCTGGAGCTCACCGAATCCGTCCTGATGCGCCGCGACGACCGCATCCACGCCGACATGGCCACGTTGTCCGGCCTCGGCGTCGGCATCGCCATCGACGACTTCGGCACCGGCTACTCCTCCCTCTCCTACCTCCGCGAGTTCCCGATCTCCCTCCTCAAGATCGACAAGTCCTTCATCGACGGCCTCGGCCACTCCCGGCAGCAGTACGCCCTGGTCGAGGGCATCGCCCGGATCGCCGACACCCTCGGCGTCCAGGTCATCGCCGAGGGCATCGAGCACCCCGAACAGCGCGACCTGCTCGCCGCCATGGGCTGCCCGCTCGGCCAGGGCTACCTCTTCGCCCACCCCATGGACTCCCCGCACGCTCGCTCCCTCGTGCGCAGCACCGCCCTGCGGGCCGACGTGACGGGCGGGTGAGCGCCGGCGGCGGTAGGCGTGCGGGGCGGGTGCGGGCCGAGTCCGGGTGCGGGTACGGGTGCCTGCCGGCGATAGGCGTGCGGGTGCGCGAGCCCGTCGGCGACGGGCGTGCGTGGGCCCGCCGGCGACGGGCGTGCGTGAGCCCGTCGTTGGCCCGCGTGCGTGAGCCCGCCGGTGGTCCGCGCGCGTGGGCCCGCCCGCGATGCGCGCGTGCTCGCCGGCGGTCCGCGCGTGAGCCCGCGAGCGATCCGCAACCAAGCGGCGGTCAAGGAAACTTGACCTCCGCTTGCCCCACAGGCTTTCCGACCGCGTGCCAGACTGTGCGGCCCCCACTCGCCGACGAGGAGTTTCGGTGGACCACGCGCGCCCCCTGATCGAGGACTTCCCCGCCCACCCCGACGGCGACCCGGCCGCCGTGCTGGCCGACGCCGTCCGCGAGCGCCGCACCGCCCTGGGCCTCTCCGTCCCCGACCTCGCCGAGCGCTCCGGCCTCTCCGAGCGTCAGGTCCGCGCCGTGGAACTCGGCCACGCCATGCCCACCCTGCCGCTGCTGACGGCCCTCTCCGCGGGGCTCAGGCCGACCCCCTGAACTCACGTCAGGGGGTCGGGCGGATCAGGACGGGGGCCCACTGGCCGACGCGCTGCGCACGTGGTTCGGCGAACCGCGGCCCGGAGCGTGAGGAGGGGCGATGCCGGTCCTCAGTTGCCGGCCGCGCGCTGGCCTCACCCTAGGCGAAACGATTCTGCAGGTCGCCGAAGTCCTGACCGGTCCGGGTCAGGTGCACCCGGGCGCGGGCGATCTGCTCGTGCTCCTGCACCATGGCGATCTCGAACGCGACGGTGTCCGCCGCGGGCGGGTCGACGACCCGCACCACGCAGTCGGTCGGCAGCTCGAACTCGCCGAAGCGCGTGAACTCCGTCTGCACCCTGGAGAGCAGCAGGCCGCGCGGCGACCACCCGAACAGCTCATGAGCCGCGTACATGGCCGACTGCCGGAACCCCTCGAAGATCACCGCGCCCGGGATGTGGTCCAGCGGGTGGTCGAAGAACGCCGGGTTGTCCTGGTCGACCACGACCCGGGTGCGGACCTCGCGGTCGCCCACCTCCGCCCCGGCGAGCACGACGTTCTGCACGACGGTGCGGCCGACGGTGACCGCGGCGACCCGGCCGCCGGTCCGGTGCGGCCGGGCCGGGGCGAGGTCGAGCGCGGCGCGGCCGCTGCGGCGTATCCGGTCCCAGGCCGCGACCGGCATCCACTGCGCGAAGGTGCGCATCGACGCGGCCTCCCGACCGTCGACCGACATGACCAGGTCGAGGGTGCTGCCGGTGACGACGCCGCCCCGCTGCTTCAGCCCGGCCACCCGGACACGGAGCTCGGCGTGCCCGGGGCGGGCACCGATGACCAGCGCCGCCGGGTCGGTGACCTCCAGCTCCCCGCTGATGAAGACGAACTTGTTGTCGAGCGGCGCACCGAGGAAGGTGTGGTCGACGTAGATCGACGCCTGACGGAAGACCTCGATGAGCAGCATCGAGTCGTACGTGGCGGGCGCGCTGCCGTGGTCGCTGTAGTAGCTGTGGACGCGCGGCAGCTGCGCGGCGACGAGGAACTCCTCGCCGGAGACCTGCACGGAGTCGGTGAGGAAGACCTCACAGATGGCGGCCCGGTGGACCGTGCCGCGCGGGACGGTGTTCGAGTAGGTCAGAGCACGATCAAGGATTACGGACATGGCTGAGCTTCCCCCTAGCACTCCTGCGTGTGCGTACCCCTCCGATCCGAGGTGCGGGCGTGAGCGTACCTCCGTTCCCCGCGAAGCTACTACTGTCGCACTGGCCACGCGGGGGCGATCACGTGCACGGAGCGCCCGAATGCTCCTTATTACGGGGATTGCCCAGGTCAGCAGCCCGGCGGCGGACACGGCAAGGGCCCGCCGCGGGCGCGACGGGCCGTTCGCACGAGGTGCGGCCGGGATCAGCCGAGCGGCAGCTCCAGGACGGCCTCCTCCCCGCGCGGCGAGGAGACGGTGGTCGTGCTGTCCTTCGTGCCGGAGAAGGCGTACAGCTTGTCGCAGCTGTTGACCACCAGGGCGAGGCGGTGGCCGTCCGGCAGGTCGTAGGCGGCGGGCTGGAGCGTCCAGCCGACCGTCCGGTCCTCGGCGGGCGCCAGGTCGGCGGCGGTGTACGGCTCGTGGGTGATGATGCGCGCCGTGCCGTCGGGGGCGACGTCGAAGAGGTACGCCACCAGCGTGGCCGGCCCCTCGGTGTTGCGGACGGTGAGCCGCACCTTCGCGGCGCCCCGGATCCGGCGCGCCACACCACCGGTCCCGGTCAGCGCCTCGGTGGACCACATCAGAAGCCGAGGCCGCTCGAACCCGTCCGGGTCGTAGGACTTGGGGTTGCCGAACCACTCCTTCTGACCGGTCTTCATGATGTCGTCCATCGCGGTGGCGGCCGTCTCGTGGCCGGCCGTGAAGTCCCGGCTCCAGCCGGAGGACTGCTTGTCGGACAGCTCGCCGTCACCGCCGTCGGCGGCCCCGGTGAGGTACCAGGAGTCGGTACCGGTGGTGACGTCGCCCCAGGACGGGCTCTGCTCACGACGAGCCGGCACGGTGATCCGGTCGAGCTGGCCGACCACCTTGGTGGTCTCGTAGGTGAACATGACCTGGTTGTTCACCTCCCGCCAGGTCGGCACCTCGTTCGCGGCGTCGAGCAGGTAGTGGTCCAGCCAGGCGTTGGCCTCCTGCATCGGCTCCTTCAGCCCGGGGAACGGCACACCGCCGATCAGGCCGGCCAGGCCCGGGCCCTCGGGGGCGCCGTGGTCACCGATCCACATGTTCAGGTGCTTGGGCACGGTGAGCTTCTCGAACGTCCGGATCGTCTGACCGGCCGGGAACAGGCTCTCGTGCCAGGTGTTCGAGATGAACGTCGGGATGCCCCGCGCGTTGGTGATGTCGACGTACGACTCCGGGGCGCGCTCCGTGCCCCAGGCGACGACGGCGTCGAGGTTCACCCCGTCCTCGAAGTCCTTGAGGATCTTCCGGGACTCCTCGTCGAACTTCTCCTCCAACGTGCCGCCGGTGAAGGCGATCAGCGCGTCCACGGCCGCGGTGTGGCGGGTCCCGTTGTCGTACAGCGCGGTGGCCAGGTTGCCCCAGGTGCTCAGCGCGACCACGACGTCGACGCGGTCGGCCTCGTCGTGCGCGGCCACCAGCTGGCTGATCCCCGAGCCGTACGACTCGCCGAGGAAGCCGATCCTGCTCGGCGCGAAGTACGGCTGCGCGTAGTCGAGCACCTTCGAGCCGTCGAGCCAGTCCTTGGGCCCGGCGACGTCGATGTGCCCCTCCGAGGTGGAGATCCACCCCGGGAGGCCGATGCCCCGCGGGGTGTACGCCAGGACGTGGTAGCCGCGCGCCGCCAGCGAGAGGTAGGCGTACATGAACGGCAGCCAGCCGTACGGGTTCCAGCCCGCGGGAACGACCACGAGCGGACGCGGTTCGTCCCCGTTCAGCTTGATGGTGAACGCCGACAGCTGCGTCCCGCGCTCACCGTCGATGCGCAGGACGTCGAAGGTGGCGCGACCACGGACCCTCGACGCCAAGTCCGCCAGCTCGGACGGAAGTGCCGCCCCCGCCTCGCCCCGGACCGCCGCGAGCAGGGCCTGCGCCACGGCGAGCACCGCCGGGCTCGGGTTGAGACCGGCGCCCGCCCAGATGCCGTTGGTGGCGATGTCGTTGAGTGTCGCGTCAGTGACCGAAGCGCTGGAGTCGCCGCTGGCAGAGGTCATACGAACCACCCTTGTCATGAGGTAGGAGCACGCCCTGTCGGGCGCCGTCCTGCATCCTGGTCACAAGGCGCCGGAGAGCGGCTGACGACACATCAGATACAACCCGTACGAGTGAACTTGAGCCCACGCTTCCCGGATTCGACACCGCCGTCGAATCCGACACCGCCGATGCCACCTGAAGCCCGGCACACTCACACCCAGCGCGTGCAGGGACGAGGAGTGGGCCGATTTCCCACTCCTTCTGCCGCGTCACTCATGCGGGTGAGATGCCGTGTTGCCGCCCCGGATTGGTTCGTCCCGGCCGGAAGACTGACCGCGCCAGTAGGACGCACCGAAGGACTTGCCATGGCAGAAGAGCTGTACGCGACGCTGAAGAGCAACCAGGGCGACATCGTGATCCGGCTGCTGCCGAACCACGCCCCGAAGACCGTCAAGAACTTCGTGGAACTCGCCACCGGCGAACGGCAGTGGATCGACCCGAACACCGGCCGGCCGAGCAACGCGAAGCTGTACGACGGCACGGTCTTCCACCGGGTCATCGAGGGCTTCATGATCCAGGGCGGTGACCCCCTGGGCAACGGCACCGGCGGGCCCGGGTACGAGTTCGCCGACGAGTTCCACCCGGACCTTGCGTTCACCAAGCCCTACCTGCTGGCCATGGCCAACGCCGGGCCCGGCACCAACGGCTCCCAGTTCTTCATCACCGTCGGGCCGACGGCCTGGCTCACCGGTAAGCACACCATCTTCGGCGAGGTCGCCGACGAGGCGAGCCGGCGGGTCGTCGACGCCATCGCCACGACGGAGACCGACCCGCGCAACGACCGGCCGGTCAAGGACCTCGTCATCGAGTCGGTCGTCATCGAGACCCGCTGACCCGCACGGGCCCGCCCGCCCCTCGGAGTGGGAAGTCGGTCCCGCCGACTTCCCACTCCCACCCCACTACGGCTGGTCAGCGGCCGGCTGCGCGAGCGCCAGCCCGGTCCACCGTTCCCGCTCCTCCGCGTGACTGCCGGTCGCCGTCGCCCGCGCGACTTCCGCAGCCCCGTCGACCCCCTCAGCCTCATCGGCCGCCGGCTCACCGCCACGGAACAGCAGCGCCAGCGGCCAGACCGGCGCACCCGACACCTCCCCGTCGAAGGCGTGCCAGTCCCACGCCCCGTCGAAGCGCCAGGCCCGCCCGTCCCGGTCGGCGACCTCGTCACCCGGTTCGAGGAACGCGTACGGGCGGAAGAGCAGTTCGATGCCGATCGGCTCACCACCGGCCGGATCGAACGCGTAGCCCTGATCCTCCAAGCCGGGTTCGTACACCTCACCCTGCCGCAGCACCTCGACGTAGCACGCGGGCCGCGGCAGCAGGCCGGTGACCAGCGGCGGATCGTAGTACTCCACCGACTGGACGTGCACCACGGTCGGGGGCATCCCCACCCGGCACGTGTCACCCGGCCTGAGCTCCGTCTCCGCCGGCTCCGTCCGGAAGACCTCCCACTCCCGGGCGGCGGGCAGCGGCATCGCACGGTCACCGTTCCAGCAGATGCCCTCGGCCTGCGGGTCCGCCGCCAACCACGGGCACCGCACCGAGACGTGGTAGCGGGAGACCGCGGTGACCGTCGTCTCGGTGAAGTCGCACTCCAGCCGCAGCACGTCACCCGGTCGATAGTCATGAATCACGGGCGGCATTCTGCCCGCCCCCACCGACAGCGGCCGACAGCGGTTGCCGGCCGTCACTGCGCCGACCAGGCCCCCTCCCGCTCACTACGTACGAGGAGGCGGAGTAGTACGAGCTCCCCGGCAGCGACGTCGGCGCATCCCCGCCCGAGCCTCTCGTCGAGTCCGCCCTCGACTCGGCGAACGTCCGTTGGAAGGTCCCGTCGAGTCGGCGATCCCCACCACCGCCTGCCCGGCGCCACCCACCCGGGCGCCGGCTCCGACCGCGACTTCGACGCCTTCCCCCGGAATCCGTGCCCAACCCACGCTCACAGCACGCGACTTGCCGACCGGCGTGACAGCAGTTCGTCAGACGGCGATCCGGGTAGGACAGACGGAACGGAGACCGAACCGCACCGCTCCCCGGACGGTGAACCCGCCGACGCCGGGGCCGCGTTCGGGCTGAAGGCACCGTGCACCTCCCAGCCGACCGGAACGCCGAAGGAGCCACCTCATGGGCATCGCACGTCGTGATCTTCTCAAGTGGGGCGCGGGAGCCGGCGGAGCGGCCGTCCTGGGCAGCGGGCTCGCCCTGCCGCCGTCCACCGCCCGGGCCGCCGTCCGGACCACCCCGCGCGGGCTGCCGACGGACAGCTGGATGGGCCGCCTGAACGGGAGCCTCTCCCTGCTCGACCTCACCATCCCCGGCACCCACGACTCGTGCTGCGAGAACCCGGCCTACGGCACGGAGTGGTCGCACACCCAGAACTGGGGCATCCCACAGCAGTTGGAAGAAGGCGTCCGCTTCCTCGACATCCGCTGCAACGGCCTGCAGGGAGCGCCCGACGAGTTGGGGATCTACCACTCCGACGCCTACCAGCACCTCCGGTTGCAGGACGTGCTCGACCGCTGCCGCACCTTCCTCCAGGCACACCCCGGCGAGACCATCGTGATGCGCCTGCGCAACGAGCGGGCGGGCGGACAGGCCCTCGGTGACGACGAGTTCATGCGGCGGGTCAACCACTACTTCGACGCGTTCGGCTACCGGAGCCTGTTCCACTTCTACGGCTGGCCGACGCTCGACGCCGCCCGCGGCAAGGTCGTCCTGCTCGCGGACTTCGCCAATCCCTGGGGCCTGATCAACTGGTCCAGCGGCCAGAACGAGTACTTCGACACCCAGGACGCCTGGCAGATCGGCGGCCTCGACCCGCTGGGCACGAAGGGCCGGTACATCGTCGCCCAGTTCGACAAGGCCTTCGGCAACCCGAGCTACCCGAGGATGTTCGTCAACTTCCTCAGCTACGCCGGTGGTTACTGGCCCAAGACCAGCTCGCAGAGCATCATGGACCGCTCCGTCTACCCGTACCTGAACGCCCGCACCCAGCAGCGCGCCCGCTTCGGCATCGTGCCGATGGACTTCCCGGACTTCCACGTCAACGTGCTGCAGATGCTGATCGACAAGAACGTCGTCTAGCGGTCCAGCTCCCTCCTCCTCGCCCCCGGCCGGGGCCACCGCCGCGCGGTGCACATCAGCCCCGAGGCGTAAACCCGTGGGCCAGTTCCGGGTGACGGTAGATCAGTCGGCAGGCCAATGCCGCCCGCCCGCCCCGCGTGACAGCGTTCGGGGCATGGACTCCACGCCGTTCGCAAGCCCCACCGGACCCACCGGAAGCTCCGCCGGCCCCATTGGCGGAGCTTCCGGAAGCTCTGCCGGACCGACCCGCCGCCGCATCCTGGGCACCGCGCTGGCGATGGGCGCCGCCGCGCCGATCGGTCTCGCCGGCACCGCCTGGGGCGCCCCGGGCCGATCCGCGGGCGCCACCGGCACGGGCCCCGCCGCGCCCTCACGGCTCACCCTGCCCGCGCCCACCGGACCCTGCCCGGTGGGCACGGTGCCGCTCCACCTGCGCGACACCGCCCGCCCGGACCCGATCGCCGGGCCGGGCCGCTTCCGCGAACTGATGG
The DNA here is from genome assembly GCF_044767225.1 of Kitasatospora sp. NPDC101447. Lineage (NCBI taxonomy): Bacteria > Bacillati > Actinomycetota > Actinomycetes > Kitasatosporales > Streptomycetaceae > Kitasatospora > Kitasatospora sp. NPDC101447. The sequence continues at coordinate 276,124 of NZ_JBIWNL010000006.1, forward strand.
CCACCGTCTGGTACCCGGCCCGGAGCGCCGACGCCGACGCGTACCCGCTCGCCCCCTGGATGACCGCGGGCGCCCTGAAGGCCTTCCTCGACGATGCCGGCTTCCCGCTCGACCTCTCCCTCGCCCCGCTCACGTCCGGCCACCAGGGCGCGCCCGTCCACCGGACCGGCCACCGGCTGCCCGTCGTCGTCTTCTCGCACGGCTCGGGAAGCCACCGCGCCGACCACACGGTCATCTGCCAGGAGCTCGCCAGCCACGGCTACGCCGTCGTCACCGTCGACCACACGCACGACGGGTTCACCGAGTTCCCCGACGGCACCGTCCTCACGCCGGACGACCGCGTCGCGGCATACCCCAGGGACTACGCCGCCGACCTGCGCTTCCTGCTCGACCGCGTCGACGACCTCGGCGCCGGCCGCAACCCCGACGTCGACCGCCGCACCCTGCCGGCCGGCCTGCTCGGCGGCCTCGACCCCAACACCGTCGGCGCGTTCGGCTGGTCGAAGGGCGGCACCGCCACCGCCCTCGCCATGGCCGCCGACCGGCGCATCCGCGCCGGGCTCGCCCTCGACGGGCCGATGATCTCCAACCCGCCCCCGAGTGCCGACCTCGACCGGCCCTTCATGCTGATGACCGCCGTCTGGGCCCGGGCCGGTAACCCCGCCGCCGAGACCTTCTGGGGCCACCTGCGCGGCTGGCGCCTCGACGTCCAGGCCACCGGCGCCGTCCACGGCTCGTACGGCGACAACATGACGCTGATCCCGCAGGCCGGCAAGCTCCTCGGCATGACCGAGGAGCAGATCCAGTCCCAGGTCGGCACACTCGACCCCGACCGCGGCATCCTCATCCAGCAGGCCTACCCCCTCGCCTTCTTCGACCTCCACCTGCGCCACCGCGGCCGCCACCTGCTCGACGGGCCGTCGAAGGCCTTCCCGGAGGTCGTCTTCCACCCGTAGGGCCCGGTACGGCGGCGGGCGGCCGAAACCCGGACGCGGGGGACGGAACGGGGTGCAGCGGGAGGGTGGGAGCGACGGCACTGTCATGACAGGGGTCCGGCCGCCCCGCTCACCTGCGTGCGTCCACCAGTCGCGCACCCGTGCGGTACAGCTCGACCAGCAGCGGGCGGAGCGCCCGCCCGGCGGGCGTCAACCGGTACGAGGTCCGCACCGGGAAGCCCGCCAACCGTTCGCTGACCGCCAACTCCCGCTCGACCAGGGCCTGCAGGCGCTCGGCGAGCACCTTCGAGCTGATCTCCGGAAGCCGCGCCCGCAGCTCCCCGTACGAGGCGGGGCCGTGCATCAGCTCCCTCAGTACCAGCGTCGTCCACCGGCCCGCCACCGCGGCCAGCGCCACCTCCACCGGACAGTCCGTCTCGGGCCGCGCGGTACGGCCGCGCTCATCCGGTACCAACTCCCCGTCCCAGTCGCGGCCTTCGACCCGTCCGTCACCGTCACTTCCCGTTTGGTGACCTACGGCGCACCCGTCTTCACTGCTCACATGACTCACCCCACCAGCCTCCCCGTGAGCACCGACCCGGCACAACACCCGGCCGTCTTCGCCGCTGCCTTCAACTCCGGTGACCCTGCCCTCCTCGCGCAGGTCTACGAACCCGGCGCCGTCTTCGTCCCGTCCCCGGGGAGCGCGACCACCGGAGCCGAACTCCACCGCGCCAACGCGGAGTTCCTCACCCTCGGGCTGCCGATCACCGTCCGCCCCCGGCACACCTACGTCGCCGACGACATCGCCCTGCTCATCGTCGACTGGGAGATCACCGGCACCGCCCCGGACGGCACCGCCGTCCACCTCACCGGCACCGCCACCGACGTCGCCCGGCGTGACGCCTCCGGCCACTGGCGCTACGTGATCGACAACCCGTTCGGCACGGCGGGGCCCTGAGCGCGGGATCAGCCGGCCCGCTCCTTCGGGTTGACCGTGCAGAAGCAGACCAGGCCGGCCCGCCGGCCGAAGGAGAAACCGCCCTGGTAGTGGTCCCCGGTGACCGCCCGGTCGAACAACGCGCTGTGCAGTCAGTCCCTGGGCTCACCCAGCTCGGCCGCGAGCGCCGACGGGACGCGGCAGCCGATGCGCTCCTCCTTCCAGGTGCCGGTCGACGTGACGGCCGCCGGCTTCGCCGGATCGACCTCGGCGAAGCCGTCCACCATCACATCGGTCGGCCCCGGAACCGCCGGGCGGGGATCGGGGCTCCCCGGGGTGGCACCGATCCACCGCGCCGCCGGCAGCTCGCCCAGCTCCGGGAAGCGGCGCTGCAACGGGTCGGCGTCCTGCCGCACTGGAAGTACTTCTCGCACCTCAGGGCGCCGTCCGCGGAGGACAGCCGGACGAACACGCCGTACCCGGCGTCCTCGACCGAACCGTGCCGCCAGGTGCCGGCGAACGGCGCCGCCGCCGAGGATCCGGCCTTGGTCCTGGCCCTGGCCTTGGCCCCGGTTCTGACCTTGGTTCAGACCCGCATGTTCTGGGTGGCGGTGGCGGTCGTGGTGGCGACGGCGGTGGGCGGTGTGGTGCTGCCGGCGGTGGTGCCGAGCGTGCGCTCGACCTTGGAGACGGCGGTGCGGTACTGCATCGAGGCCGTCTGCGCGTCAGCTCCGTCACGCTGGAAATAGCCGAAGGCCATGGCGACCGTACCGAAGCGCTCGATGCCGACGAAGGCGTTGAGTTGGACACCGGCCAGGGTGCCGTCGAGGCGGACCGCCGGGGCATCCTGCCGGTCGCCGAGCGTGACCGGGGTGACGGTGAAGGTCACGGTGTCCTCGGTGCCGGCGTTGAAGGTGATGGTGTGACAGCTCCGGAGGGCGTCGGCCGCCGAGTTGAAGTCCGAGGTGAGCTGGTCGGACGCCTCTGCGGCAAGGGCCTCGGTGACCATCGGGTTGCCGTCCGGGCCGTCGAGTTCGGTCTCGGCGCGCGAGTTCGCGAGGCCGGGCTGGGTGGCGTGCATGTTGATCAGGGCGCTGAGCGCGTCACAGCCGCTGACCGGACTCGGGTTCTCACCCGGACTGGGGCTCTCGGTGGCGGGCACCTCGGTGAAGTCGGGACCGAGGTCGGCCGCGGTGAGCAGGGCCGACTTCAGCTGATCGGCGGAGGGCAGGTCCTGGGCGGGCGCGGCCGACGCCAGCTGCGTCGGGCCGAGTGCGACCGCCGCGACGACGGCTGCGGCGATGACGGCGTGGAGCGGCCTGGGAAGAGACATGCGGGCCCCCGGTCGAGAGTTCGGGCAGGGACAGGCAACCAGTGTCCCACCGGGGGTCGGGAGCGGCGCGCGGGGAGGGCATCGCCGCAGGTCAGGACGGGCGCGAGCGCGGGAACGGCGCTGCGCCGGCCTCAGCCGGGGGCGGTCAGGGCGCCGTCCGGGTACGGTCCGGGACCGGCTCGGGCACGGTTCGGGCTTGCTACGGGACCGGCTCGGGCGAGGCTTCAGACGCGGTTCGGGGAGAGGGATTCGAGGGTCTCGGCGAGCCACTCCACCCAGAAGGTCTCCAGCCCGATCCCGGCCCGCAGCACCGCGTGCTGGAGCCGGTTCTCGCCGTTCTCCTTCTCAGTCGGGAAGTCGCGCCGTTCGATCTCCAGGTAGTCGGCCAACTGCGCGCGGTGAAGCGCCAGGTGGCGTTCCAGCTCGGCCGCCAGACCGTCCGTGCCGACCACCGCCGCGGCCCGGAGACGCAGCAGCAGCGGCTCCCGGACGGCGCGCGGCGGGGCGCCCTCGGCCGTCCAGCGGACCAGTTCGGCACGGCCCTCCGGCAGGACCTCGTACTCCTTCTTCTGCCCGCGCACCGGCCCGTCCGGCTGGAGGGCCCGGATGTGACCGGAGGCCTCCAGCCGGCCCAGCTCGCGGTAGATCTGCTGGTGGGTGGCGGGCCAGAAGAAGCCGATCGACTTGTCGAACCGCCTGGTCAGCTCCAGCCCCGAGGACGGCTTCTCCAGCAGGGCGGTGAGGATGGCGTGCGGCAGCGACATGCCGACGATCCTAGAGGCGCATGAGCAGGTCGGATGGCCAGGCCATGAGCGGACCTCATGAAGCCAGGCCATGAGCGGGTCTCATGGGGCGGAGTCATGAGCAGCTCTCATGGCCGCACGCATGAGCAGGCCTCATGGCCGATCCCATGAGCAGACCGCAAGGCCGCGCGCATGAGCAGGTCTCATGCGCGCGACCCCGTGGAGTGCAGCCGCTCAGAGTGAGGCGGCCAGCTCGGTGCCCTGCTTGATGGCCCGCTTGGCGTCCAGCTCGGCGGCGACGTCGGCGCCGCCGATCAGGTGCACCGCCAGGCCGCGCTCGCGCAGCGCCTCGTACAGGTCGCGGCGCGGCTCCTGCCCGGTGCAGAGCACCACGGTGTCGACGGGCAGCAGCTGGCGCTCGCCGTCCACGGTGATGTGCAGGCCGGCGTCGTCGATCAGGTCGTACGTCACGCCGGGGACCATCACGACGCCGCGGTGCTTGAGCTCGGTGCGGTGGATCCAGCCGGTGGTCTTGCCGAGCCCGGCGCCGACCTTGGTGGTCTTGCGCTGCAGCAGGTGGACGCTGCGCGGGGGCTTGGGACGCTCGGGGGCGCGCAGGCCGCCGCGCTCGCGGTACTCCGCGTCGATGCCCCACTTGGCCTGGAACACCGGCGGGTTGAGGCTGGCCTGGTCGCCCTGATCGGTGAGGAACTCGGCCACGTCGAAGCCGATGCCGCCCGCACCGAGGATGGCGACCCGCTCGCCGACGGGCGCGCCGTCGCGCAGCACGTCGAGGTAGCCGACCACGCTGGGGTGGTCGATCCCGGGGATGTCGGCGGGGGTCCGCGGGGTGACGCCGGTGGCGATGACGAGTTCGTCGTAGCCTTCCTCGGCCAGTTGCCCGGCGGTGGCGGTGGTCCCGAGGCGCAGCGTGACGTCCAGCTCGGCGAGGCGGGTGCGGTAGTAGCGCAGGGTCTCCTCGAACTCCTCCTTGCCGGGGATGCGCCGGGCCACGTCGAGCTGTCCGCCGACCGCCTCGGCGGCGTCGTAGAGCGTGACGTCGTGGCCGCGCTCGGCGGCGGAGACGGCGAAGGCGAGGCCGGCCGGACCGGCGCCGACCACGCCGACGCGCTTGCGCACCCTGGTCGGCGCGAGGACGAGTTCGGTCTCGTGGCAGGCGCGCGGATTGACCAGGCAGGAGGTGATCTGGAGGTTGAAGGTGTGGTCCAGGCAGGCCTGGTTGCAGCCGATGCAGGTGTTGATGGCGTCGGCGCGGTCGTCGCGCGCCTTGGCGACGAAGTCGGCGTCGGCGAGCAGCGGGCGGGCCATCGAGACCAGGTCGGCGTTGCCCTCGGCGAGCAGGCGCTCGGCGATCTCGGGGGTGTTGATGCGGTTGGTGGTGACCAGCGGGATGCCGACCTTGCCCATGACCTTCTTCGTCACCCAGGCGAAGGCGCCGCGCGGCACCGAGGTGGCGATGGTCGGGATGCGGGCCTCGTGCCAGCCGATGCCGGTGTTGATGATGCTCGCCCCGGCGGCCTCGACGGCCTGCGCGAGCTTCACGACCTCGTCCAGGGTGGAGCCGCCCGGTACCAGGTCGAGCATGGAGAGGCGGTAGACGATGATGAAGTCCTCGCCGACCCGCTCGCGGACCCGGCGGACGATCTCCACCGGGAAGCGCATCCGCCGCTCGTAGGAGCCGCCCCACTCGTCCTCGCGGTGGTTGGTCGCGGCGACGATGAACTCGTTGATCAGGTAGCCCTCGGAGCCCATGATCTCGACGCCGTCGTACCCGGCGCGGCGGGCGAGTTCGGCGCAGCGGGCGAAGTCCTCGACGGTCTGCTCGACCTGCTCGGCGGTGAGTTCGTTGGGGACGAAGGGGCTGATCGGGGCCTGGATCGCACTGGGGGCGACCAGGTCGCGGTGGTAGGCGTAGCGGCCGAAGTGCAGGATCTGCAGGGCGATCTTCCCGCCGGCGGCGTGCACCGCGTCGGTGACCTCGCGGTGCTTGTCGGCCTCCTCCTCTGTGGTCAGCATCGCGCCGCCTTCCCAGGGGCGTCCGGCCTCGTTGGGGGCGATGCCGCCGGTGACGATGAGGCCGACGCCGCCGCGGGCGCGTTCGGCGTAGAAGGCGGCCATCCGCTGGTAGCCGTCGGGGGCTTCTTCGAGGCCGACGTGCATCGAGCCCATGATCACGCGGTTGGGCAGGGTGGTGAAGCCGAGGTCGAGCGGGCTGAGCAGGTGCGGGTAGCGGCTGCTGCCGGGGGTGGCGCTCATCGACGTCTCCTGGGGCGCGGGCTGGGTGTCGTGGTTACCGCAGGGTAGGGGACGGGTCGAGCACTATGCAACTAGTTGCATAAAGCGGCGGCGGCGCCCCGTCCCCGAAGCGACAGAACGCCGGGCGGACGGTGGGGCGCCCGCGTATCGTCGTGTCGCGGACGTCGTGGAAGTCGCGGACGTCCCGGACGTCGCAGGCTCGGGAGAGGGGGCAGCCGTGCGCGGTGGCTCGGTGGCCGTGGTCGGGGGCAGCATCGCCGGGAGCGCGTTCGCCGGGGCGGCCGCCCGGCTGGGCGCGGAACGGGTCGTGGTGCTGGAACGCAGCCCGGGCCGACTGGAGGACCGCGGTGTGGGCATCTGCACCCACAACGACCGCTTCGACGAGCTGGTCCGCGCCGGGCACCTCGCCGCGGACACCCGCCGCCACCGCCTCACCGTCCGCCGCTGGACCACCCGCGGACCGGCCGGCGAGGGCGACGGCCCGCACGGGCGCGGCCGGGTGCTCTGGGACCAGCCGTTCCCCTTCCACTCCCACCACTGGGCCGTCCTGTGGCAGGCCCTGCGCGAGCGGACGCCCGAACGGGTCGAGTACCGCCTGGGCACCACCGTCACCGCGGTCGGCGGCGACGAGCAGGCCGCCTGGACCGAGGACGCCGACGGCGGCCGCCAGTCCCACGACCTGGTGATCGGCGCGGACGGCTACCGCTCGGTGGTCCGCGAGGCCGTCTGCCCGCAGGCCGCGCCCGAGTACGCCGGGTACGTGTGCTGGCGCGGCAGCTACGACAGCGCGCTGCTGGACGAGCTGCCCGGCGGGGCGGCGGTCTGGCCGGACGAGGAGTGCATCACCGTCTGCTACCACGGCGGGCAGGTCGTGATCTACCGCATCCCCGGACTGGAGCCCGGCCGCACCCAGGTCAACTGGGTCTTCTACGCGCCGACCCCGGACTGGCTGCGCCTGGACGGCCCGACCAGCATCCCGGCCGGCGCGCTCACCGACGGGCGGCTGGACGAGCTGCGACAGCTCGCCGAGCGGCACCTGCCGCCGTACTGGGCCGGGCTGGTCACCCTCACCCCGGCCGAGCGGACCTTCCTGCAGCCCGTCTACGACCTGGCGGCCCCGCGCCGCACGGCCGGACGGTTGCTGATCGGCGGGGACGCGGCCACGGTGGTCCGGCCGCACAACACCAGCGGCGCGGTGAAGGCCCTGCAGGACGCGCACGCCTTCGAGCAGGCCGGCCGGGCCGCCGGCTCCTGGTCCTCCCTGCTCGCCGCGTACGACCGCGAACGGAGCGCGGTCGGGCGGGAGTTGGTGGACCTGGGCCGGACGCTCGGCCGGGCACAGGTCACCGCGGCGCCGGACTGGTCGACGATGGACGAGCCCGCGATGACCGCGTGGTGGCAGCACCAACTCACCGGGAGCGGCGGCTTCGGCGGCCACGCGCTCGGTCGAACCGAGCCTTCCCCGTGACCGCCGAGACCGCCGACTCCACCGAAGCCGCTGGCCCCGTCGAAGCCGCCGGAACCGCCGACTCCGCTGCGAGGATCAGACGTTGACGCCGTAGTCGGTCGCGATGCCGCGCAGACCGGAGGCGTAACCCTGGCCGATGGCGCGGAACTTCCACTCGGCGCCGTTGCGGTACAGCTCACCGAAGACCATCGCGGTCTCGGTGGAGGCGTCCTCGGTCAGGTCGTAGCGCGCGACCTCCTGGCCGTTGGCCTGGTTGACGATCCGGATGAACGCGTTGCGGACCTGGCCGAAGTTCTGCAGCCGGGCGTCGGCGTCGTAGATCGACACCGGGAAGACCACCTTGGCCACGTCGGCCGGCACCCGGTCCAGGTCGACCTTGATCTGCTCGTCGTCGCCGTCGCCGCCACCGGTCAGGTTGTCACCGCTGTGCTCGACCGAACCCTCGGGGCTGCGAAGGTTGTTGAAGAACACGAAGTGCTGGTCCGAGATCACCTTGCCGAGCGCGTTGCACAACAGCGCACTGGCGTCCAGGTCGTAGTCGGCCCCGGTGGTGGTGCGAACGTCCCAGCCGAGGCCCACGATCACGGCGCTCAGACCGGGCGCCTCCTTGCTCAGCGAGACGTTGCCGCCCTTGGCCAGCGAAACTCCCACAATGCCCTCCTCGATCTCTCCCTGCGGACGAATCTACAACACTGTAGAGATCACGAGAATCCGTCTGAAGGCGGGCTCCACCCCGGGAATTCCTCAGGGGTCGTTCCAGGGCCCGACGGGAACCGATCACCCCCGCCCGAGATTCCGTCGGCGTCACACCGGCCCCTCGATCGAGATCCGCAGGGCGCCACCCTCGGCCCGGGCGCCGCCACCGGGCCCGCGCGACGGCCGGTCCGGGCCCTCGCCGCCACCCGGTGCAGCGCCAGGACGCACTCCTCGTCCGCCAGATCGTCCCCGTACTCGTACGGACGCATCCCGCACCCCTCCCCTCCGCACCCCGGAAACCGTACCGCCGGCCGGGCCGGGTCGAGCCGGGCCGGGAGCGGCCGGGGCGCCCGGGTGGTGCCGCCGACCTAGACTGACGGTGGACCGCCGGTTCCGGTTCCGGGCCCCCGGGCCCCACCCCGGCCCCGGCTGCGGCGCCCCCGCGGGAGGTACCCATGCGCCAGCGGCACAGCTTCCACGTCGATCAGGGCGGGCACTCCGTCACCGTCAACGTCCGCTCCGGCTGGATCACCGAGACCGAGCTGCTGGTGGACGGCAAGGAGTGCGCCTTCCACCGCGTCCACGGGCACGGTAGCTACCCGCTGACCCTCTCCTCCCAGCTCGCCGATGAACCGCCCCGGCCGCTCGCGGTCACCCTGGACCGCACCGGCAAGGCCGAGCACCCGCTCTCCTGCGTCCTGGCGCTCGCCGGCGCCGAGCTCCCGATGCCGGAGCGCACGGCCCGCTGAAGCCCCTCGCGGGGACCGGTTTGCCCACGGATACTACGAAACCGTATTGTCCGAATACGTGACACCCGAGAACGCAGCCGCCCCCGACCGGTCCGCCCTGCTGGCGCTCCAGCGTGCGACGCACGCCACGCTGCAGCTGCTCGCCGCCGAGCTGGTCGACCTCGACCTGACCGCCTCCGAGGTCAACGCGCTGGCCAACCTCGCCGACGGACGCGGCCGGACGGTCTCCGAGCTCGGCGCCGCCGTCGGCACCCGGCCGACCACGCTGACCGGCATCCTGGACCGGCTGGAGCGCCGCGGCCACATCACCCGCGGCGCCCGCGCCGGGGACCGCCGCTCGGTGCTGATCGAACTCACCGCCACCGGCCGGCTCACCGCCGACACCATCCGGCGAACCATGACCGACCTCGAACGCCGAGCACTCGGCGACCTCTCCCCCGCCCAGCTGGACGGCTTCCACGCCGTGCTGCAGGCCCTGACGAAGGCTCCCGCATGACGCCCTCCACCCCCGCCTATGGAACGAACGACGCGAACAGCAAGACCGGAACGACCGGCGGGACCGACACGACCGGAACGAACGGCATGAACAACACGACCGGCACGACCGGCACGACCGAACCCGACCCGTTCGGCGCATTGCTGCGCGAGGCGATGACCGGCGCCGAGCGCTTCGGCCACCGCCAGCACGTCCGGCTCACCTGGCTCGCCGTACGCCGGCACGGCGCCACCGCCGCCCTCGACCTGATCGCCGACGGCATCCGGCGCACCGCCACCGACGCAGGGGCCCCGCAGAAGTTCCACGTCACCATGACCCGGGCCTGGGTCGAGCTGGTGGCCCACCACTCGGATGACGCCACGGACTTCGAGGAGTTCGCCGCCCGCCACCCGGAGCTGCTCGACAAGGAGCTGCTCGCCCGCCACTACCGGCCCGGGACGCTCGCGGGCACGCAGGCCCGGACCACCTGGGTGGAACCGGACCTGGCGCCCATCCCGCAGGCCGGTCAGCGCTCCTGACACTCCGTCAGGATATCCTCGACCGCCTTCCGCGCCCGCTCGGCGTCCTGGGCGACCAGCCCGATCCGGGTGCGGCGGTCGAGCACGTCGGCGACGTCCAGCGCGCCCTCGTGGGTGACCGCGTACGCGATCTCGGCGCGCGTCACGTCCAGGCCCTCGGCCACCGGCGCCGACTCGCCCGCGGCCAGTACCTCGTGGGCGGCACCGCCGTGGCGGGCCAGCAGCGAGGCGGGCGCCCCCCGCGCGGGCAGCGGCCGGCTGTCCCGGTGCCCGGGGGCGCCGACCAGCGGCAACCGGGTGGTCCAGCAGGTGCGGGCGGGCAGGCCGCGCAGCCGGACGGCGGCGTCCACCGCGTCCTCGGCCATCCGGCGGTAGGTGGTGAGCTTGCCGCCGACCACGGTGACCATCCCGGACGGGGACTCCAGCACCGCGTGCTCGCGCGAGATGTCGGCGGTGCTGCCGCCCCCGGTGTCGATCAGCGGGCGCAGACCGGCGTACGCGCCGCGCACGTCCGCCCTGGTCAGAGCGGTGGCGAGGGCGGCGTTGACGGTGTCGAGGAGGAAGGTCAGCTCGGCCTCGGTGGGCTGCGGCTCGTCCGGGACCGGGCCCGGGGCGTCCTCGTCGGTCAGGCCGATCGCGACCCTGCCGAGCTGCTGCGGCAGCGCGAAGACGAAGCGGCTGGTCGAGCCGGGCACCGGCACGGTCAGCGCCGCGGTCGGGTTCCCCAGCGCCGCCGCGTCCACCAGGACGTGGGTGCCGCGGCTGGGACGCAGCGTGATCGAGGTGTCCACCTCGCCCGCCCACACGCCGGTGGCGTTGACGACCGCGCCCGCCCGGACGTCCAGCGTCTGCCCGGTCAGCGTGTCGACCAGCCGGGCGGAGGAGCCGGTCACCGCCTCGGCCCGCGCCCTGGTCAGCACGGTCGCACCGTACTGCGCGGCGGTGCGCGCCAGGGCGACCACCAGCCTGGCGTCGTCGACGAGTTGGCCGTCGTGTGCGACGAGCGCGCCGCGCAGGCCGGCGGTGCGGACGCCCGGCACCAGCTGCCGGGTGCGGGCGGCGTCGATCCGGCGCACCCGGGGCAGCAGCGTGCCCGGGGTGCCGGCGCTGACCCGCAGCGCGTCGCCGGCGTGGAAGCCGGCGCGGATCAGCGCGCCCTGCCCGGGGCGCAGCAGGTCCGGGAGCAGCGGCACCAGTTGGGGCAGTGCGCGGATCAGGTGCGGGGCGGTGCTGGTCATCAGCACGCCGCGCTCGACCGCGCTCTCCCGGGCCACCTTGATCCGGCCGGAGGCGAGGTAGCGCAGTCCGCCGTGCACCAGCTTGGAGCTCCAGCGGCTGGTGCCGAAGGCCAGGTCGCGGGACTCGACCAGCACGGTGCGCAGGCCGCGCGAGGCGGCGTCCAGGGCCACCCCCGCACCGGTGACACCGCCGCCGATCACCAGCAGGTCGATGTGCGGGTCGTCGCCGAGCGCCTCGAACTCCAGCTGGCGGCGTACGGCGTTGAGTCGGCTCGTCCCCGCGAAGGGGCCGGCGGGCGTCGTCATGGTGCGAGGTATCCGTTCAACGCTCTGGCCAGTTCGCGCCGCCAGGCCGCCTCGGGGAGCAGGGCGGCGACCATGCGGTGCGACTGGACGGTGGACTGGGCGATCAGCAGGACCATGGCGGCCAGTTCGAGCGGCTCCCCGGCCCGGATCGAGCCGTGCGCCTGGCCCTGCTCGATGCCGTTGCGCAGTGCTTCCAGCAGTCCTCGCTGGCTGGCACCGAGCCGCTCGACGACGTATTCGAGCAGGAGGTCGGAGTCGTCGGAGCGGAGCAGCGCGCCGAGCACCCGGTGGTCGCGCAGCCGGACGGAGACCTCGACGACCCGGTCCACGAAGGTCTCCCGGTCCGCCACGTCCAGCGTGGTGTCCTGCAGGGTGGCCAGGATCTCCCGGGTGAGCAGCGCGCCGATCACCGCCCGGACGTCCGGCCAGCGCCGGTAGACCGTCGGCCGGCTGACCCCGGCGCGGCGCGCGATCTCGGCCAGTTGCGTGCGGCGCATGCCGAGGTGGACCAGTAGGTCGGCGGCGGCGTCCAGGATCGCGTCGTCGGTGCTGCGGGGCTGCCCGGCTTCCGCACTGCGCGACGGCACTGCCTCCGCGCTGCGCGGCTGCACGGTTTCCGCACGGCGCGACGGCACGGCCTCCGTGCTGCCGGGCTGCGTGGTTTCCGCGCTGCGGGGCTGCTCGCCTGGGGTCGCCGACTCGGCGTTACTACTTGACATGATGTGTGAAACTGTAACGCATGGCACCTGAGACGCAAGCGGAACCGGCGGGCGCCGCGCTTCCGCTCCCCCCGATGAAGTGGAACGCCTGGGGCGACCCGGCCCTGGCCAAGGAACTGTCGGCCGACATCAAGGGGCTGCTCGCCGCCGCCCTCGGCGTCACCGGCGACGCCGACCCCGGGCCGGGCGCCGACGAGGTCGTGCTCCGCCCGTCCCGGATCTCCGCCGACGACCTCAAGGCGCTCGCCGCCGCCGTCGGCGACGACCACGTCAGCGCCGCCGACGCCGACCGCCTGCCGCGCGCCGGCGGCAAGTCCACCCCCGACCTGCTGCGCCGCCGCAGCCGCGAGCCGCAGGACGCGCCCGACGCCGTCGTGCTGCCCGGCAGCGAGCAGGAGGTCGCCGCCGTCCTCGCGGTGTGCGCCGAGCGCCGCATCGCCGTCGTCCCGTTCGGCGGCGGCACCAGCGTCGTCGGCGGCCTCGACCCCGAGCGCGGCGGCCTCCAGGCCGTCGTCTCCCTCGACCTGCGCCGCTTCGACCGGCTGCTCGACCTGGACGAGACCTCCGGCGAGGCCGTCCTCGGCGCCGGCCTCACCGGCCCCGCCGCCGAGGCCCTGCTCGCCGAGCGCGGCTGGGAACTCGGCCACTACCCGCAGAGCTTCCGCTACGCGACCATCGGCGGCTTCGCGGCCACCCGCTCCTCCGGCCAGGACTCCGCCGGGTACGGGCGCTTCGACGACATGGTGCGCGGCCTGCGGGTGGTCACCCCCGCCGGGCAGCTCGACCTCGGCCGCGCCCCCGCCTCCGCCGCCGGCCCCGACCTGCGCCAGCTCTTCCTCGGCTCCGAGGGCACCCTCGGAGTGATCACCGCCGTGCGGCTGCGCGTCCACCCGCTGCCCGCCGTCAAGGCGTACGAGGCGTGGAGCTTCCCCGACTTCGCCACCGGGACGGCGGCGCTGCGCGCCGTCGAGCAGCAGGGCACCGGCCCGACCGTGATCCGCCTCTCCGACGAGGCCGAGACGATGGTCAACCTCGCCACGACCGAGCAGATCGGCGGCGCCCCGGCGGTCACCGGCTGCCTGGCGATCACCGTCTTCGAGGGCGACGCCGAGCAGGTCGCCGCCCGGCACCACGCCACCCGCGAGACGCTGCTCGCCGCCGGCGCCACCTCGCTCGGCGAGACCGCGGCCCGGGCCTGGGAGCACGGCCGGTTCAACGCGCCCTACCTGCGCGACTCGCTGCTCAGCGCCGGCGCGCTGTGCGAGACGCTGGAGACGGCCGCCGAGTGGAGCCGGCTGCCCGGCCTGCGGGCCGCCGTCACCGAGGCGCTGACCGGCGCGCTGCCCGGTGCGCTCGTGCTCTGCCACATCTCGCACGTCTACCCGACCGGCGCCTCGCTCTACTTCACCGTCGTCGCCGCCCTCGGTGAGGACCCGCTCACCCGCTGGGGCGCCGCCAAGCGCGCCGCCGGGGACGCCATCGTCGGCGCGGGCGGCACCATCACCCACCACCACGCCGTGGGTGTCGACCACCGGCCCTGGATGACCGACGAGGTCGGCGACCTGGGCGTCCGCATCCTGCGCGCCGTCAAGGCCGAGCTCGACCCGGCGGGCATCCTCAACCCCGGCAAGCTGATCCCATGAGCGGGCCTCATGGGATGAGCGGACCTCATGGGGAGACCGGTCCGAGAACCGTCCGCCGGGTTGCCGTCCTCAGCAACCCGGCGGCGGGCGCCGGCCACGCCGGCCCCGCCGCGGAGCGGGCCGTCGCCCGCCTGCGCTCCCTCGGCATCGACGTCGAACCGCACACCGGGAGCTCCGCCGAGGACGCCCTCCGCCTCGCCCGCGAGGCGGCGGCCGGCGGCGCGGACGCGGTCGCCGTGGTCGGCGGCGACGGCATGATCAACCTCGCCCTGCAGGCCCTCGCCGGCACCGCCGTCCCGCTCGGCGTCGTCCCGGCCGGCACCGGCAACGACCACGCCCGCGCGTACGGCCTGCCGCTCGGCGCCCCCGAGGCCGCCGCCGACGTCATCGCCGCCGGCCGGGTCCGGACCGTCGACCTCGGCCGGATCACCGGGCCGGACGGCTCCGTCCGCCGGTTCGGCTCCATCCTCGCCACCGGCTTCGACTCGCTGGTCAGCGACCGCACCAACCGGCTGCGCTGGCCGCGCGGCCGGATGCGCTACAACCTCGCCATCCTCATCGAGTTCGCCAACCTGCGCCCCCTCCCGTTCCGGATCACCCTCGCCGACGGCACCGTCATCGAACGCGACCTCACCCTCGCCGCCGTCGGCAACACCCGCAGCTACGGCGGCGGCATGCTCATGTGCCCGGACGCCCTCCCGGACGACGGCCTGTTCGACGTCACCCTCGTCGACGCCATGCCCCGCCTGCGCATCGCCCGCTTCTTCCCGACCCTCTTCAAGGGCACCCACACCACCCGCCCGGAAGTCACCACCCTGCGCACCCGGTCCCTGCGCATCGACTCCCCGGGCATCACCGCCTACGCCGACGGCGAGTTCATCGCGCAGCTGCCGGTCGAGGTCACGCTGGAGAAGAACGCCCTGCACCTACTGGTGCCGTGACGCACCGGTGCTGCGGCCCGACCGACACTGCCGGCCGGGCCGTGGCACCGGCCGCGTCCGGGCCGCTCAGCCGCCCAGGCGACGGCGCCAGAGCAGGGGGCGGACCTCGATCGCATGCGACGGATCGCCGTTCCAGACCGTGGGCAGGCCGGCCTCGGTGAGGGCGGCGACCACCTCGTGGCCGACGGCGGTGGTGGTCGACGGGGAGCCGTCGAAACCGCCGTAGAGCAGGGACAGGCCGTGGCCGGAGGCGGCGGACTCGGTGCCCTGGGAGTGGAAGTAGACGAAGCCGCGGGCGTCCGGGTCACCGGCCGCACCGATCTCGGCCTCGCCGCAGGACCGGCAGCAGGTGAAATTCTCCCGCGCGGTGATGCCGCTCTCCTCCAACGCGGCGAAGGCGCGGGTGAGGCGCTCCGGGTCGCCCTCGCCGATCCAGCCGGTCTGCTCGCCGACCCGCTCCAGCCAGAGCCGGTCGGCGAGTTGCTCCGCCTGGGCGCGCGAGAGCGGACGGCGCTCGCCCGACACCAGGTACTCCTCCGCCTCCTCGGCCAGCCCGGCCCGGTCGGTGTAGCCGCAGGCGAGGGTCAGCCGCAGCCGGTCCTCCAACTCCTGCCGCTCGCCCGCGCCCAGCTCCAGCGGCGGCACGGGCTCCGGCGCCGGGCCCATGTCCAGCGGCTTCCAGTCCAGCGCGTCGCCCCAGCCCGACTCGCCGCGCGCCCAGGCCGTCATCGCCTCGGCCACCGGTTCGGGCCCGGCCAGCCGCACCTCGAAGTGCCGCCCGGCGGAGCCGTCGCGGTGCTCCAGCGTGTAGTCCTCGCCGTCGGCGTGCCACACCTGGATGTACACGTCCGGCAGGTCGGGTATCCGCTCCACGACGAGGAAGCGGTCGTCCTCCGCGCCGATGCGCCGGACCAGCCCCGCCAACTCGTCCGCACCCGGCCGGGAGCGTCGCTTCCCGTCGTTCGTCTGCACCGTGATCGCCAGCATGGGGTCACCCTGCCACACCCCACTGACAACCACGCCGCCCGATCCCGCAGCTCAGCCCCGGTACGGGCGCAGCCGGCCGGCCGGGTACGGCGGGCGGGCGCAGCCGGGGCCCCGGTCCACGGGCGGCACCGGTTCGCCCACGGTCGCCTCGACCAGCCACAGCCCGGACCGGCCGCCACCTCGAAGGGCCGCTGCCCGTCCGGGCTCCCCCTCATCGGCCGGCTCACGGGAGGGCACCGGTACAGGAGCACCTCCCGAGCCGACTGCGCCCCCGGCGGGCGGACGTCGAACCGTCCGCCGCTAGGAGCCCCGAACGGTGCCGACGCTGCCGGTGAGCGTGGGCTCGCCGGTGTCGGGGGCGACGGTGAAGACCCGTGAGCCGGTGTCCGTGGTGACGGTGATCTGGTCGGGCGCTGTCCAGGCGGCCGACTCGAACGCCCCCTCACCCGGGAACTGCTCGCGCATGGCGAGGAGGTGCCAGCTGCGGGCCGACCAACCGGTGCCGGTCTCCAAGCGGATCTGCCAGCTCAGGGACTCCGTCTCCGCTCCCCGAAGGCCGTGGTGGATCACGACCAGCACGCGGTCCGCCCGCCCCGGCGAACCCAGCCGGGTCTGCTCGGCGGGCTCCTGACCCATCGTCCGGAGAACGAGCACGCCCAGCGCGCAGAGCAGCCCGAGGCTCCCGACCACCGCCGTCGCCCGTCCGACGAAGTCCCACCGCCGACGCACGCAGACCGCCGCCACGAGCAGCGCCGCGGCCGCGCCCAGCAGCAGGACCGGCCGGTTCAGGGCGTCGGCCACGGCCATCCGCCCGCCGCTGCGGGACTCCCAGCGCCCCACCGCACACGCGAGCAGCGGCAGCAGGGCACTGCCGGCCAGGACGCCGCCGATCCTCGTTCGGTACCTCATCGATCCCCCCGCTTCCGGCGGCCCCCACCGCCCGTTCCCGTCACCCTAGGCGGAGCGGTCCTCCCGGCGCAGTCGGAAGACGACGTTGCGGCGCAGCGGCCCGTCCGGAGCGGCGGGGTCGTCGAAGTCCTCGGCCGGGTCGTGGGTCATGCCGAGGCGGCGCATCACCGACTGGGAGCGGTGGTTGGCGGCCGTGGTGATGGCCAGGACCTCGGGGAGGCCGAGGGTGTCGAAGGCGTGGCCGAGGACGGCGCGGGCCGCCTCCGTGGCGTAGCCGTGTCCCCAGGCGGAGCGGGCCAGCCGCCAGCCGATCTCGACGCCGTCGACCGGGTCCGTCTCCTCGATGTCGTCCAGGCCCGCGAAGCCGACGAACTCGCCGCTCTCCCGCACCTCGACGGCCAGCCAGCCGTACCCCCGCCGCTCGATCGCGGCCTCGAAGCGTGCCACCGAGGCGTCGCTCTGCTCACGGGTGAGCAGGCCGCCCAGGTGCTCGCGGACCTCCGGGTCGGCGTTCATCGCGGCCCACGGGGCGAGGTCGGACTCCCGCCAGCGACGGATCAGCAGACGTTCGGTGCGCAGACCGTCCGGCGGCCCGTCCAGCGGTTGGACCGGCGGCGTGGTCTGTGGCTCGTCCGACGGTTGGGCGGGCGGTTGGTTCAGCGGTTGGTTCAGCGGTTGGTTCAGCGGCTCGTTCATGCGGCCAACCCAACGGCAACCCCGGCCGCTCGGGCAAGCGGATAAGGCCCCCGTGGCGGGCCCGCCGTTTCCCGGCACGGCCTCCCGGGCGCCCGCTCCCCGGCGGCCATTCCCGGGCGGGAATTGTCCGGTGGCGGGGCCGCTCCGAGGATGGGTCCACCGACACCGAGCGACCCCACCGAGGAGTCCGTCATGACCACCGGCACGCCCACCACCGGCACGCCCACCACCAACTCCCAGCAACTCGCCGACCGCTACGCCGCGTTGTGGACCGAGTCCGACGCGGCCGCCCGGCGTGGGGCGATCGAGCGGCTGTGGGCCGAGGACGGCACGCACCTGCTGCACCCGCCGGCCGAGGCCCGTGAGGCGGCCGCGCGGGTCGGTTTCGCCGAGCCCGTGCTCGAAGCGCGCGGCTACGAGGAGTTGGAGTTCCGCGTCGCCCGCGCCCACGAGGAGTTCGTGGCGCCCGGCGAGTTCACCTTCCGTGCCCGGCCGGACGCCGTGCGGCTGCGGGACGTCGTCCGCTTCACCTGGGAGATGGTGCCCGTGGGCGGCGGCGAACCGGTCGGCGGCGGAACGGGGTTCGTCGTCCTGGACGCCGACGGCCGGATTCTCGCCGACTACCAGTTCCCGGGGTTCTGAGCCGCGGCCGCCCGCAACGCCTCGGCGGTCGCCGCGTCGGCCGGCAGGAAGGCCTCCAGTTTCAGTTCGGCGAGGGTGACGTCCACGGCGGTGGCGAAGGTGGTGACCGTCGTCATCAGGTGCAGCTCGCCGAGGGAGGTGCGCAGCTCCAGCGGGACGGCGAAGCCCAGGTGCTGTTCCCCCACCTCCACGTCGGACACGTACGAGCTCAACTCCTCGTGCAGGTCGGAGAGGTGCCGGGTGCGCTCGACGATGTGGCGGGCCCAGGCGGCGAAGTTGAGGATGCGCGGGGCGAGGCCGTCCGGGTGCAGGGCGAGCCGGTAGGCGTTGGTGCCGGGGCCGACGAGCCGCGGGTCGGCGCCCTCGGTGATCACGTCCAGGGCGACGTTGGCGGCGACCACGTCGCCCCGGTGGTTCACCACCACCGCCGGGTACGGGAGGTGGCCGGCCAGGATGTGGCCGATCGCCTCCCGCACCGGTGCCAGGGCCGGCCCGTCCAGTGGCGTCTCGGGGTAGGCGGGCGCGTAACCGGCCGCCAGCAGCAGCTCGTTGCGTTCCCGTAGGGGCAGGTCCAGTGACTCGGCGAGCCGCACGACCATGCCCCGGCCCGGCGCGGAGCGGCCGGACTCGATGAAGCTGAGGTGCCGCTGGGTCGTGCCCGCTCGGGTGGCGAGGTCGAGTTGGCTCAGGCGGCGGCTGGTACGGCGCTCACGCAGCGCTCGGGAGAAGTCCACGCCACCAGCCAACCCCGGGCGGGCGCGGTCCGCCATTCCCCCGGGGGAATTGAGCCCGGCCGCCCGCGCCGCCACCATCGACGTCATGGACAACATCGGCGTCTTCCTCCCCACCGGCCAGGACCAGTGGGCCGCGCACGACCCCCGCGACCTGATCGGATTCGCCCGCCGCAGCGAGCAGTTGGGTTTCTCCTCGCTGTTCGTCAACGACTCCCTGCTGAGCCCGCGGATCGAGCCGCTCACCATGCTGGCGGCGATCGCCCCGGTGACGGAGCGGATCCGGCTCGGCACCGGTGCCCTGCTGCCGGTGCTGCGCCGCCCGGTGCTGGCCGCGCAGACCCTGGCCTCGGTGGACCAGCTCTCCGGCGGCCGGCTGACGGTCACGGTCGGGGCCGGTTTCCCGGGGCGCTTCGGCCGTCCGCTGCACGAGCTCTCCCAGGTGCCGTGGGAGCGCCGTTTCGCCCGGCTGGACGAGACGGTCGCCCTCTGGCGGGCGCTCTGGTCCGGGGCGAAGGAGTTCCACGGCGAGTTCCACTCCTTCGCCGAACTCCCGCCCGCGACACGGCCGTTCCACGAGCAGGGCCCGCCGGTCTGGCTCGGCGGCGGGACCCCGGCGGCGCTGGCCCGCATCGGGCGCCACTACGACGGCTGGCTGCCCTACCCGCCGGACCCGGCCGACTACGCCACCGGGCTCGACGCCGTCCGGTCGGCGGCCCGCGAGGCCGGACGCCCACCGGAGGCCGTCACCCCCGCCCTGTTCGTCAACGTCCGGATCGACCGCAGCGCGGAGGACGCCCGCCGGGTCATGGACGCCTACACGCGCGCCAACTACGGCCTGCCGCTGGCCGGGACGGAGCAGATCCAGGCCTTCGCCGTCGGCACCCCGGACGAGGTCGCCGCCAAGCTCGCCCGGTACGCCTCCGCCGGCGCCCGGCACCTGGTGGCCCGCCTCGGGGCACTCGAACTGTCGGACCAGCGGGAGCAGTTGGAGCGGCTGGCCGCTCTCACACTCCCGTCGTCGCCTTGATCCGCCCGTCCTCGATCGCGGTGGTCAGCTCCCGGTGATCCTCCTGCGTCCGGTCCGCGTACCGCACCGCGAACTCGGCCACCGCGTCCGCGAAGGTGTCCGCGCGGCCGAGGTAGCCGGCGATGGCGAGGCGGTCGCCGGTGCGGGCGTGGGCGCGGGCGAGGGTGCGGCCGCAGAGGTCGGCGTAGGCGCGCAGGCCGGAGGGCCGCATCTCGGCCACCTCCACCGAGCCCTTCATGTCGCGCAGTTGGCGGCCGTAGAAGTGCCGCCCGGCGGGGCCGGTGGTCCAGCCGAGGAAGATGTCGCTGGACGCCTGCATCAGGTGCTGGCCGGTGACCACCCGGCGGCCGCCGTGGTGGGCGGCGACCTCGGCGTCCACCCGGGCGGGCGGCAGGTGGTCCTCCAGGACCGACCGGCCGGCCTCCTTGATCTGCAGGAACAGCGGGTCGCGGCCGTCCCGGCCCTCCAGCAGGAGGATGAAGCAGCGGGTGCCGACGCTGCCGACGCCGACCACCTTGGTGGCCGCGTCCACGAAACGGTAGCGGTCCAGCAGCACCCGGCGGTCCTCGGCGAGGGTGGCCCGGTAGTCGCTGTACACCTTCCCGACGCCCTGCAGTTCGTTCTCCTTCAGCGGCTCGATCAGGGGCGGCGCACTGATGATCCGCCGCTGCCCGTCCCGTTCCTCGGTGAGCTTTCCGAAGGCCTGCAGGCTGGTGCGGCGCCGGGCGTGGGCGAGACCGGCCTCGAAGCGCTTGCGCTGTCCGTGCTTGCGGAGCAGCGGCAGCAGGTCGGCGGTGTCCACCCGGGCGTACCAGACGTCGAGTTCGCCCATTCCCGCCAGCCGGTGCATCGCGGTCGCGTAGCCCGTGACGGCGATGCGGGCGCCGAGGCGCACGCGCTCCTCGTCCAGCCCGATGGAGCGGGCGGCGACGGCGATGCTGGCCGCGAGGCGTTTGAGGTCCCACTCGAAGGGGCCCGGGTAGGTCTCGTCGAAGTCGTTCACGTCGAAGAGCAGGGCGCGTTCCGGCGAGGCGTACACGCCGAAGTTCAGCAGGTGGGCGTCGCCGCACAGCTGGACGGTGAGGCCGGTGTCGGGCACGGCGGCGAGGTCGGCGGCCATCACGGCGGCGGCGCCGCGCAGGAAGGCGAACGCGCTGTCGGCCATCCGCCCGTAGCGGATCGGCAGCAGCCGGGTGACCCGGTCGGAGGCCTGCCGTTCCAGCACGCCGAGCGGGTCGGGCCGGTCGGCGGCGGCGATCCACCGGCCGTGCTCGGAGCGGGAGACGCGTTCGCGGGCGGCCCGGCCGCGGCGGCGACGTTCGTCGGGGGTGGTCATGCGGCGGCTCCGTCCGTCGGCGGGTCCTCCCCGCGGTGCCGGAAGGACGCGGGTGCCCTCTTCGCGACGCTAGGACACGACTGCCGGAGGGCGCAGCGCACGCCCTCCGGCAGTCGGCCGTCCGGGTGAGACCGCTGGTTCGCCCGGGGGGCGGCTCACTGCACCGTGAAGTCCGCCATCATCGCCATGTCCTCGTGCTCCAGGTTGTGGCAGTGCAGCATGTACGCCCCCGCGTAGTCGGTGAAGCGCACCAGCACCTCCACCGCCTCGGCCGGACGCAGGTCCACGGTGTCCTTCCAGCCCGCGTCGTACGGGCCGGGGTCCGCGCCGTTGCGGCCGATCACCTGGAAGTGGTCGAGGTGGACGTGCACCGGGTGGTGCAGGTCGGTCGAGAAGCGCCAGCGCTCGACGGCCCCGAGGGCGGGCGTGGCGATGGTCTGGCCGGGCTGGTAGGGCTCGCCGTTGATGGTCCATCCGTCGCCGCGGCTGCGGCGGAAGGTGAAGTCGCGGGTGGTGACGGCGGCGGAGGGGTCCAGGGCCTCGACGTCGGCGAGCCTGTCAGGCACCGTCGCGTCGTCGTTCACCTGCTTGGCGGACACGTCGAACCGCATCACCTCGGCCGTCCGGCCGCTGCCGAACCGGTTGACCAGGCGCACCCGGGTGCCGGGCGCGTAGCGGGAGAAGTCGACCACGACGTCGAAGCGTTCGGCGGGGGCGATCTCGATGCCGTCGTGGGCCACCGGGGCGGCGAGCAGGCCGCCGTCGGAGCCGATCTGGACCAGGGCGTCGCCACCGGAGGGCTGCGGGTCGAGTTCGAGCCGGTAGGGGCGGGCGTTGGAGGCGTTGAGCAGGCGCAGCCGGTAGCGGACGCGGTCGACGTCCAGCCGCGGCCAGGGCGCGCCGTTCACCAGGATGACGTCGCCGAGCACGCCGTTGGCGTAGGCGGCGGTGACGCCCGGCTCGCCGAGCGAGGGGTCGACGGAGGGGTACCGGAAGGACCCGTCGGCGGCGAAGGACCGGTCGGCGATCATCAGCGGCAGGTCGCGCTCGCCGCGGGGCAGCGGCAGGGCGCCCTCCTCGTCGTCCTGGACGAGGTGGAAGCCGGCCAGGCCGCGCCAGACGCCGGGGCCGGTGAAGCCCATCCGGTGGTCGTGGTACCAGAGGGTGGCGGCGCGCTGCTTGCCCGGATAGGTGTAGGTGCGCTCGCCGACGATGCTGCGGCCCGCCGCGTGGCGCATCCCCGGCATGCCCTGCATCCCGGGCATCCCGCCGCCCTGGGCGGTGTCGGCGGGCGACCCGACGGGCAGCAGCAGGTCCACCGGGTAGCCGTCGCTGTCCGCCGGGGTGTGGCCGCCGTGCAGGTGGGTGACGGACGGGGCAGGCAGCTCGTTGCGGTGCTTGACCGCCGCGGCCCGTCCGGAGCGGGTGACCAGGGTCGGCCCGGGGAAGCTGCCCCCGTACGTCCAGGCCTCGGTCCGCACACCGGGGACGATCTCCAGCTTGGCGACCTGCTGGGTGATCTCGAAGTAGTCGGTGGTCCCGTCGGTGCGCACCGGCTTCAGCACGGGCGGCACCGGCAGCGGGACCCGGAACGCCTCGGGCAGGTCGAGTTCGCTGGCCAGCAGCCGCCCGGGGCGGCCCGCGGTGAAGAGCAGGGCGGCCGAGGGGACGGCGACGGCGGCCAGGGCGCCGGCGCCGAGGACGGAGGCGCCGATGCCGAGGAACCGGCGACGGTTCACTTGGACACCTCCACCGGCCCGCCGGGGCGCGGCAGTCGTCCGCTGCCGTCCAGGCCCGGCGCGGGCAGTCCGACCCGGGCGGGCAGCGGCAGCCGCCAGGCGCCGACGAGGCCGAACAGGATGCCGCTGACCAGCAGCACGCCGAGCGTGATGTGCACCCCGAGGGCCCGGGCGTAGCCGGCGGTGATCTGGCCGATGACCGCGACGGTGAGCAGGAGCGTGGTCCACAGCGGCCAGAGCGGGCCCCGGCCGGGCCACCGCACCGCGACGGCGACCGCCAGCTGGAGCACCACCACGGTGGCCAGCGTCATCGCGTTGCCCTCGTGGTCCTTCAGGGAGTCGTACGTGCCGTTGAGGAAGCTGCCGGCCAGCATGACCTGGAGCAGGGCCAGCAGGGCCAGCGTGGTGGCGGTGGTACGCAACAGGATCAGCGGCCAGCGGGACGCGGGCGTGGCAGGGGGACTGCTCATGTCGGGCTACTCTCTGCTTCGGCGGTCGGGCGGGGCGGGCGAGAGCGTAGCTGATCCGACATCACGATCAGCTCCAATAAAGCCATTTGGGCCACCCTGTTACCCCATTGCGCCTGCTCGGCGTGTGTTTGTCACCCGGACGAGCGATGCCCTTGAGCGGTCCTCAAGGGCACCCGTCATGAGCTCCGTTCCAGTACGTCTCATGGGGCTGCCGCCGGGGCGGATCATGAGGCGGCTTCATGTGGCGGATCATGCGGCGGCCTCATGGGGGGGTGAGCCATGAGGCCGCCTCATGGGGGTAGGCCATGAGCCGGCTTCATGGGGGTAGGTCATGAGGCCGTCTCATGGGCCGCGGCATCCGCTAGACCACCTCGGGGGCGATCCCGAGGTAGGCCGCGCGCAGCTCGGCGAGCACCGGGTGGAAGGGGTCGAGGACGGTGCCGTCGACGGCGGCCAGCGGCCGGACGCCGACGCCAGCGTTCACCGCGAACGCGGCGCCGAAGCGGCCCAGCTCGGCGGCGGACAGCGGCTCGCGGGACTGCGGGCCCCGGTACGCCCCGGACAGCAGGGCCTCGGTGGTGCCGGGCAGGCTCGGGCCCTGCGGCCAGACCAGCTTGTCCTCGTCCAGGAAGCCGACGTTCCAGGTAGCCCCCTCGGCCACCCGGCCCTCCGGGTCGACCAGCAGCGCGTCGTCGTAGCCCGCGAGTTGGGCCTGACGTCGCTGGTGGACCAGGCCGAACAGGCCGACGTGCTTCACCTCCGGCAGCTCCCGCCGGTGCACCACGGTGCGCACCCGCAGCGGGGCGGGCTCGGCCGCGGCGGCCGGGCGGGTGGTGACCAGCAGGGCGGGCGCGGCCGGGGCGGCGGGGCGTTCCAGGCCGAGCGCCGGGTCGTACACGGTGACCCGGACGATCACCGGTGCGCCGTCGGCGGGCAGCACCGCACGGACCCGCTGCCGTACCGCCGCCCGGTCCAGCGCCACGGCGAACAGCGTCCGGCAGTCCCGGACCAGGCGGTCCAGGTGCAGCGTCAGGCCGCGGACCCGGCCCGACTCGGCCCGCATCGTGGTGAAGTGCCCGTAGTTGAGCAGCCCCAGCGCGGCCAGCCGCGCCGGGTCCGCGGGGGCGCCGTCGATCTCGATCTCAGCCATCCCCCGAGTCTGCCAGCTGCGGTGACGGCACCGCGGCCTGCTCGGCGGCCTGCTGCGGGGCCCCGGCCGCGCCCGGCGGCGGGGCCTGCGCCGGTTCCCGAACCGCGCCTGAGGCCGCACCCCGAGGCGGGTCCTGGTTCCGCGCCTGCGGAGCGGGCACCGGCGCGGACACCGGGCGGTACGGGGAGGACAGCGGACGACGCGCGGCCCGCTCGAACTCCTCGATCCGGTACGCCAACCCCTCCGGCTCCCCCACGTCGCACCACCGCCACGCCTCCGCCCACCACTGCGGGCCGCGCACCATCGGGAAGCCCGCCAGCGCCAGGTGCAGGGCCAGCGTCGAGCGCGCGTAGTCGTGCACCCAGCCGTCGGCGCCCCGGTAGTCGGCCGTCTCGTCCAGCCGCAGCCAGCGGCCCTCGCGGCCGGCGGTCAGTATCGGCACCCAGCCGCGCAGCCGGTCGGCGACCAGCAGGAGCAGCCGCCCGTCCTGCTCACGCACCCGGTAGGCGGGGAGTTGGGGCATCCGCGCGAGGGAGAGCGAACGCTTCCAGCCGACCACCCACAGCCCCCGGCGCAGGTAGTAGCGGACGGCCGGCTGCCAGCTCCAGTGCGCCTCCAGCCGGAAGCCGGGCAGGCCCTCGGCGGTGGCCGCCGCGTACACCTCGTCCAGCGCGGCGGCGGCCAGCCCGCTCCCGCGCGCGGCCGGGCTCACGTAGAGGGAGGAGACGGCGAGTTGGCCCGGGCCCTTGGTCCAGTTGTCCACGGCGACGGTGCCCACGACGGCGCCGCCGTCGCCCCGGATCCAGTACCGGCGGCGGTACAGCTCCCCGCCGGGCCACTCCCGGCCGCTCTCGCCCAGCCGCTCGCGCCACCCGCGCTCCGCGGGCGGCGCCAGCCCGTCCGGGTCCACCAGCTCGCCCAGCTCGCCCTCCACCAGGGACGCCAAGTCCCACAGCGCGAACCGCCGTTCGTCCCCCTCGGCGACCGCCCGCAGCCGCGGCCCCGCCGCCAGCCTGTCCTGCGCCCGCTCCACCGCCGCATCCCACGACCTCACCACGCCGCCACCCTAGCGGGGCCCGCGGACATTCCGTAATTCAGTGGACACCGAACGTCAGATCGGGTACGAATGCGCCTGTCCGATCAGCCCGGTTCCCCCCGGCTTGTCCCGGGAGGGGCCGTTCGGGAAGGAGATCCCCATGCGTGGCATCTTCGTACGCACCGTCATCGGGGCCGCACGCGCCCTAACCGACGGACTGGCGCGCCTTCGGAGCCTGGTCCGCCGAGCCGGTCGCGGCGCCGGAACGGGGCCGGGTCAGCACCACGGCCGCGATCACCAGGGCACCGCCGGCCAGGGCGTTCCAACCGACCGGCTCCGCGAGGAACAGCGCGCCGATCGCGGTGGACCACAGCGGCATCACGTAGGTGACGGCCGAGGCCACCGTGGTGCCCGCGGTCCGGACGACGCCGAGGTTGAGCAGGTACGCGAAGCCGGTGCCGACCATGCCGAACACCAGCAGGGCGACGGCCGGGCCCGCCCCGGGCCAGTGCGGGGCGCCCGCGGCGAGCGGTGCGATGACGGCCAACTCGGCCGCGGCGCAGCCGATCTGGAGCACGGACAGGGTGGTGACGGACTCCGGCCGACCGGACAGGAAGCGCCGCAGGTAGACGAAGCCCGCGCCGTAGCAGCAGGCGGCGGCCAGGCAGGCGAGGCCCCCCACGGCCTCGCCGGAGCCGATGCCGTGCCAGACGCCGAGCACGGTGAGCACGCCGAGGAATCCCAGGCCGAGGCCGGTCAGCCGCCGCGCACCCGGACGGCGCTCCTCGGGCACGGTGAGGACCGCGAAGAGCAGGGTGAACAGCGGAGTGGTTGCGTTCATCACCCCGGCGAGCACCGAGCTGACCCTGGTCTCCCCGAACGGGAACAGGATGAACGGCACGGTGTTGAGCAGCACCGCGACCACCGCCGAGTGCCCCCACAACGCACGGTCGCGCGGGATCCGCTCACCGCGCAGCACCAGGACGGCGCCCAGCGTGGCCGCACCCAGCAGGCACCGCCACAGCGCCACCCAGACCGGGGGCACCCCCGCGTCGACCGCCACCTTGATCAGGGCGAAGCTCGCACCCCAGATCGCCGACAGTGCCACAAAGCCCGGCAACCAGCGTCGCACCGCAACCACCCCCGCATTCCTCCGGTGTTCCCTTCCTCTGGACAGAGGGTGGCCGGGCGACCGACCATGAGTCCAACAAGTGGCAGTCCTACATGGATGAGGAAGTCTCATGGCCCCAGGTCACACGCCCCGGGACGACCGATGACGACCGAGATCAACCTGGCCCAGCTCAGGGCCCTGGTCGCGGTCGCCGACACCGGCGGCTTCGGCGCCGCCGCCGACGAACTCGGCATCAGCCAGTCCGCCGTCTCCCACGCGGTCGGCGCCCTGGAACGGACCCTCGGCGCACCCGTCGTGATGCGCGGCACCCCGTGCCGGCCGACGCCGCTGGGCGAGCAGGTCCTGCCGCACGCCCGAACGGCCGTCGCCGCCGTCGCCGCCGTACGCACGGTCGCCACCCAACTCACCGGCGGCCTGGCCGGCACCGTCCGACTCGCCGCGCCGACCACCGTGTGCCAGGCACTGCTGCCCGGACTGCTGCGGGACTGGAAGGCCGCGTACCCGGAGGTCACCGTCCGGGTCTTCGAGGGCGAGGACGCCGAGCTGCCCGCCTGGCTGGAGGCCGGCACGGTGGACGCCGCCGTCCTGGTGGACGCCGGGCCGCTGCTGCCCGGGGCGGTCGCGCTCGGCGCGGACTCGATGCACGCGCTGCTGCGCCGCGACCACCCGCTCGCCGGTCAGGAGACGGTCCACGTCGCCGAGTTGGAGGACGACGACTTCCTGCTCTCCGAGGGCGGCTGCGAGCGCCACATCCGCGAGGCCTACCGGCGGGCCGGCGCCCGCTTCGCGCCCCACCACCGGATCCGTGACCTCAACACGCTGATCGGCATGGTGCACGCGGGCGTAGGGATCTCGGTGATGCCCGCGCTGGCGCTGACCATGCTCCCGGCCGACTGCGTCCTGGTGCCGATCCGGCCCGCCGTCCACCGGACGCTGACGCTCACCGGACCGGCGGGCCGACCGTGGTCCCCGGTGGTCAGCGGGCTGCTCGCCGGAGTGGGGGCGATGACCAAGGGCCGGGCCCTGGCCGGGGCACCGGCCTGAGTGGAGTTTTTCGGCTCCGAGGACGGGGCCGGTGGAACTTCCCGTCGATCCGGGCGGCAGTGGCTGGTCGGCGCGGGCATGCGGCCGGAGTGTGGACGGCATTCCGGCCGCATCCCCGAGGGAGGACCCGTTGTCCGCACACCCGCTGCCCCCGCCGTCCGCGCCGTCCGTGCCGTCCGTGCCGTCCGCCAGCCGTCGCCCGGTGGCCGGGCAGTCCGCAGCCGAGCAGTCCCCGGCCGTGCGCCCGCACCGCTGGTGGGCGCTCTGCGCGCTGCTCACCGCCGAGGCGATGAACCTGCTGGACGCGACGATCGTGCAGGTCGCCGCGCCGCGCATGCGTGCCGACCTCGGCGGGCCGGCCGCCGCCGTGCCCTGGCTCACCACCGCGTACACGCTCCCGTTCGCCGTCCTGCTGCTCACCGGCGGACGGCTCGGCGACCGGGCCGGGCGCCGGCGGGTGTTCCGGATCGGCGTCGCGGGCTTCCTGCTCGCCTCGCTGGCCTGCGCGTGCGCGCCCACGCTCGGCGCGCTGCTCGCCTTCCGAGCCGTCCAGGGCGCAGCCGCGGCCGTGATCGTGCCGCAGACCATCGGCCTGATCAAGGCCATGTTCCGCGGCCCGGAGACGGCCCGGGCACTCGGCACGATCGGGCCGGTCATGGGGCTCTCTGCGGTCGCCGGCCCGGTGCTCGGCGGTGTGCTCACCCACGCCGACCTCCTCGGCTCCTCCTGGCGTGCGGTCTTCCTGGTCAACCTCCCGCTCGCGGTCGCCGTCCTCGCCCTCGCCCCGCTGCTCACCGAGGACCGCGCCCCTCGCCGTCCCGGCCTCGACCCGGCCGGCAGCGCGCTGGCGGCACTCGCCACCGGGCTGGTCGTGCTGCCGCTGCTGGCCACCGGCACCACACCGCTGCCCTGGACGGCCGTCGGGGCGCTCGCCGCCGTGGCCTTCGCCGTCCACCAGCGGCGAGGGGCGCGGCGCGGCGCCGACACCCTGGTCGAGCCGAGCCTGTTCGCCTCCGTCCGGTTCCCGGCCGCGCTGGCCGCCCTCTCGCTCGCCTTCGCCGCCACCACCGGGCTCAGCCTCGTCGTCGTCCTCCAGCTCCAACTCGCCAGCGGCGCCGATCCCTTGGCCGCCGGCCTGACCCTGCTGCCGATGTCGGCCGGGCTGGCGGCCGGCTCCCTGTGGGCGGGCGCCTCACTGGTCCGGCGGTACGGCGCACGGGTGATGCCCGCCGGCCTGGCCGTCATGGCGCTCGGGGTGCTGGCCGCCGTCGGCACCTACCGCACCGGCGAACGGCCGGAGGCGCTGCCGTACGCGCTCGCCGTGGTCGGGTTCGGGCAGGGACTGTTCACGCCCGCCTTCTTCACCACCGCGCTGAAGCCGCTGCGGCCGCAGGAGACTGGCTCGGCGGCCGGACTGCTCAACGCCGTGCAGCAGCTCGGGTCCACGCTCGGCGTCGCCGTGCTCGGGCGGATCTACCTCGCGGCCCCGGACGCGACCGGGGCGCAGCGCGCCTGCTGGGTGACGGTGGGTGTGCTGGCGGCCGTCGGCGTCGCGGGACGGCTGATGAGCGGCTCCCGTGGCGCCCGCACCGCCACCCGCGCGGCAGAATCGGACGGTGTGTCCGACCACCGGGAACCCACGCATGCTCGATGACCTCGACCGCGCGCTCGTCCACGCCCTGCGCGTCGACGGGCGCGCCCCGTTCAACCGGATCGCCGCCGTCCTCGACGTCTCCCCGCAGACCGTCGCCCGCCGCTACCGGCGGCTGCGGGCCGAGGCCGGGCTGCGGGTGGTCGGGCTCGCCGACCCGCACCGGGCCGGACGGGCCCAGTGGCTGCTGCGCCTCACCGCCGGCCCGCACACCGCCCGGAACCTCGCCGGGGCACTGGTCCGCCGCCCCGACACGGCCTGGGTGAAGCTCACCTCCGGCGGCACCGAGATCACCGCCATCGTGGACACCGGCCCCGGCTCCGACGGACACGGCCTGCTGCTGCGCGACATCCCCCGCACCGCCGCCGTCACCGACGTCTCCGCCCACTGCCTGCTGCACACCTACCGGGGCGGCCCGTCCGCGTGGCCGGTCAGCACCGAGGCGCTCGACGAGGAGCAGCAGGCCCGTCTCCGCCCGACCGCGGTTCCGCTGCCGTCCGGTGGCCTGGACGAGGCCGACCACGCCCTGCTCGGCGCACTCCACCGGGACGGCCGCACACCCCTCGGCGACCTCGCGGCGGCCACCGGCCGTACACCGACCACCGTCGCCCGCCGGCTCGCCGAACTGCGGGCGGACGGCACGGTCTTCCTCGACGTGGAACTCGATCCCCGGCTGCTGGGCGCGAACATGCAGGCGCTGCTCTGGCTGAGCATCGCCCCCGCCCACCTCGACCGGGTCGGCCGCGCCCTCGCCGCCCACCGCGAGCTCGCCTTCGTCGCCGCCACCACCGGCCCCAGCAACCTCGTCGCCCTCGCCCTGTGCACCGACCCGGCCGACCTCCACCGGTACGTGACAGAGCAGTTGGGCGCCGTCAAGGAGATCACCGCGCTGGAGTCGTCCCCCGTCCTGCGCACCCTCAAGGCCGCGGGGCCGATCCCGGCACCACCGGGCTCCGGGCGGTCCTGACCCAGCCGCCCGGAAGGTCCAGGACACCCAGGAGATCCAGGAGGTCGCGGGGCCGGCGGAGACGGCGGAGGCCCGGGGGGGGGGGGGGGGGGGGGGCCGGCCCCCCCCCCCCCCCCCCCCCCCCCCCCCCCCCCCCCCCCCCCCGGCCCGACACCACCGCGTCCTGGTGGCCGAAGGCGCGCAGGGCGCACGGAGCCGACCGACCGTTCGAGAGCCCGTCCAGACCGGGCTCGAAGGCCGTCGACGCACCGACATCCGGAATGACCTGCTCCTCCTCGGCGGCACCCGGACTCCCCCGCCACGGGTCTTGACCAACCTCCGAGACAGGTCTATACCAGTGGGAGCCCGCGGCAACCACCCAGCGCCCCAGGGCCGTTCGGCCTGCCGCCGCGCCACCCCCACCTCCGGCGCGACCGGGCACTTCCCCCACCGCCGTTTCCTGGAAGGCTTCCGATGGAACGCGCTCTTCCCCCACGCCCCACCGATCCGCACCACCTCGCCAGCCCGCACCACCCCACCGACCCACACCACCCGACCCGCCCCGAACACCCGGTCGGCCCGGCCGCTCCCGGACACCGGCGCCGCTCCGGCCGGGCCGCACTCGCCGCGGCCGCCGTGCTCGGCCTGGTCGCCGGGGGCCTCGCCGCCCTGGCCGGCACCGGCTCCGCCTCCGCGGACACCACCGCCACCACCGCGGCCGGACTGGGCAGCAACTGGTACGCCTCGGCCCCGTACCTGATGCCCGAGGACAACAGCCCGCCGGACGCCGCCGCCGTCATGGACGCCACCGGCCAGAAGGCCTTCCAGCTGGCGTTCATCCTGGCCCAGGGCAACAGTTGCTCCCCCGCCTGGGGCGGCACCTCCTCGATCGACACCGACACCACCATGCCGAACGTCATCCAGACCGTCCGGGGCAAGGGCGGGGACGTGTCGGTGTCCGTCGGCGGGTACGGCGGTACAAAGCTGGGCCAGGTCTGCGGCACGCCGGAGGCGACCGCCGCCGGGTACCAGAAGGTGATCACCAAGTACCAGCTCAAGGCGATCGACTTCGACCTGGAGGAGCCGGAGTACGAGAACACCGCGGCCATCCACAACGAGATCGGCGCGGCGAGGATCCTCCAGCAGAACAACCCGGGCCTGTACGTCTCGATCACCACCGCCGGCACCAACGCGGGCACCGGCTGGTTCGGCACCCAGATGCTCAACGAGGCCAAGTCCCAGGGCTTCACGCCGAACAACTACTCCATCATGCCGTTCGACGGCGGCTTCAACGGCGCGGCGGCGCAGACCGACGCGCTGGTGAAGTTCAACCAGATCCTGCAGACCACCTTCGGCTGGAGCGAGGCCACCGCGTACGCCCACGAGGGCGTGTCGATGATGAACGGCCGCACCGACGCCGCCGAGTACTTCCGCCAGGCCGACTTCCAGACCGTGCTGGACTTCGCCACCGCGCACGGCCTGGCCCGGTACACCTACTGGTCGGTCAACCGGGACCGGCAGTGCCAGGGCCCGGTGGACCCCGGGCTGTCCGGCTCCTGCTCCAGCGTGGCGCAGAACGACTGGGACTTCACCAAGTACACGGTGAAGTTCGCCGGCGCGACCCCGCCCACCACGCCACCCACCACACCGCCGACCACACCGCCGACCGGCCCGGGCACCTGCACCGCCCCGGCCTGGAGCGCGAGCACCACCTACACCGGCGGCGCCAAGGTCTCCTACAACGGGCACAACTACCACGCCAAGTGGTGGACGCTGAACGAGGTGCCGACCGCCAGCGGCCAGTGGGGCGTCTGGGCCGACGACGGCCCCTGCTGACCCAAGCAGCGGAACCCCACACGCAAGGGAGCCCCGGGGTGGTGCACAACCCCGGGGCTCCTCACATCACTCCGACGCCCGAGCCGGTCCGACGCCCGAGCCGGTCCGACGCCCGCGCCACCTCGCCGCCGACGCCGCCGCGACGCCCGCGTCAGTCCGACGACGCGAACCGCTCCCGCAGCTCCGCCAGCACCTCCGCCGCCTCCGGCAGCCCGGCCGCCTCGCAGCGCGCGATGCCGGCGGTCAACCGGGCCACCGCCGCCGCGGTGCGGCCGAGGTCGCTGCCCTCGATCAGCGCGGCCAACCGGACGGATTCCGCCCGCGGCGCCTCGGCCCGCTCGCCGCCCTGCTCGTACACCGCGACGGCCCGCTCGGCCTCCGCCAGCGCCTCCTCGTACCGCTCGGCGACGGCCAGGCAGCGCGCCCGCTCGTAGTGCGAACCACCGCGCAGGTACCAGGCGTTGTACTCCTGGCCGCGCTCCTCGGCGGTGGCGCCGACCGCGTCCGCCTCGGTCAGCAGGGCCAGCGCGCGGTCCAGCCCGTCGGCGCCCTGCGTCCGCATCGTGATGCGGGCCAACTCACGCAGCGTCGCGGCCAGTTGGTCGACCTGCGGAGCCTTGTCGTGGGCCTCGCGGGCCCGCGCGAGAGCTGCTTCGGCGGCGTCCCGGCGGTCCGCCTGGGCCAGCGCCAGGGTGGCCTCGCAGGCGACCATGGTGTGGGTCTCCTGGTCCTCCCAGTCGGCCACCAGGTCGGCCAGCCGGAGGTACTCCTCGGCGGCGTCCCGGTACTCCTCCAGCTCGGCCAGGCCCCTGGCGAGGTCCAGCCGGGTCTGGGCGAGCATCCTGACGTCCAGCCGGGCCGCCGACGCGTCCAGCAGCACCGACTCCAGGACGGCGACCGCGTCCGTCGCCCGACCGGTGTCGCGCAGCACGTCGGCCAGCTGCAGCCGTACCTGGGCGGCCTCCTCGGCAGCCTCCGGGCCCTTGCGGTCGTAGCGCGCGGCGGCCTCCGACAGCGCACGGACCGCGCCACCGAGGTCCCCCACCTGCATGCAGGAGTGGCCGAGCATCATGTACGTCGGCGCGTACGGGTAGGAGTCGTCACCCCAGCGGGCGGCCTCGGCCAGCGCCCGGTGGAACACCTCCACGGCCTGGGCCGGCTCGCGGCTCTGCAGCAGCACCTGACCCAGCAGGCCGAGCACCCGCGGGGTGTGCCACGGCAGGTCGGACCGGTCCAACTGGGCCAGGACCTCGCGCAGTTCGGTGGCCGCCTCGGCGAGCCGGCCCTGCCGGGCGGCGGCATCGGCGGTGTACTGCCGGGAGGTGGCGGCCCGCCGGGCCGAGCCCAGCTCGACGGCGGTCCGGTGGTAGCCGCCGACCGCCGCCTCGAAGCGCGCGACGGTCTCGGCGGAGGATTCGGGCAGCGACTCGACCAGGTCGTGGTGGGCGGCGTAGGCGCGGGTCTGCAGCACGATCAGGTAGTCGTCGTCGGTCAGCTCGCCCGTCGCCCGCAGCTCCTCGGCCCGGACCAGCGCCGCGTCGAGCGCCGCCCAGTCGGCCGTCCTGCCCGTGCCTCCGCCGGATTCTGCGCCGTCACCCTCACCAACGCCATCACCCTCACCGACGCCATCACCCGTGTCCCCGCCCGCGCCGCCCGCACGGCCCGCACCGGCCCCACCGACCCCGCCACCCCCGCCACCCCCGCCGCCGGACGGCTCGTCGAGCTCGATGATCAGCGAACGGGTGCGGACCATCAGCGCCGCGCCGAGCATCCCCGCCTGCTCGAACAGCTCGGCTGCGGCCAGCAGTCCGACCCTGCCCTCGGCGTGCTCGTCGCGCTCCAGCGCCTCGTGGGCGCGCTGCTCGGCGAGCTCGGCGCGCAGCCGCTCGGGGCTGCCCACCTCCGTGCCCTCGGGGTGGACGAAGTCCGCGGCGGCGGCGCGCTCGGCGATCCGCTTCCAGAGCCGGTCGGAGTCGGGGTGCCCGAGCACCTCCAGCTCCCGGGCCCGGACCACCAGGGCGGTGAAGTCCTCCGGTTCCGCCTCGACGGTCCGGCGCGGCGCGGGCGCGACGGCCGGGGCGGCGGCGGACAGCTCGGGCGCGGCGGCGGCGCGCACGCCCAGCGCCAGCGGCTCGGCCAGCAGCGGCTCGACGGCCAGCCGGGCCCGGCGCGCGGCGCCGACCGCACCGGTGCCGTTGCGCGCGTCGAAGCGGGCGGCCAGCGCGTCCGCCTCGGTGCGCAGGTGGCCGAGCAGGGTGTCCACCGTCCACGCGGTGCCGGCCGGGCCGCTGACCGCGAGGTCGCCGTGGCCGGCCCGGGCGAGGGCGGCGATCAGGACCTCCACACCGGTCAGGAAGTCCAGCCGGGAGGCGGCCTCGCCGGTGACCGCGAACAGGTCGCGGTTCTCGGCGAGCAGTTCCAGGCCGCGCGGCTCGTTGCCGGACAGCGCGCAGAACTCGATGTGCCGGGCCACGGAGCCCAGCATCGAGGACTTGCCGCGCGCGAAGCGGTACCCGGTGAGGTGCGCGGAGCGGGCCTCGTCCGGTCGGCCCCGGCGCAGCAGCGGCAGCAGGGCGACGGACTGGCTGAGGTAGGGCTCCAGCTCGCAGGTGCTGCGGCCGCTCAGCACCGGCTCCAGCACCTCCAGTGCCCGCGCGTCGTCGCCGAGGTCGAGGAAGTGCCGGGCGCGGGCGCGGGTCTCGCAGGCCGGGCAGTCGCTCATCTCGGAGCGCGGGCGGGCCGCCCACAGCTCGTAGGCCTCCTGGACGCCGACGCCGATGACGTCGGCCAGGTGGTAGCGCTCGGCGTAGTAGGGCTGGAGGCCGAAGCCGGCCGCGCGGTAGCGGTCGCGCAGTTCGGTGAGCCAGCGCTCGACGGCCGCCAGCGGCACGTCCGGGTTGTCCCGCAGCGCGCCGGCCACCCACTTGAAGCGCCAGAACACCTGGTGGCGGGCCCACTCGCCGAAGCCGTCCGGATCCGTGTCCCACAGCTTGAGGACGCGGGCGAAGACGACCGGGGTCTTGTTGCGCTCGCCGTCGTACTCGTAGGCCTCCATCAGTTCCAGCAGGGCCATCGAGCGGACCTTGGTGTCGTCGAACTGCTCGGCGGCGTCGACGAGTTCCTCGGCGGTGACGGTCCGGGTGCGACCGTACGGGCGGGCGTCGTTCTCGTGCAGCGCGGCCATCACCGCATCGGGGGTGTCCAGCATCACGCGTCCTTCTCGTCGTCGCGGCCCCGGCCACCGGCCGCGCCCGGCCCACCGGCCTCGTGGCCGAGCATGGCGTGGTCGAGCAGGCTGATGAACGAACGGTTGAGCAGGGCGGACTCGCTGGCCTTGAGCGGGCGGCGGGTCATCAGCACGGCCTGCCCGTACAGCGCCTCGACGGCGGTGACGGCCAGCTCGCGGTTGGTCACCGTCGCGGCGCGGCGCACCAGCGGGTTGAGGTGATTGAGCACCAGTTGGGCGCGGGGCACCTCGGCGCGCAGCGAGCCGAGGATGTCCGCCCACAATCCGTCGGCCTCGTCGGCCAGTTGGGCGCGGGTGCGCTCGTGCCGGGCCTCCCGGTTGTCGAGCAGCAGGGCGGGCGCGTTGGTCGGGTGGAAGCTGCGCAGGGCGACGTCGCAGTCGAACCGGCCGACCACCTCGCGGGCGATCGCCAGGAAGGCGTTGGCGGCGAGTTCGGCGGCCGGGTCGACGGTGTCCAGGTGCGCGGTGACGGTGCCGGGGTCGAGGTCGGAGACCGAGACGCCGGGGCGGATCTCCGGCAGCCGGTGCACCAGGTCGCGGTCGTAGGTGTAGCCGCCGTTGACCACGCCGAGGCCGGCCGCGCCGGCGATCGGGGCGACCTGGCGGAACTCCTCGACCGTACGGGTCACCAGCACCACCGGGTGGCTGCGGGCGAACTCGTCCAGGGTGACGTTGCCGTCGGTGGTCTCGAACGGCAGCCAGGGCAGCATCATCCGCAGCAACTCGTCGTCGTAGCGCGCGAGTTCCTTGACCGCCAGGTGGTGCACGGAGAGGAAGCGGTGCAGCAGCGCGGGGTCGCTCGCGGACAGGCCGGTCAGCCAGTCGCGGATCCGGGCGCCGAGCGCGTCGCGGACGGCGGCCAGCGTCTCGTCGGCGTACAGGCCCTCGCGGGAGGCGGTCGGGCGCAGGCCGTCGGTGTCGACGACGCAGCGGACGAAGAAGGCCCAGTCCGGCAGCAGTTCGTCGGCCTGGTCGGAGAGCAGCATGCCCTTGAGGTGCACCCGGTGTCCGTTGCGGCGCGAGGGCGGAGCGGCGTCCGGCAGCACGTACGCGACGCCGCGCAGGCCGACCAGCGGCAGGTCCAGCTCGATGGTGTCGAGCGGGGTGAAGTCGAAGGTGGCGCGGCAGTACTCGCCGAGCGCGTCGCGCTTGGCCAGCGGGGAGGGGTACCGCTCGGCCCACGGCGGGGTGCGGTTCACCCGGTGCTCGGTGCCGCCCGCGTCGATCACGGTGACGTCGTGGCGCAGCAGGCTGCCGAAGTCCCGGGCGAGGGTGAGCACCCGGGCGGGTCGGGTCCACTCGGCGGCGTCGGCGCGCGGCGCCAGGGTGACGGTGGTGCCCGGCTCGGGCTTGGCCTCGGCGGGCAGGGTGCGGATGGTGTAGCTGCCGTCGGAGCTGCCGCGCCACTCGATCACCGGGGCGTCCGGGGCGGCGGCGGAGCGGGTGACCACGGTGATCTCGTCGGCGACCACGAAGCAGGCGAGCAGGCCGATGCCGAACTGGCCGATGAAGTCACCCCGGGCCTTGGCCAGTCCGGCGCCGTCGAGGCGGCCGTCGGCGTCGCGCTTGGAGCTGCGGCCGATGGTGGCGAGGAAGGTGTGGACGTCCTTCTCGGTCAGGCCGACGCCGGTGTCGGTGACGGACAGCTCGTCGTCGGCGCGGACGGTGATCCGGGCCGGCGCCTCGGGGTCGAGGGCGCGGCGGGCGGAGATCGCGTCCACCGCGTTCTGCAGCAGCTCGCGCAGGTAGACCCGCGGGCTGGAGTAGAGGTGGTGGGAGAGCAGGTCCACCAGGCCGCGCAGGTCCACCTGGAAGGTGTGCTGCGCACTCGTCGGGTTGTCGGTTGGGGACACCGGAGGCTCTTTCGATCGCGGGGTGGGTGACGTTTCAGGGGGCGCAGCCGGGAGCAGGGGCGCGGCTGGGAGCAGGGGCACGGTCGGCGGCGTCGGGCGGCCGGCATCGGCAGGCGGTCGGTGACGGCGTATCGGCGTCGGCAGGCGGTCGGCGCCGGCAGGCACTACGGCGTCGTGATGCGGCTCGGCATCAGGACACCGGCGGTGTCGGACACGGTCGGCCCTGGTGCATTGCGCGGCCGTCCTCAGTACGCGGCGCAGCGGTCGCGGTGGGCGCTGAAGGCCTTGACCGGGTTCCCCGAGAGGTAGTGCCAGGGCGACTCGGTGACGGCCCCGTCCAGCGCGTCGAACAGCATCCGGGCGGTCTTGCGCTGGTCGGCGAGCGAGAAGGCCATCGCGAAGCTGTTGAAGGCGCCCTGCCAGCCGCGCACCGGCTGGAAGTCCGGGTGGAGGACGGAGCGGAAGGCGGCCTCCTGCATCTCGGCCAGCACCGTCGGGCTGGTCAGGTAGGCGTGGTCCTCGCCGTCCGGGAGGTCCAGCCAGTGCTCCAGGTGCGCGAGCACCACCAGTTCGCCGAGGTGGCTGCCCTCGGGCGCGGCCAGCATCGCGGAGCGGGCGAACGCGTGCATCTCCTCGTGCGAGCCGCCCCACTTGGCGCACAGCTGCTGCAGCCGCTGCCGGTGCGAGCCGGCGTGTCCGGGGGCGCGGCGCACGGCGGCCTCGAAGCGGCAGGTGGCGATCTCCGGGCCGAGCGAGGCGCCGCGGGCGCTGATCTGCAGGAAGTACCAGGGGGCGAGCCAGGCGGGCTCGCGCTCGGCGACCTCCAGCAGCTGCTCCTCGGCGGTGTCCAGCCGCTGGTGGAACAGCTTCCACTGCTCCTCGGTGACGTTCTTGGCCCGGGCGCCGGTCCTCGCCTCCCAGGCCCAGGTGACCTGCCGGGCGCCGGAGAGCAGCAGCGCCACCGTGTCGTCCGGGGTGTCGGCGAGGACGCGGCCCGTCCACTCCTCGACCCCGGGCACGTCGGCTATCGCCCCGGCGAGGTGGGTCAGCTCGGCGCCGTCCTCGACGGCCGCCAGCGCGGGGCGCAGCGCTGCCCAGTCGCCTGCCGCGGCCTGCGCGAGCACCAGGCGCACGGACTCGTCTCCGAAGGTCGGGTCGAGCCGCGGCTCGGTGGCGCGGGCGGCCGCCTTCGCCCCGGCGGAGCGCCAGCCGAACCCGAACCCGCGCCGCCCGGTCCGGTCCTGCGCGCCCTCCTCGCCGGAGCGGCGTCGGAACAGCGGCATGTGGTGGCCCCCTCGAACGTCATCGGCATCTTTCGCACGGCCGGCCGCACGGCGGCCACCCGAGATGAGTACATATCACGCGCGACTGACATCCGTTTCCCCAGCCCAGCGCGCTGCGGGCTCCGTGACGGGTCGGGAGGTGAAACGGGGGCGGAGCGGGAGCGGCACGGGGGGCTTCCCGGAGGCGACGACGAAGGTGACGACCGAGGCGGCACCGAGGCGGCACCGAGGCGGCACCGAGGCGGGACGAAGGCAGCACCGAGGCGGGACGCACGGGCCTCGGGGGTGACATGTTGCCGCCTGACAGTGATCTGCCACGGCCCGCCGCCGCCGCACGAGCCGACGATCCGTCAGTCTTGGACCGTGCACGCCATCCGCTTCCACCTGCGCGCTCCCGGCGGCCCCCAGGGCGCGGACCGGCCGACCCCCGAGGCCGTACGGGACGGGCTGGAGCACGGGCTGCTCGGTCCCGTCCGGATCGAGCACGCCCGGATCCTGGCCGGGCCTGGCACCGTGGACGCGGTGGTCTTCACCCTCGCCGACCACCCGCTCACCGCCGAGGCCGCCCTGGCCGTCGCCTGCGCGGAGCTGACCGGCGCGGCAGGCCCGCTGCGCGGCTGGCGGGTGGCGCACTGCGCGCTGGACAGCTGGGTCGCGCTCGGCCTGCACGAACCCAGCCACCACTGACGGACGGGCACCGCCCCCGGCCGACCGACGGGACGACCGACGAGGCGACCGACCGGCGGAACGACCGACCAGCCGGCCGACCAGGTCCGCGCGTCCGGTTCAGCGCACCCGGCCCCGTGCCCGCCCCGCCGCACCGCCCGGCCCCGCCGCCCGTCAGGCGCCGTCGCCCGTCAGGCCGCCGCCCTCGTCAGGCCAGACCGGGCCCGGCGTCCGGCGTCCGCCCCGACTGCGCCTGCTCGATCCGCTTGACCAGCATCACCGCGAACCGCCGCGTCGCGGCCACGTCCACCGGACCGCCCTCGGTGGTCACACTGGCCACCACGGTGCCCGAGCGCACCACGATGCCGACGCCCTCGCCCTGGGCCAGCGGCCCCTGGAAGGCCTGACTCTCGCTGCCCAGCGCCGGGGTGTCGATCTTCTTGAACGGCCCGGCGGCGTACGAGGCGTACGTCTCCTTCAGCCGGTTCCTGGCAGCGTCCCGGCCGGGCAGGGTCTCCACGATGAAGCGGGTGACCACGTCGCCCGAGGAGAAGCGGACCGAGGCGCTCAGCGGCTTGCCCGTGCAGGGCTTGGCGGCGGTGCAGGTGACGGTGTGGTCGGCGGTGTCGACCTGGCGCTTCTCCTCCTCCCACCCGGCCATCACGCCGGCGTCCGGCAGCACCTGACCGACCAGCTTGTCGTCCAGCAGCGCCGCCTCCAGGTCCGCGGAGGGCGCGGCCGCGGCGGCCGGCACGGACGGGGCCGCCGGTGCGGTCGCCGGTGCCGGGGCCGCCCCGGATGCGGCCGCGGTCGGTGCCGCAGAAGGTGCGCCCGGGTCCGCGGGCGCGGATGCCGCTGCCGTGCCGGCGGCCGTGCTCGCCGCCGCGCCCGGCGCTCCCGACGCCGTCCCGGCGGCGCCCTTCGACCCCCCGGACGAGCATCCGGCCAGCACCGCTGCCAGCACCCCGGCCGCCACCGCGGCGGCCATCCGCCGACCACCCATCCCCATTGCCCGCTCCCTCCGGCTGTCCGTGACCCCTCAACATAGCCGCAGCGCCGCCCCCGCCCGTCGCCGCCCCCGCACCGGGCGCCACCCGCCCGCCGCTCGGCCGCGCCGCCCCGTCCAGTACCGTCCACCCGGGGCGACGACCATCGACGGGGGGCGGCATGACGGACGCGGACGGCCGACGACCGGACCTCGCCCCGCTGGTCCGGGCCGCCCAGCAGGGCGACGCGTTCGCCCTGGACGAGGTGGTGGGCCTGCTCATGCCGTACGTCGGCCGGGTCTGCGCGCCGATCGCCCTGCAGGACGCTCCCGACGCCGCCCAGGAAGCGATGATCGCGATCGTCCGGAACCTGCACCGGCTCACGTCCCCCGAGGCGCTGTTCGGCTGGGCCCGGGTCATCGCCGCCCGCGAGGCGGTCCGGTTCGCGAGCCGCGCCCCGTCCGCTCCGGGGCGCCGTGCGCCGACGGCGCCCGGCACCACGGCGGACGAGCAACCCGACGCGCGGGACGGCGAGTTGGCCGCCGACATCCGCGACATCCTGGAACGCCTGCCGCCCGACCACCGGGCCGTACTGACGCTCCGTCATGTCGAGGGCCTGGACGAACAGTCGGTGGCCGGGATCCTCGACCTCCCGCTCGGCACCGTCCGTTCACGACTCTTCCGCGCCCGCCGGGGCTTCCGCACCGCCTGGACCACCGAGGACGGCTAGCCCCACGAGAATTCCGCCGGCCGCGGGGA
This sequence comes from Kitasatospora sp. NPDC101447, assembly GCF_044767225.1. NCBI lineage: Bacteria > Bacillati > Actinomycetota > Actinomycetes > Kitasatosporales > Streptomycetaceae > Kitasatospora > Kitasatospora sp. NPDC101447. The sequence goes on from NZ_JBIWNL010000006.1 coordinate 317,255, forward strand.
TTGTCCGGCCGATTTCTGCCCTCTCCATTCCCGAGGGGGACCATCCGTCCCCTCCCGGGAACACCACCCGGCACCCGGAACGAGGGACCGAGATGGCCGAGACGACCAAGAAGACAGAGCCGACCGACCGTACCGCCCGCACCGACCAGACCACCCGCACCACCCGCACCACCGGCACCGAACCCCGCCCGCTCCCCGCACTCCCCGGCGTGCGCCACCACTTCGTCGAGGGCGCGGACGGCGTCCGACTGCACCTCGCCGAGGCCGGGCCCGGGGACGGCACGCCCCTCCTGCTCCTCCACGGCTTTCCGCAGCACTGGTACGCCTGGCGGCACCTCCTGCCGCTGCTCGACGGGGAGTTCCGCCTCCTCTGTGCCGACCTCCCCGGCTTCGGCTGGTCGTCGGCCCCGCGCCGGACGGGTTACACCACCGACGACCGCGCCCGTCTCGTCCTCTCCCTGCTCGACCGGCTCGGCCTGGAGCGCGTCGGCCTGGTCGGCCACGACTGGGGCGCCTGGACCGGCTTCGAGCTGGCACTGCTCGCACCCGAGCGGTTCACCGGCCTCCTCGCACTCAACATGACCCACCCGTGGCCGCGGCAGCGCGCCCTGCTCGGGACGGCCTGGCGGTTCTGGTACACCGCGCTGCTGGAGTACCCGGGCATCGGCCGCCGGGTCGTCCGCCGCCACCCGGGCCTGCTCGGCCACCTCCTCCGGCGCGGCGTGACCCCCGGAACCCCGTGGAGCGAGGCGGAGTCGGCCGAGTACGTGGCCGCCGGCAGCACGCCCGACGCTGCCTACGCCGCCGAACGGCTGCACTGGGGCTTCGTCGTCCGGGACATCCCGCGCCTGGCCCTCGGCCGGTACCGGCACCGCCGGCTGACCGTTCCCACCCGGCTCCTCGGCGGCGCGCTGGACCCGGTGATCCGCCCCGCGCTGCTCTCCGCCGCCGGCGCTCCCGCGGACGACCTGACGGCCGAAGTCCTCCCCGGCTGCGGGCACTTCCTGCCGCACGAGCGACCCGAGGAGGTGGCCGGCGCCGTCCGCCGGCTATTCGCCGCCGGAGTCCGCCCGTGACCCTACCCGCCGCTCCAGCCGGTCCAGCAGGACCTCGCCGCGCCGGTCCACCAGCGAACCGAAGAACCGCTGCACCGGCCCCGCACCGGGCACTCGCAGGGCTGCGAGCAGGGCGAAGCGCGTCCCGTCGCCGTCCGGCACGGCGGCCATCCCGCCGAGCAGCACCTTGCTCTGCATCAGGCACCAGCCGCTGCGCAGCACGATGTCGAAACGCTCCCGGTGCCCGAGCACGCTCACGGCGAGCCCGACCAGCCGGTCCCCGCCGCCGGTCCCGGTCCCGGTCCCGGGGCCGGGACCGACCTCGAAGGAGCGCAACCCGCTGATCAGTCCGGGCAGTTCACCGGACAGGTCACCGGCGACCGACCACACCTCGTCGAACCCGGCGGAAAGCCGCCGCTCGGCGAACAGCGGACGCGCGGTCCCGGCCGCCGCCAGCACCCGTAGCCGCCGCACCGGATCCAACTCGACCGTCGGCCATCCGTCCGTCATCCCCGTCCCTCCCGCCGTCCGGAGCCCACCGGGCCCGGCGCCGACCGCCCGCAGCGCCCCGAGCACCGAGCACCGTACCGCCCCGGAAACGCCGGCGGGGCGGTGACCAGCCGGTCACCGCCCCGCCGCACGTACCGTCCGGAGGATCAGACCGCCGGAGCCGGGTAGGTCGGGTACTCGACGCCCGAGATGTACTGCACGACCCGGACGACCTGGCACGAGTAGCCGAACTCGTTGTCGTACCACAGGTACAGGATCGCGTTGTCGCCCTCGACCTTGGTCGCGCCGGCGTCCACGATCGAGGCGTGGCGCGAGCCGATGAAGTCGCTGGAGACCGCGTCGGGCGAGTCGATGAAGTCGATCTGGCGCTTCAGCGGCGAGGTCAGCGAGACGTTGCGCAGGTACTCCAGGACGTCCTCGCGGTTGGTCTCCCGCTTCAGCTGGAGGTTGAGGATCGCGATGGAGACGTCCGGCACCGGCACGCGGATCGAGCTGCCGGTGATCTTCGCCTTGAGGTCCGGCAGGGCCTTGGCGACGGCCGAGGCGGCACCGGTCTCGGTGATCACCATGTTCAGCGGCGCCGAGCGGCCGCGACGGTCGGCCTTGTGGTAGTTGTCCAGCAGGTTCTGGTCGTTGGTGAACGAGTGGACGGTCTCCACGTGGCCGCGGACCACGCCGTACTCGTCCTCCATCGCCTTCAGCGGCGGGACGATGGCGTTGGTGGTGCAGGAGGCGCAGGAGATGATCTGCTCGTCCGGCTTGATCATGTCGTGGTTGACGCCGTGCACGATGTTCGGGACGTCGCCCTTGCCCGGGGCGGTCAGCACGACCTTGGCGATGCCGGGGCGCAGGTGCTTCGACAGGCCCTCGCGGTCACGCCACTTGCCGGTGTTGTCGATCAGGATCGCGTCCTTGATCCCGTACTCCGTGTAGTCGACCTTGGTCGGGTCGTCGGAGTAGATCACCGTGATCTCGTTGCCGTTGACGACGATCTTGTTGTTCGCCTCGTCGACGGTGATGGTGCCCTGGAACTGACCGTGGATGGAGTCACGGCGCAGCAGCGAGGCGCGCTTGACCAGGTCGTCGCCGCCGCCGTTGCGCACGACGATGGCCTTCAGCCGCAGCCCGTTGCCCGAGGCCTTCTCGATCAGCAGCCGCGCGACCAGGCGGCCGATGCGGCCGAACCCGTACAGCACGACGTCCTGGGCGGACCGGCGCTCCAGCTTGTTCTCACCGGTGGCACCCGCAACGGCCTGGGCGGTGAACTCCTCCACCGACAGACCGTGGTCGTCCGCCTTGTACGTGGCGGCGAGCATGCCGATGTCGATCTGCGAGGGGCCGAGGTCCAGGGCGGTCAGCGCGCTCAGGAACGGCATCGTCTCGGTGACCGAGAGCTCCTCGCCCGCTATCTGCCGGGCGAAGCGGTGCGTCTTGAGGATGCTGATCACCGACTTGTTCACCAGGGAACGGCTGTGGCACAGGACGGTGACGTCCCGCTCCCGGTGCAGCCGCCCGATGATCGGGATCATCGACTCCGCGATCTCCTCGCGGTTCTTCCAGTCCGTGAACACGTCGTCGTTGACAGTCACAAGTCCATCTTTCGAGCTGAGGGTGTTGCCCACATGGTAGCTTCGCCCGCCCGCGCCCCCGCGGCCGGTCCCGCCTCCCGCCGGTTCGCCCGAGGCTCCGACCTGCGCTTTCCCCCGCCGCCCCGCCCCAGAAGGTGATCACCGCCACCCTCGGGCCCCGCCCGCGCGCACCGCTTGCCGGGCCGCCGGGCCCCGCGGTCGTCCGTACGCGGCCCGGTGATCGTCCGTACACGGCCCGGTGATCGTCGGGCCAGTACAGTGATCGGACTGCCCGACCGGACAGAGGCACGAGGGGGCCCGCGTGGCGACGCTGGGGATGCACCGCGACTTCCTGATGGAGTTCGCGGGCTTGGAGAAGTCGGTGCAGCGGAGGGTCTACGAGACCTTCGAGAAGTTCACCGGCGCGACGCACGCCGGCACGCACCTGGAGAAGCTCACCAACCAGCGGGACCCGAGGATCCGGACCATCCGGATCACCGACTTCTGGCGCGGCGTGGTCCTCAAGGCCGACCGGGGCGACGGCTACCTGCTGCTGAAGGTCCTCCCCCACGACAAGGCCAACGACTGGGCGTGCAAGCACCGCGCCTCGGTCAACGCCGCCACCCAGGGCGTCGAGATCCGCAACGACGTCGCCCTGGAACGCGCCACCGCCTCCCTGCGGACCCGGGCCTCCGACGAGCCCCGGCGGCTCTTCGCCGACCGCTCCGACAAGGTCCTGCGCAGTCTGGGCATCGACGAGGAGATCCTGCCGATCATCCGGCTGCTGCCCGACGAGACCCACCTGGAGGCGCTCCACCGGGTCCTGCCGGAGCAGCAGTTCGACGTCCTGGTCGGCCTCGCCAGCGGCATGGAGCCGGCCGACGTCGACCGCGAGATCGTCCAGGCGTACGCGCGGGCGGCGGCTCCGGTGAGCACCGCGCAGCCCGGGGACGGGCTGGTCTCGGCGATGGCGCACGCCCGCGGCCGGGTCGCCCTGGTGTCCTGCCCCGAGGAGCTGCTGGAGATCCTGGAGCGCCCGTTCGACGCGTGGCGGATCTTCCTGCACCCGGCCCAGTACCGGATCGCCTACCGGGACTCGTACAACGGGCCCGCCCGGGTCAGCGGCGGCCCCGGGACCGGCAAGACCGTGGTGGCCCTGCACCGGACCTACCACCTGGCGCGCCGGCTGCCGCCGGACGCCCCCGACGGGTCGGTGCTGCTCACCACCTACACCAAGGACCTCGCGGCGGAGTTGGAACGCTGCCTGGCCCTGCTCGTCACGGACGAGCGGATCAGGGCGAAGGTCCGGGTGGTCACCGTCGACGCGCTGGCCAACGAGGTCCTGCGCCGCTCCCGCGGCGGCGCCCCGCTGAAGATCGTCTTCAACCAGCGCGCCGTCCTGGCCCGTTGGGGACGGGTCGCCCGGCGGCTCGGGGTCGACTTCACCGACGTCTTCCTGGACCAGGAGTGGCGACAGGTCGTCCTGGCCCAGGCGATCGACGGCCCCGAGCAGTACCTGAGGGCGTCGCGGGCCGGCCGGGGCACACCGCTCGGGCCTCTGAAGAAGGCCCAACTGTGGCGTGCCGTGGCCGCGTTCGAGGAGGAGCTGCGGGAGGCCCGGGAGTGGACGTTCCTGCAGGTCTGCGCGCAGGCCGCGCGGGCGCTCGACGAAGGGGGCGACCGCCCGTTCCGGCACCTGGTGGTCGACGAGGCGCAGGACCTGCACCCCGCGCAGTGGCGGTTCCTGCGCGCACTCGTCGCGCCCGGACCGGACGACCTGTTCCTCGCCGGCGACCCGCACCAGCGGATCTACGGCAACGGGAACAAGGTCTCACTGCGCGCCGTGGGGATCCAGGTGGTCGGGCGCTCCGCCCGGCTGCGGGTCAACTACCGCACCACGCAGGAGATCCTCGGCTGGTCGGCCTCCCTGCTCACCGGCGAACGCCCGGACGACATGGACGGCGGGGAGGAGTCCCTGGTGGGCTACCACTCGACCCTGCACGGCGCGCACCCCGAGACGCACGGGCACGTCGACCGGACGGAGGAGATCCGGGCGCTCGTCGAGCGGATCGGCGAGTGGACCGCCTCGGGCGTGGACCCGGATGACATCGGCGTCGCCGTCCGGACCGTCCAGCTCGGCCGTGACATCGCCCGGGCCCTGGAGCACGCCGGGACGCCCGCCTGCATGCTCGGCAGCACGCCGGCCCCGGGCGTGCGGATCGGGACCATGCACCGGATGAAGGGACTGGAGTTCCGCTGCGTCGCCGTCGCGGGCGTGAGCGACGGTGTGGTGCCCATGCGCTCCGCGCTCACCCCGGAGGAGACGGACCCGCAGCAGTACCGGGAGGACCTGAACGGCGAACTGAACCTGCTCTTCGTGGCGTGCACGCGCGCCCGGGAGGCCCTCGCGGTCTCCTGGCACGGGACGCCGAGCGAGTTCCTCGCGCCGGTCGTCGCACAGCTGCCGCCGCAGGGCCGGCGGGACGACGCACTCGCTCGGTGACGTGCCCGCCGGTGACCGGCCGGCGCCACTCCGCCATTCCGTGACCGGCCGGCACCGCCCTCCGCCCTCCCGTGACCGGCCGGCACCGCCCCCCCGGGGACAAAGTTGCCCGGGGCCCGGCGGGGTGGGCTAATGGGAGGCGTCCGGTGTTTGAGCATTTCGCGAGAGACCCGGGAGCAGGCATGACCGGTGGTCCCGAACCCATCAGTGCCGAGGGCCTGCGTGCGGTGCAGGAGGAATTGGCGCAACTGCGGGCGGATCGGGGGGAGGTGGCCGCGACGCTGCGCGGGGTGGAGCCGGTCGGGGACCGGGCGGACGCCGCGGACGAACTGCAGCGGGCGTCGGAGGTGACACGGCTTGACCGGCGGATCGCCGAGCTGGAGGGACGGCTGCGGGAGGCGGCCGTCGCCGGGGCGCCGTCGACGGAGGTGGTGGGGGTGGGGTCCACCGTGACCGTGCGGTTCGGGGACGGCGCGGAGGAGACCGTCGAGGTCTCGGAGATCGCCGAGGAACGGGAGCAGACCCTGGTGACCTTCGACAGCCCGCTCGGGAAGGCGCTGCTCGGACGTCGCGCCGGGGAGACGGTGCACTACGAGACGCCGAGCGGCGCGGCCAGTGCGGTCGTGCTGTCGGTGGGGCGCGGCGCGGACTGAGCCGGGACCGCGGCGTCGCCGCCGCCCCCGGAAATCCCGCGCCGGAATGCCGGGGCCCATTCCGGATCGCCCGGCCGGCGATATCCGTGAATCCGCACGGAATTCCGCGACGTTCCTCGGCTTTCCTCGACGTTCCTCGACGTTCCTCGACGTTCCTCGAAAGTCCTCGACGTTCCTCGAAAGTCCTCGAAAGTCCTCGAAAGTCCTCGACAAGCCTTGATAAATTCCGCCTATCACGCCACAGGAATCACCTCTTTGACGCCCGTCGGCCGCGGCCGACACACTGGGATCGAGAAATCCAGGAAGCCCCGAAAAGGCGAAAAGGCGAACGGCGGAACATGAGGACCATCGACGACCCGGTCGACGAACTCCCCGCCGGTCCGTCCGGACGGATGCCCGCCCGTGGTGTCCCGACGGCGCCCGCCCGCTGGCTCCCGGCGGCGGCCGCCGTGGCCGTCGCCGCCTGGGGCGCGAACCAGTTCACCGCCCTGGCCACCGTGTACCGGGAGCGCACCGACTGGTCGGCGCTGTCACTGGCCGCGATGTTCTCGGTCTACCTGGTCGGGCTGGTCCCCGGCCTGCTGCTGGGCCGCGCCGCCGCCGACCGGTACGGCCGTCGGCGGGTGGTGCGCGGCGCACTCGTGCTGTCCGCCGCCGCGAGCGCCGTCCTGGCCACGGCGGACGAACCGGCCGTGTACGCCGCCCGGTCGGCCACCGGCTTCGCCGCCGGGCTGGTCTTCGTCGCCGGGACGGCCTGGCTCCGGGAGCTCTCCGGGCCGTCCGTCCCCCCGGCCGTCCCGGCCCGCCGTGCGATGTACGCCACCGGGGCCGGGTTCTCGGCGGGCGCACTGGCCGCCGGGGTGCTCGCCGAGTGGCTGCCCGGCCCGATGGTGCTGCCCGCGCTCGCCCACGCCCTCGGCTGCCTGCTGGTGCTGCGCGCGACCCGTCGGCTGCCGGAGACCGCGCCGGGCCGCCACCCGGGGCCGCCGACGGAGGCCGCCGCCGGACACGGCGACCCTGGCGACCCCGGCGACGAGCACCGCAGGGCCGTCCGGCACCCCCGCTTCCGCTACGTCGTCCTCCCCGCCAGCCCGGCCGTGCTCGGTTCCGCCACCGTGGCGTACGTCGTGCTGCCCCCGCTGGTCGCCGACCGCGTCCCCGGTTACGCGCCGCTGTTCGGCGGCCTGGTGGCGGCACTGACGCTCGCCGCGGGCGTCCTCGCCCAGCCCCTCGCAGCCCGGCTGGACGACCGCGGCAGTGCCCGGGCCACCCTCACCGCGATGGCCACCGTCATCGCCGGGCTGCTGATCGGTGCCCTCGCCGCCGGGCGCGACTCGGTGGGGCTGGTGGTGGCGGCCGCCGTCGTCCTGGGCACCGGGTACGGGCTGACGCTCGGTGCGGGGCTGCACGAGGTGGAGCGGCTGACGCCGGGGACCGCCGAGCGGCCCGACCGCACCGGACGGCCGGAGCCCGCCGCCCCGGCCGGCCCGCCCGCCGGTCCGTTCGCCGCTCCGAGCGCCGCCTCGCTCTACCAGAGCACCACGTCCAGCGGCTTCCTCACCCCGCTGCTGGTCGCCGGAACGGCCGGCCACGCCTCCTACCCGGCCCTGCTGACCGGCATGGCCGCGGTGGGCCTGCTCTGCCTGGCCGTGACGGCCGCGCACAGCCGCCGTCACCTGCCCGAACCGGACCGCGCTGCGCACCCCGGCCGCCGGAGGAGCGAGGATTCATCCGTAGCGTCCGCCACGACGGCGTCCGCGACCCGGCCCACGACGTGCCCCGTGAGATGACCCATGAGGTCACCTACGACGTGATCCGCGCCCGGTCCGCGACACCGTCCACGGCGCAGCCCGCACCGACCGATCCGAGGAGCCGACGACCATGGGCCGAGTGACCGTACAGCGCAGGGTGCTGCGCCTGCGCCAGGGCACGCCCACGCACCGCCCCGACACCCTGGCCGCCGAGGAGCCGATGGAGATCCGGGTCGGCGGGCGCCCGCTGACGGTGACCATGCGCACCCCGGGCAGCGACTTCGACCTGGCGGCCGGCTTCCTGGTCAGCGAGGGTGTGCTGCACGCCGCCCACCAGGTGGCCGGGATCCGCTACTGCGCCGGCGCCACGGCGGACGGCGGCAACACCTACAACGTCGTGGACGTCGTCCTCGCCCCCGGCGTGCCCGCCCCCGACGCCTCGCTGGAGCGCAACTTCTACACCACATCCTCCTGCGGGCTGTGCGGCAAGGCCAGCCTGGACGCGGTGCGCACCACCGCGCCCTGGAGCGTCGCCGAGGACGGGCTGCGCGTCACCCCCGCGCTGCTCTCCGCCCTGCCCGACCGGCTGCGCGCCGCCCAGAAGGTCTTCGACAGCACCGGCGGCCTGCACGCGGCCGGCCTGTTCGACGCCGACGGGCGGCTGCTGTGCCTGCGCGAGGACGTCGGCCGGCACAACGCCGTGGACAAGGTGGTCGGCCACGCCCTGCGCGAGGGCCTGCTGCCGGCCCGCGGCACGGTGCTGATGGTCAGCGGCCGGGCCTCCTTCGAGCTGGTCCAGAAGGCCGTGATGGCGGGCATCCCGATGCTGGCGGCGGTCTCCGCGCCGTCCTCGCTGGCCGTGGACCTCGCCGAGGAGACCGGCCTGACCCTGGTCGGCTTCCTGCGCGGCGACTCGATGAACGTCTACACCCGCACCGACCGGCTGGACACGGGGCCGGACGGCTCCGCCCGGGAGGCCGACTAGATGCTCTTCCGCCAGCTCGAATACCTCGTCGCCCTCGCCCGGGAGCGCCACTTCGCCCGCGCCGCCCAGGCCTGCCACGTCTCCCAGCCCGCGCTCTCCGAGGCCGTCCGCAAGCTGGAGGACGAGCTGAAGGTGCTGCTGGTCCGGCGCGGCCGCGCCTACGAGGGGCTGACCCCCGAGGGCGAGCGGATCGTGCTCTGGGCGCAGCGGATCCTGGCCGACCGGGACGCCCTGCGGGACGAGGTGGACGCGCTGCGCACCGGGCTGAGCGGGCGGCTGCGGATCGGCTCGGTGCCGACCGCCTCGGGCGCCGTCCCCCTGCTCACCGCACCGTTCTGTGCCGCCCATCCGCTGGCCGCCGTGCAGCTGTCGACCGATCTGCGTGCGGAGGAACTCCTGCGCCAGGTGCGGAACTTCGAGATCGACGCGGGCATCACCTACCTGCCCGGGCCGGACGCGGACGAGCTGCGCGCGCTCCCGCTGTACGAGGAGCGGTACGTCCTGCTGACCGGTCCGGCCGACGAGCTGGCCCGCCACCCGAGGGCGACGTGGGCGGAGGCCGCCGGGCTGCCGCTGTGCCTGTTGCACACGGGCATGCACGGCCGGCGGGTGCTGGACGAGGTGTTCGCGGAGCTCGGGCTGGCGCCGACCCCGCGGGTCGAGACGGACTCGGTGGCCTCGCTCTTCGCGCACGTGCGGACCGGTCAGTGGGCGAGCATCGTGCCGTACGCCTGGCTGCACGTGTTCGGTGTGCCGCACGGCATGCGGGCCGTCCCGCTGGTGGAGCCGGTGCACAGCGCGCCGATCGGCCTGGTGATCGCCGCCCGGGAGCCCGGTTCGGTGATGGCCCGCGCGCTGCTGGAGGTCGCCCGCCGCACCGGGATCGCCACCGTCCTCGGCAGCCTGCCGGCGGCGTGGCGCCCGCCCGGCAGCGCGGGTGGTGACACGGACGGTGGCCCAGGCCGTGACCGGGATGGTGGCAGGGGTGGTGACACGGGCGGCCCCGGTCCTGCTCCGCTCGCCGGCCCCGACCACCCGGCGTAGCCTCGACCCGAGCGACGGGTGTCCGCCGAGCTCCGAGCCGGGCCCCGGCGCCGGGGTTGTCCGCCGAGCCGCGGGCCCGGGCGAGTGCCGGGTGTCCGCCGAGCCGCGGGCCCCGACCCGAGCGACGGAAGGCCAGTGCCGTGACCACCTCCGACGACGCCGTGACGTCCACCGGCGAGCCCGAGCGGGAACCCGACGTCGGCCCCTCCCCTGCCGGGCCGCCTTCGTTCGCGCCGTACCACCACCCCGCCGCGGGCTGGGGCGCGGCCAAGAGCGTGACGCGCTTCCTGGCGCGCGAGGGCGCCTACCTGGACGGGCCGCGGGCGGTCAAGCGGATGAACCACGAGGACGGCGGCTTCGACTGCCCCGGCTGCGCCTGGCCCGACGACACCAAGGGCCTGCACCTGGACATCTGCGAGAACGGCATCAAGCACGTCACCTGGGAGATGACCCGCAAGCGCGTCGGCCGCGACTTCTTCGCCTCCCACTCGGTGACCGAGCTGTCCGGGTGGAGCGACTTCGCGCTGGAGGACCAGGGCCGGCTCACCGAGCCGATGGTCTACGACGCCGCCACCGACCACTACGTGCCGATCGGCTGGAAGGACGCCTTCGAGCTCGTCGGCCGGACGCTGCGCGGGCTGGACGACCCGAACCGGGCCGCGTTCTACACCTCCGGCCGGCTCGGCAACGAGGCGACCTTCCTCTACCAGCTGATGGCCCGCGAACTGGGCACCAACAACCTGCCCGACTGCTCCAACATGTGCCACGAGGCCAGCGGACGGGCCCTGCAGGCCTCGCTCGGCACCGGGAAGGGCACGGTCGACCTCAAGGACTGGGAGGTCACCGACGCGCTGTTCATCCTGGGCGTCAACGCCGCCTCCAACGCGCCCCGGATGCTCACCTCGCTGGCCGAGGCGTACGCGCGCGGCGCGCAGATCGTGCACGTCAACCCGCTGGTCGAGGCGGCGGCGACCCGCACGATCATCCCGCACGACTTCACGGACATGGCGCTGAACAAGGCCACCCGCACCAGCACGCTGAACCTCCAGCCGCGCATCGGCGGCGACATGGCGCTGCTGCGCGGCATCGCGAAGGCCGTCCTGGAACAGTCCGCGACCGACGACAAGGCGCTGGACCGGCTGTTCATCGACCGCCACACCAGCGGCTTCGAGGCCTACCGGCAGGTCTGCGAGTCCACGCCGTGGGAGGAGATCGAGCGGCAGAGCGGGCTGGACCGGGCCGGGATCCTCAAGGCCGCACGGATCTACCGCGACGCCGACCGCTCGATCTTCAGCTGGTGCCTGGGCGTCACCCAGCACGAGCACGGCGTGGACACCGTCCGGGAGATCGTCAACCTCCTGCTGCTGCGCGGCAACCTCGGCCGCGAGGGCGCCGGCCCCTCCCCCGTGCGCGGGCACAGCAACGTCCAGGGCAACCGCACCTGCGGCATCGACCACCGGCCGGCCGGGGAGTTCCTGGACCGGCTCGCCGAGGTGTGCGGGATCGAACCGCCGCGCGCGCACGGGCTGGACACCGTCGGCACCATCGAGGCGATGCGGCGCGGCGCGGTCACGGTGTTCGTCGGCATGGGCGGGAACTTCGCGCTCGCCGCGCCGGACACCCCCTGCACCCACGAGGCCCTGGGCAGGTGCGAACTGACCGTCCAGGTGAGCACCAAGCTGAACCGCAGCCACCTGGTGCACGGCCGGGCGGCGCTGATCCTGCCCTGTCTGGGCCGCACCGAGAAGGACCACCAGCGCGGCGGGGTGCAGTCCAGCTCGGTCGAGGACTCCATGAGCATGGTTCATCTCTCGGTGGGCATGAAGAAGCCCGCCTCATCGCACCTGCTGTCCGAGCCCGCGATCATCGCCGGAATGGCCCGCGCCGCCCTGCCGGACAGCCCCACCCCGTGGGAGTGGTACATCGAGGACTACGACCGGATCCGCGACACCATGGCGCAGGTCCTGGACGGCTTCGAGGACTTCAACCGCCGGGTGCGGCTGCCGCTGGGCTTCCGGATCAAGCAGCCGGCCCGCGAACTCGTCTTCCTGACCCCGTCCGGCAAGGCCGAGTTCTCCGCCGCCCCGCTGCCCGACGTCGTGCCCGCGCCCGGCACGCTGGCGCTCGGCACGATGCGCTCGCACGACCAGTGGAACACCACCATCTACTCGGACGACGACCGCTACCGGGGCGTCAGGAACCTGCGCACCCTGGTCTTCCTCAACAGGGACGACATGCGCGAGCGCGGCATCGCCGAGTTCGACCGGGTGGACGTCACCAGCACCGCCCGGGACGGCAGCACCCGTTCGGTGACCGGCTACCTGGCCGTCCCGTACGACATCCCGCGCGGCTGCGCGGCCGGGTACATGCCGGAGATGAACGTGCTCTGCGCGCTCGGCGACCACAGCACGCAGAGCGACCAGCCGATCATGAAGCACCTCAGGGTGACGGTCACGAAGTCCTGAGCGCGCTCAGTCGGTCGGCTGGGGCGTCCAGCGGTGCAGGCCCTTGCGGTCGTAGTAGCGCGTCATCCCGAAGCCGAACAGCAGGGCCAGGGCCACGCCGATCGCGATCATGACCCAGCCGCGGGTCAGGCCCGCGTCGCCCCGGGCGTCGAAGAACAGGATCGCCCGGATGCCGTCGCTCAGCTGGCGCATCGGCTCGAAGACGCCCAGGAAGCGGTAGAAGCCCGGCACCGCCTGCAGCGGGACGGTCGCGCCGGAGGAGGGCAGGGCCAGCGCGATGAAGACGAACATCGACACCAGCTGCCCGATCCCGCCGAACGCGGCGTTGATCGCCTGCACCCCGAGGCCGACCGCGAGACTGGCGCAGTAGGCGAAGAGCCAGAGCATCGGCTGGTGCGGGGCGTCCATGCCGAGGATGCCGACCGTGCAGAGCAGCACCAGCGACGTGGTGATCAGCATGATCCCGGCCGTCATGACCATCTTGAGCAGCAGCGTCTGGGTGCGGTCGATCGGGACGGTCGGGCGGCGGGTGTGCCAGGGGCCGATCTCGCTGTCGCTGTAGCCGAGCGCGCCGTCGACCCCGCTGTGGATGATGTTGCCGCCGATGAACCCGGTCAGGACGGCCAGCAGGGTGTAGTAGAAGGCGCTCAGGCCGAGTCCGCTGTGGCCGCCGATCGGGTGGCCGACCTGGGTGGCGACGGCGATCGGGTCGGCGAGCAGCAGGCGCGCGGTGGACCCGGTGTCCGGGCCCGGGGCGGGTGCGGGCGGGACGGCGGCGAGCAGGTCCCGGCCGGCCGCCTGGGAGGCCTGGTGGACGGCGTTCTGGGAGATCTGCGCGGCGATCGAGGAGCCGAGGCTGCCCATGCCGGGGTTGGTCAGCACGGTCACCGTCGGCCGCTGGGTGGCGCCGCCGGTGACCAGCGCGGTGACGGTGGCGGTGAAGTCCTCGGGGATGACCAGCGCGCCGTAGACCTTGCCCGAGGCGAGCTGCTCGCGCAGCGCGGCCTCGTCCACCTGCCGCCACTCGACGGTGCTGTCGGGCGTGCCCGCGACGATCGCCGCGGCCATCCGGGTGCCGAGGTTCTGCGGCTGTCCGGGCGGCGGCGCGCCCCGGTCCGCGTTCACCAGGGCGATGGGCAGGCGGTGCAGGTGCCCGGTCGGGTTCACGATGCCGCCCATGTAGAGCAGCGAGAGGACGACGGCCAGCAGGCCGCACAGGACGGTGGGGAAGAGCCACAGCTTCGGGTGCCGGGCGAGTGCCAGCGCCCGGGCCTGCCGGGGGGCCTCCTCGGAGCCTGCGGTCGCCATGCCTGCCACCCCTCGGTTCCGGGCACGGCCTGGTGCCGCTGCCGGTACGGCGGGAAGTCGTTCCGTGGCGACCGGACGGCCAAACCCGGGGCCACCCGGGTGGGCGCACCCGGAGGCAGAAGGTAAAGGTTCTACCAAGTACGCAAGTATCGGCCTCCGCCGGGGCTAAGCTCTGACGAGTTGGGGTGAACCGGTGGTCGCGTCGCGCGGACCGGTGAACTCCTTGCCGCGTCGATGACTCGCACCACGGGGTGCGCCGGCCGGGAGGAGGCGAGAGACATGGAATGCAGTAGTCCGGGCCACAGTTGCCCCTGCCCCCGCTTGCCCTCGTTCACCTCCGGCACGCGGTAACGACCTTCCCTGCTCGTCGCTCCGGCGACGCATCGACTCAGCACGCGGCTTCGCCATGCCCGGATGCGCCATGAGGTGCACTCATGGGACGGCTCATGAGACCTCCTCATGGCCCGGCTCATGAGGCGCGCTCATGGCCGCGGCCCATGAGACCTGCTCATGGGTTCGTCCATGAGGTGCACTCATGGGCGAGCTCATGAGCCTGCCTCATGAGACTGCTTCACGGGCCCGCTCATGAGCTTCCCTCATGGGCCTGCCTGCCCATGAGGCTTCCTCATGGGCCCGCACCGCCGCACGCCGATGCGCCGCGCCCGCCTGCAGGGAATCACCGCCGCGCGCCTCCGGCCCGCCCCGCCCACGCGGGGCCCACAGGAGGAACTCATGACCACGACCACCCGCACCACGACCGGTCCCGCCACCCACGACTCCGGCACCCCGGTGCCCGCACCGCGTCCGGCCGTCCTGGACGACGCCCACGTCGGCGACATCAAGGGCGCGTTCGGCACCATCCGCCTCGATGACGCCGCCCCCCGCCAGGGGCTCTCCGCCCGGCTGAAGACCCTGCTAGCGATCGTCGGCCCCGGGCTGATCGTGATGGTCGGCGACAACGACGCCGGCGCGTTCTCGACGTACGGCCAGGCGGGGCAGAACTACGGCACCCAGCTGCTGTGGACGCTGCTGATGCTGGTCCCGGTGCTGTACGTGAACCAGGAGATGGTGCTGCGCCTGGGCGCCGTCACCGGCGTCGGGCACGCCCGGCTGATCCTGGAACGGTTCGGGAGGTTCTGGGGCGCGTTCAGCGTGATCGACCTGTTCCTGCTGAACGCGCTGACGCTGGTGACGGAGTTCATCGGCGTCACCCTCGCCGCCGGCTACCTGGGCCTGCCGAAGGCGGCCGCCGTGGTGCTGGCCGCGGCGGTCATCATCGCGTCCGCGTTCACCGGGTCGTTCCGGCGCTTCGAGCGGGTCGCGGTGACACTGTGCGTGGGCTCGCTGCTGCTGGTGCCGATCTACTTCCTGGTCCACCCGAGGACCTCGCAGATGGCGCACGACTTCGTGACGCCCGCCGTGCCCGGCGGCGCGGGGCAGTTGGCCGCCGTGATGCTGGTGATCATCTCGATCGTCGGCACCACCGTCGCCCCCTGGCAGCTGTTCTTCCAGCAGTCGTACGTCATCGACAAGCGGATCACCCCGCGCTTCATGAGGTACGAGAAGGCCGACCTGTGGATCGGCATCGTGATCGTGATCGTCGGCGCGGCCGCCATGATGGGCATCACCGCCGCCGCCTTCGCCGGCACCGACGGCTTCGGGCAGTTCTCCGACGCGGCCGCCGTCGCCAGGGGCATCGAGGCGAAGGCCGGCCACCTCGCCGGCGTGCTGTTCGCGATCGCGCTGCTGGACGCCTCCGTCATCGGCGCGTTCGCCGTCTCCCTGTCCACCGCGTACGCGATCGGCGACGTGTTCGGCATCAAGCACTCGCTGCACCGCGGGGTGAAGGGAGCCAAGGGCTTCTACGGGATCTACGCGGGCCTGGTGGTCACGGCGGCCGCGATCACCCTGCTGTCCACCGACCACACCCAGGGCCTGATGACGCAGTTCGTGCAGGTGCTGGCCGGGGTGCTGCTGCCCTCCGCGACCGTCTTCCTGCTCCTGCTCTGCAACGACCGCGCGGTGCTCGGGCCGTGGGTCAACGGGCCCAGGACCAACGCCTTCACCTCGGCCGTGGTCGGCGTCCTGGTGACGCTCTCGATGATCCTCACCGCGGCCGTCGTCTGGCCCGGCATCAGCTCCGGGGCGATCCTGTGGATCATGACGGGCTGCGGCGTCGCGGGCGTCCTGGTCGCCGGGTACTCCTTCACCGCCGGTCGCACCGCCACCAAGGAGGACCCCGTCGACCGCACCGACCGGGAGAACTGGCGGATGCCCCCGCTGGAGACCCTCGACAAGCCGGTCATGTCCACCGCCCGCAAGGTCGGCATGGGCGCCCTGCGCGCCTACCTGCTGGTGGCGATGGCGATGGTCATCGTCAAGATCATCCAGACCGCGCTCAGCCACTGAGCCGCCGGTCCGGGCCGCCGGGCGCGCCCACGCACACGCGCGCCCCCTGAGCCCGCCCCGCCCGTACCCGCTTGCCCCGTGTCCGCGTGTCCCCTTGTCCTCTGCCCCCTGCCCCCTGCCCCGTCACGGAGGTGACCTGCCATGACCATCGTCGCCGTTCTCCGGCCCACCCGGCCCACCCGGCCGTCCACCGACCGGGGCCGCCGACGCGCCGGGCTCACCGCCCTCGGAGCCCTCGCCGCTCTCACCGCCGTCCGCCGACGGCTGGCGGCGAGCCCGCTGGACAGCACCGTCCTGCACGCCGTCGGGGCGCCGTCCACCGCCCCGACGAGCGGCCGCACGGGCGGGCTGCGGGCCCGCTGGCAGACCACCACCGCCCCGGACGGAACCACCCGCCTGGAAGCCACCTGGCACCCCGCCCGCTGACCGCCCACGCCACCCCGCCCCGGCCCCACCCCGACCCCAACCCACCGAGGGAGCATTCACCATGGCCGTGCGCCACCCCAGGCTCGACGCCGTCTTCTCCGATCACCCCGCCCCCGTTCCCACCCCCGTCACCACCCTCGTCCCCGCCCCCGTCGCGGCCCCCGCCGCCCCCACCCCCACCGGCCTGGTGGTGGACACCGAGCAGCGGACCGTCACCGTCGACGGCAACCGGCTCACGCTGCCCCACCTGGAGTTCGAACTGCTCGCCCACCTGGTCGGCAATCCCCGGCGGGTGCACTCCCGCAGCCAGCTGATGGAGACGGTCTGGGGCCGCCCGGACACCGGCACCAGCCGGACCGTCGCCACCCACATCGCCCGGATCCGCCGCAAGCTCGGCCCCGGGCACCGACAGGCGATCGCCACCGTCCGCGAGATCGGCTACACGTACGACCCCCGGCGGGCCCACGTCGGCTGAAACGGCCGGCTCGCCCGCCGGCCAGCCCGCCCGCCGGCCTGCCCGCCCGCCGGCCCGCCCGCTCCCGGCACCACCGAAGGAGGACCCCGCCATGGCCCGAACCGTTCAGCTCGCCCGGATCGTCCCGCTCCCCCGGAGCGCCCACTCCTCCCGGTCCGGCCGGGCGACCGCGCTGGGCGGGGTCCTCCTCCTGCTCTCCCTCCAGGGCCTCGCCGTCGGCCTCGCGCCCGGCCCGCTGCGGCTGTTCCTGTCCGGGGCGCTCATCGGCTCCTCGGTCGCCGGGCTGCTGCTCACCCTGCTGCTGGCCACCAGCCGGCAGCGGGCGGGCGCGACCCGAACGGCGACCGATCCGACCGATCCGACCGACCCGACCGCCCCGACCGACCCGAGGCACCGGCGGGGCGCGTGGCCCGCACGGGCCACGAGGCGCCCGCCGGGCGAGGACGACACGCAGTGGTTCAACGCCCGCTCCCTGGAGGGCTTCCCGATGGAGCAGGTCCGCCCGCTCCTGCTCGCCCCCGGTGCCCCGGGCCTGAACCGGCTCTACACCGCCTGGATGTTCGCCACCCACGGCCACGACCCGCAGTGGATCGCCCACCACCTGGACCTGCCGGCCCGGACCGCCAGGCTGCTGGTCAGCGCGGCCCGGGACCGGCCCTCACCCCGGACGTAGGGGTCCATTTGCACACGGACGTCCGAACGGAGCAGACTGCCGGGGTTTGCGCCGGAGGTACCGCCATGCCCTTGTCGAAGCCCGCCGCGGGCCCGCCCCCGGGCCCACCCCCCGGCACACCCTCGGGACCGGGCCCGTTCCCGGACACGCCCACGGACACGCCCACGCCTCAGCCCACACCCGCGCCCCCCGCCCGGTCCCGGATCCTGCCCCGCCGTCCGCGGTCCTCCTCCCGCGCGGCCCGCCGCCCCGGCCGGGGGCTGTGGGTGGACGTGGTGGTCGCGGCCGCCGTCCTGGTCCTGCTCTACCTCGGGCTGAGGCTCGGCCGGGACACCACCGTCCGGTTCGCCACCGCCCGGGACGCCGTCGTCGACACCGACCCCGCCCGGCTGCCGTACGACGCGGCCCGCACCCTGCTGCGGATGTTCGCCGCGCTCGCCGTCTCGATCGTCTTCACCTTCGGCTACGCCTACGCCGCCGCCCGCAGCCGACGTCTGGAACGCGTGCTGATCCCGGCGCTGGACATCCTCCAGTCGGTCCCGGTGCTCGCCTTCCTGACCGTCGCGGTGACCGGCTTCCTCGCCCTCTTCCCCGGCTCGATGCTGGGCCTCGAATGCGCGGCCGTGTTCGCCATCTTCACGTCGCAGGCGTGGAACATGACCTTCGCCTTCTACCACTCCCTCGTCTCCCTCCCCCGTGAACTCGACGAGCTGTCACGCTCGTTCGGGTTCAGCCGGTGGATGCGGTTCTGGAAGGTCGAGCTGCCCTCCGGCATGATCGGCCTGGTCTGGAACGGCATGCTGAGCTTCGGCGGCGGCTGGTTCTTCCTGGTCGCCGCCGAGGCGATCAGCGTCGACAACCAGCGGTACGCGCTGCCCGGGGTCGGCTCGTACGCGGGCGCGGCCGTCGCCGCAGGGGACCTCGGCCGGGTCGGCTGGGCGATCGCCACCATGGTCGTCCTGGTGGTCGGCGTGAACTTCCTCTTCTGGCGGCCGCTCACCGCCTGGGCCGAACGTTTCCGCAACGAGCAGTCCGAGGCCACCGAGGCCCAGCGCTCCGTGGTCCTCGACCTGCTGCGCCGCTCGCACCTGCCCGCACTGCTCGGCCGGGCGCTGCGGCCCGTCGGACGGGCGCTGAACCGGGCCGGGCGGCTGTTCGGCACCGGCGGCCACCCGTCGGCCGGCCACGCCACACACCCCGGCCACGCCACACACTCCGCATACCCCGGCAATCCCGCCCGCCCCGGCCACCACGCCCGCCGACAGCGGACCGGGGACGTGGTCTTCGCCCTCGTCGCGGGTGGCATCGTGCTCTGGGGCCTCGTCGACCTCGGCCGCTACCTCGCCGACCGCACCGGCCTCGGCGTGTTCGGCGAACCGCTGCTGCTCGGACTGGCCACCCTCGCCCGGGTCGTGGTCCTGGTCGCGGTGGCCACCGTCGTCTGGGTGCCGATCGGCGTGAAGATCGGCTTCTCGCCCCGGCTGACCAGGATCGCCCAGCCCTTGGTTCAGGTGCTGGCGAGCTTCCCCGCCAACTTCCTCTTCCCGCTGGCGGTCTGGCTGCTGCTGCGCACCGGGGTGTCGATCGACCTCGGCGGCATCCTGCTGATGGCCCTCGGCGCCCAGTGGTACGTCCTCTTCAACGCCATCGCCGGAGCCATGGCCATCCCCACCGACCTGCGCGAGGCCATGGACGACCTCGGCGTGCGCGGTTGGCAGCGCTGGCGGCGGCTGATCATCCCCGGCGTCTTCCCGGCGTACGTCACCGGCGGCATCACCGCCTCCGGCGGCGCCTGGAACGCCTCCATCGTCTCCGAGGTGGTCACCTTCGGCGGCACCACGCTCACCGCCACCGGCCTCGGGGCGTACATCGCCCGGGCCACCGAGCGCGGCGACCACCCGCACCTGCTCGCCGGCGTGGCCGTGATGAGCCTGTACGTCGTCGCCCTCAACCGCCTGTTCTGGCGCCGGCTGTACCGGCTGGCCGAACGCCGCTACTCGCTCTAGTCCGGAGTCCCCGCCGATGCGCTTCCCCTTCTCCCGTGCCGCCGCGCCCACGGCTCCCCCGGCCGTTCCCGCCCCGTCCCGTCCCGCCCTGGCCGTTCCCACCCCGTCCCTTCCCGCCGCGGCCGCCGAGGAGGACGAGGTCCTGCTGGAGACCGTCGGTCTGACCAAGTCCTACGCCGGGGCCGACGGCGAACTGCCGGTGCTCTCCGGCATCGACCTCACCGTCCGGGCGGGCGAGATCGTCGCGCTGCTCGGCCGCTCCGGCTCCGGCAAGTCCACCCTGCTGCGCTGCCTGGCCGGCCTCCTGCCGCCCGGCTCCGGCACCGTGCGCTACCGCGGCACCCCGCTCACCGGCGCCAACCCCGGCACCGCGCTGGTCTTCCAGACCTTCGCCCTCCTGCCCTGGCTGACCGTCCGGCAGAACGTCGAGCTCGGCCTGGAGGCCCGCGGGGTGGCGCCCCGCGAGCGCGCCCGGGCCGCCGCCCAGGCCATCGACCTGATCGGCCTGACCGGCTTCGAGTCCGCGCACCCCCGGGAGCTGTCCGGCGGCATGCGCCAACGGGTGGGCTTCGCCCGGGCCCTGGTCGTCGAGCCCGACGTGCTGCTGATGGACGAGCCGTTCTCCGCACTCGACGTGCTCACCGCCGAGCACCTGCGCGGCGAGCTGCTGGAACTGTGGGACTCCGGCCAGTTCCCCACCCGGGCCGTCGTGCTGGTCACCCACAACATCGAGGAGGCGGTGCTGATGGCGGACCGCATCGTCGTCCTCGGCTCCCGCCCGTACGGCACCATCCGGGAGACCGTCGAGGTCGGCCCGGAACGGCCGCGCGACCGCGACTCCGCCGCCTTCGCCGAACTGGTCGACCGGGTCTACCGGATCATGACGGGCCGCCCCAAGGACCCCCGCCACGGCGGCCGTTCCGACGACCACGGGACGGGCAGCCGTACGGCGGACCACGGCACCGACCGCCGCACGGCGCACGACGGGACGGACCACCGCACGACGGACGACGAGACGGAACGCCGTACGGTCGCCAACACCCCACTGCCCGCCAGCGGCGTCGACGGGCTCTCCGGCCTCGCCGCGATGATCGCCCACCGCGGCGGGCGCTGCGACCTCGTCGACCTCGCCGACGAACTCGGCCTCGACATCGACGACCTGCTCCCCCAGGTGGACGCCCTCGACCTGCTCGGGCTGGCCGCGATCCACGGCGACGACCTGGCGCTCACCCCGGACGGCGCCGCGTTCGCCGACGCCGACCCCCGGGACGCCCGCGCCGTCTTCGCCGCCGCAGCCCTCGACGTCCCGCTGATCAAGCTGATCGTCAACAGCCTCGGCGACCGGCCGGGGGCCACCGTCCGCACCGGCTTCCTCCGCGACCTGCTCGCCCGCCACCACACCCGCGAGCAGACCGACCGGCAACTGGAGACCGCCACCGACTGGGGGCGCTACGCCGGCCTCTTCGCCTACGACGCCGGGCGGCAGGAGTACCGGCTGGAACCGCCCGCTACGGCCCGCTGAGGAACCGGTCAGCCGGCCTGGCCGGCAGCCGGGCGCCGGCGCACCGCCCGTACGGCGCGGGCGAAGGGCTGCGGCGCGGTCGCCCCGGCCGGGGCCGCGCCGTCGTCGCCACCGTCGCCGCCATCGCGGCGGGAGGGCAGCTCGTGGGCGATCAGTGCGGCCTCGGTGAGCAGGCCGCGCACCTCGGTGGCCCGGTAGAAGATCCGCGTCCCCTCCCGTCGTGCCACCACCAGCCCCGCCGCCCGCAGCTTCGCCAGGTGCTGGGAGGTCGCCGCCACGTGCGCCCCCAGCAGCTCGGCCAACTCGCTCACCGGCAGTTCCCGCCGGCTCAACGCCCACAGCAACCGGTACCGCGACGGATCCGCCACCGCCTTCAACACCGCGACGGCCCGCTCCGCCGCCTCGGCGTCCCAGGCCTCCTGTTCCGCACCACCCATACACCGATCGTACCGACGCCGTCCCGCCCCACCCACGGCCGACCTCCGTCCCGCCCCGGCCCGGCGCGGGCCACCCCGGCCCGACGGCGGGGCCGGCTCAGCGCACGTCGACGGTGAAGTGCCGCTCACCCTGGTCGGACTCGCCCGGACGGCCCGCGTGATTGGGATCGTGCAGGGTGATGGTGGCGTGGCCCGGGTTGGGGCCGGCGCGGAAGACGAAGTAGTAGCGGCCGCCGGAGCCCGCCGAGCCGGTGGCGCCGACGAGGTCCCGAAGGCCGACGTTCTTGACGTACTCGTCGCCCACGGTCTGCACGGCGGCGGGGTCGGGCGCCGGGTCGGCGACGGTCCAGACCTGGCCGGTCACCCGGTGGGCGCTGACCTCGACGGAGAACAACTCGCCCGGCTTGACCGCCAGTTCACCGGAGGCCACGGTGAACACCGTGCCGTGGTCGAGCTTGCCGGCGCTCATCCGGTGGACCACCACCGCGCCCGCCACGCCCGCGACGGCCAACAGGGCAACCGCCGCGATCAGGATCCGACGCCAGGTCACGAGGTCGCCTCCCGGTGGGTGACCCGCAGGGCCAGGACGGTGGCCACAGCGTCCAGCCAGCGGGCGACCAGCAGGTCCCCGGTCGGATCGCCGACGACCATCGAGGCGGCCTCCAGCCAGCCGCGCGCCACCGCCGCCGCGGGGCCGGGCAGCGGCTCGGGCAGCGCGGCGGCGTAGCGGGTGCCGCCGGAGCGGACCACCTCGCCGAGGAAGACCAGGGCGCGCGGCAGGACGCCGAGCCGGTCGACGGTGATCGCGGCGGCCACCGCGCCGTCGCCGAACAGCGTGGCGCGGTGCGGGCCGGCGGCCGGCAGGCCGAAGCGCAGCAGCACCTCGACGTCCAGCTCGGCGAGATGAGCGTCGCTCATGGGGGGAGGGGTGGTACTCACCTACGGCCTCACTTGGGCATCTGGACGTGGTCGGCGATCGGCATGTTCCCGCCCTGCGCCGCACCCTCCATGTGGTTGTTGATGAAGTCGCTCTCGCTCACCCAGACGGTGTAGCCCCAGGGGTTGTAGATCTCCAGCTGGTCGCCACGGTGCCCGATGATCATCATCTGGTGGCCGTCCGGCCGGAACCAGGTGTCCTCCTTGACCCCGATCGGCACCGGCTTGCCCTGGTCCACCGCGGACTCGACCTGGGCCAGCACGTCCTTGCGCTGCTCCGGGCCCTCCAGGTCGACGGTGTGGTAGCCCGCGCCGGTGTGCTTGCCGATCTCGTCGTTGGCAGCGTCCTTGGACTCCCCGTCGCTCATCCCGTCCTGCCACTCGTCCCACCAGTTCTTGGTGTCGTAGACGCGGTCGGTCTCCTTGAGCCAGCGGTCGTACGCGGCCTTGCCGTTGTCGTACTGCGGATCGCCCGGGTGCCCGCCGGTGGTGAGCTGGAGGGAGAAGAGCGGGTCGACCATCGCCCGGGCGGTGACGGTCGAACCGGCCACGCAGGTCGGCTTGTCGCCCTGGTTCCACGCCACGCCCATGTAGGAGGTGTCCCGCTGGTTCGTGGAGGAGGAGTCGATCTGCACCGGGGACAGGCGCTGGGCCAGCCAGGAGGGGTCGCCGCCGTGCTCGTGGATCTGGTCGTCGAACGCCTTGATCTCGTCGTAGCTGTGCCCGGCGGCCAGCGCCTTCATCAGGTAGGCGCGCTCCTCGGGCGACTTGCTGCCGGCCAGCAGCTGGTCGAAGCGGGCCCGATCGGCGTCGCTCATCTTGTCCATGAACTGGCCGGCCCGGTTCACGTCGTTCGCCGTGAGGATGTTGCCGAACTGGTCGCTGCCGGCGACGGACGCGTCCGCGATGACCAGCTTGTCGGCGGCGCCGAGCCCCTTGTTCTTGAACTTGCCCGCCAGCGCCTTGCCCGCGAGCGCGTTCAGCTCGCGGGCGGCCGCGCGGCCGGCGTCCTCGGCCTTCACCGCCGCGTCGAAGATCGACTTGATGCCGTCCTTCGCCTTGCCGTGCGCGGTGTGCATCTTGTCGTCGTCCCAGTTGAACGGGTCCGGCGCGCCCGAGACGGTGATGTCGTGCAGCAGGCTCAGCGCCTCGCTCAGCGGCGCGTGGCCCTGCCCGTGCAGGGTCTGCGCCTCGCTGAGCGCGGAGGCCAGCGCGTTGAGCTGGTCCCGGCCCTTGCCCAGCATGTCTCGGCAGCGCGTCAGGTCGTCGGCGGAGGCCTTGACCACCTCGGCCGCCTTCTCGCCGACCTGCCCGGTCCAGGCGTCCGGCAGGTGCTCGGCGCTGACCCTCGCCACCTTCATCTGGATCTGATCCAGCTGGCTGTTCGCCGTGTTGTACGCGGTGGCGAACTCGCCGAGCTTGCCCGGATCGCCCTTGGGCGCGGCCAGTTGCAGGGCGTCGTGGACGGCGTACTTGAGGTCACCGGCGCCCCACATGCCGTGGGACTCGTCGATGGTCTTCTTCAGCCGCTCGGCCTGCTGGCGCTGACTGCCCAGGTCGGCGAACGGGTTGAGCGGGTCGACGCTGTGATCGGGCACCGGTCAGCCCCCCTGCTGCTGGTACTGCTGCTCGACACCGTGATCGGTGTTGGTGTAGTTCGCCGCGGTGGTGTGCACCTTGCCGCCGAGGTCCTTCAGCGCATCCACGTTCACGCCCAGCTCGTCCTGCCAGGCCTGCCAGAACGCCTTGGCCGCGTCGCCCGCGCCGTACTCCCCGAAGGTCCCCTCGCCGGACATGCCCAGCCTGCCCAGCGCGTCCTTCACCGAGCCGACGTCCGTGCTCGCCGTTATCAGCTGGTCGCCCGCGTCCCCGAGCTTGTCCGGGTGGGCACTGAACCCCGCCCCGGCACCGTCGCTGCCCATGACATCTCCCCCGATACCCCGTCATACAGTCCGAAGATCGCCGGACAGCATACCGGCAGTTCCGCCGCCCTCCCTCCCCCGAGCACCGGCTTCCACGGGCAGTCGCACAACCCGCCCGATCTCCCCGGAACGGTCACACGATCAAGAGGATCCCTTGATGCACCGACCGGTTCGCCCGGCCACACGGTCCTTCGGTCGGGCTGCCACGCCGTCAGACCGCCGGGTCACCTGGTCTCCGGGTCTCCGGGCCGGCCCGGTCGTCCCGTCGGGCGGCCCGGCCGGCGTTCCGCGCGGGCGTTCCAGGCTGGTGTCGATGCGCAGGTCAGATGGGGTGGAACCGTTCCAGCGTCCCGGGTTCACGGGGAGGGCTGGCGGGTGGGACGGACGGCGGACCAGGGTGGTGGTCGGCGGCCGGAGGCGATGGCCCCGCCGCCCGGTCCTCTCCTTTCCTTCACCCACCACTGTTACGGGGGAACCTCCATGCCCGTTCGCCGTGCCCTGTTCGTTCCGGCAGCCCTCGCCCTGGGCGCCGCGCTCACCCTGACCGCCTGCCAGTCCGGCGGCGGCACGGGCGATGCGCAGCAGAGCGCCAAGCCCACCCAGGCCGCCACGGCCGGTGCAGCCGGTGCAGCCGGTGCAGCCGGTGCAGCCGGTGCAGCCGGTGCAGCCGGCGCAGCAGGCGGCACCACCGGTGCTCCCGCCGCCCCGGCCGCCAACCCCACCGGCGCGCCCGGCGCGCCCGCCGCGAACGGCACCAAGGCCCGCCCTACGATCCCCGCCGCCAGTTCCTCCCGCGGTGGCGGCGGGGAGGCGGCCGGCGGTGAGGCGTACGCGTACTCGCACCCCTGCGACGCCGCCAAGCTGTCGGTCCGCGTGACCACCCGGGCCGAGGCGCCCGGCCAGCGGGTGATCGAGGTGCGCAACCAGGGCACGACGGCCTGCGGCCTGAGCTACTACCCGCAACTGAGCCTCGGGGACTCGCACGCCGCCGACCACGGCCAGGACGTCAGGCCGCTGGTGCCCGGCGGGCTGGGCGGTGCGCCGGCGTACCCGGTGGCGGCCGGTCAGACGGCGTACGCGGTGCTCGACCTCAACCCCGGCGGTGCGGCGGGCGGCGCGGCTTCCGGCATCGACGAGCTGAACGTGCTGGCCGACGGCGACCACATGGCCAACTCCGACACCCACAACTTCCCGCTCGGGAGCGGCGCCAAGGTGGGCAAGCCGAAGCTGGGCCTGTACCGGGGCAGCGTCGCGGAGGCCGCCGCGTCGGCGGCCGGCGCGGACCGGCAGTCCTGACCAGGGCCGTTGTGCTCCCCCTCCTCCGGGCGCTCGCCCGCCGAACCGGTACCGTGAGCTGCGGATTCGACGGGATCCGCAGCCGGTTCGGGGTGAGGGGTACGCAGCGCATGAGCGTGGAGACCGACGAGTTCGCGGCGATGCTTCGGGAGCTGAAGGAGCGCTCCGGCCGCAGCTACGGCGTGCTGGCGACCCGGCTGCACGTCAGCACCTCCACGCTGCACCGCTACTGCAACGGTGCCGCCGTTCCGGCCGAGTACGCACCGGTGGAGCGCCTCGCCCGGGTGTGCGGGGCGGGCGACGAGGAGCTCGTCGAGCTGCACCGCCGCTGGATCCTGGCCGACGCGGCCCGCCGCCGGGAGACGGGCCCGAAGCCGGACGGCGCGAGGACCGAAGGCGCGAAGGCGGACGAGGCGAAGGCGGAAGGCGTCGGGACGGAACCGCTGCGCGGACCGGAGTCGGCCTCGGCGCCGAAGGCCGCACGGGAGCCCGCACCAGTCCCCGGACCGGAGCCCGCACCGGTCCCCGCTATGGCTCCCGCGCCGGGCGGGGAGGTGGAGCCCGTACACCCCGTGACCCCTGCCGCCGAACCCCGCCGCCGAACCCGCACCCGCGTGCTGCTGAGCGCGGCGGCCGTCGCCGCCGTGGCCGTGGTGGTCTCCACCTTCGTCCTGCGCGGCCCCGGAGGCACGCCGGACGCGGCGGGCTCCCCGACGACGACCGCCACCGCCGCCACGACCGCGCCGGCCGCCTCGTCCGCCGACACCGCGGCCCCCGTGGCGGCCGCCGCACCCACGTCCCCCGCGGGCACCCCCACCGGCGCGCCCTCCCCGACGGACTCCTCCACGGACGCCCCCACTCCCACGGGCACCCCCGAGGACGTCCAGGCCCCCTTCCACGTCAACGTCCTCACCGACAACTGGGGCAGTCCCTGCGACCAGTGGTTCCTCTCCCCGCGCACGCCCGGCCAGGTGACCCGCCCGCCGGACACCGCCGCGCGCACCGGCAGCTGGGCGGCCGCGCAGCACGCCGTCCCGGCCGGGCACCTGCGGCTGCAGCTGACCGCCCAGGGCACGAGCGCCACGCCGGTGGTCCTGCACGCCGTGTACGTGCACATCGTCAGCACCCAGCCCGCCCCGAAGTGGAACGCCTACACCCCCGGTGCCGGCTGCGGCGGGGGTCTCACCCCGGCGTCGTTCGCGGTGGACCTCGACTCGGCCGCACCGCACGCGGTCCCCGCCCCCGGCTCGGAGGGCGCGAAGAAGCTCCCCGTCACGGACTTCCCCTACCGGGTCTCGGACACCGACCCGCAGGTGATCGACGTGGACGCCACCACCCGTTCCCAGGACGTCTCGTGGTACCTGGACCTGGTGTGGAGCAGCGGGGACCGCCAGGGCACCCTCACCGTGAACGACAACGGACGCCCGTTCCGCACCGCGGGCCTGCACGGCGCGCCGAGCTACTTCCACAACGGCACCGCCTGGGCACCGAGCCCCGCCGAGGACTGAGCGCCTCGGCGGGGGCCGGTCGCGGGGCCCGGTCGGCCGGGCCCCGAAGGCCGAAGGCCGAGGGCCGAGGGCCGAGGGTCGAATCAGACCGGCCAGGTCAGTCGAGGTTCTTCTCCAACGCGGCGAGGTAGTTGCGCATCATGTGGTCACGGATGCCCTCCCCGGTCGGCGCGAAGGCCGCCTCGCCCAGCCCCTTGGCCCTCCCCGCGAGTGCGGCGACCAGTCCGGTGTCCTCCTGGATGCGGCCCGCCGCGTCGAACCGGCGCAGCTCCGGGACGTGGGTGAACGCGGGCTCCGGCGGCAGCTGGGGGACGATGTCGTTGTTGTTGACGAACCGGTGGGTCCGGCCCCGGAGGCCCTTGTCGTAGGCGTCCGCCAGGGCCCGGTCGCAGGTGCGCGGCTGCCCGAAGGTGACCACGCCGTCCGCGCGCAGCCGAGGCTCCTCCAGGTAGAGGCGGGCCGCGACCAGCATCGCGAGCGCGCCGCCGAGGCTGTGCCCGGTGAACCAGAGGTTCTGCCCGTGCGTGCGGAGTTCCCCGATGCTCTTGGCGACGTCGGGGAAGACCGATTCGAGGGCTTCGGCGAAGCCGTGGTGGACGTAGCCGGTCCGCGCGGGGCCGGGCCAGGGCGGGGTGGTGGAGTCGGTGAGCCAGTCGCGCAGTTCGCGCGGTTCGGTGCCGCGGAACGCGACGACGATCATCCGGTCGCTGCTCATGGTGTACGCCTGGGTGTCCTGCAGCGGGAACGGCGGGGTGAACGCGGTCCAGTGGTGCCGCACGTCGTCGAAGCCCCAGGCGCGGGCCTGCTCGTCGACGACGGTGTCGTCCTGGTAGGCGAGTTCGGCCGCCTTGGCCAGGCAGTAGGCGTGCGGCAGGCTGTAGCCGGCCGCGCTGTGGTCGAAGGTGGTGGGTACGGCCACGGTGGGCGCTCCGTTCGATGAGGGCGGGCGGGCGGCCTGAGCCGGGCCCGCGAGGGGGGACTGCCTCTCTTCGTAACCGCCGCCGCCCCGGCTGCCCCCGCGACGCCACGCCCCACTCACTCGAACAGGCCCGCGGCGGCGGCGGTCCGGCGGCCTCGGGCGACGTCCCCGTGCGACGTATACCGTCCGACTGACGGCCGTTAGCATGACGGGTGAGGCGCCGGAAGTCGGTGTCCGGTGGGCGGATTCCGCCACGGAGCTGAGGAGTTGACGATGGGTCGCGCATTCCCTCTGGTTCGGACGACCACCCCCGTTCCGGAGGCGGAACGACGCGCCGTCCTCGCCGCTCCGGGCTTCGGCAAGCACTTCACCGACCACATGGCCACCGCCACCTGGACGCCGGGCGAGGGCTGGCACGAGCGCCGGGTCGGCCCGCTGGCGCCGTTCTCGCTGCACCCGAGCGCGTCCGTGCTGCACTACGCGCAGGAGATCTTCGAGGGGCTGAAGGCCTACCGTCACGCCGACGGCGGCGTCTGGCTGTTCCGGCCCGAGTTCAACGCGCGCCGCTTCGCCCGGTCCGCCGAGCGGCTCGCGCTGCCCGTGCTGCCGGAGGAGGACTTCCTCGCGAGCGTCGAGGAGCTGGTCCGCGCGGACGAGGCGTGGGTGCCGGCCCCCGACGGCGAGGCGAGCCTCTACCTGCGGCCGTACATGTTCGCCTCGGAGGCCTTCCTCGGCGTCCGGCCCGCCGAGGAGGTCACCTACTCGGTCATCGCGAGCCCGGCCGGGCCGTACTTCGCCGGCGGGGTCACCGGCATCACGCTCTGGGTCAGCACCCGGTACACCCGCGCCGGGCGGGGCGGCACGGGCGCGGCCAAGTGCGGTGGCAACTACGCCTCCAGCCTGGCCGCGCAGATCGAGGCGAAGCAGCACGGCTGCGATCAGGTGCTGTTCCTGGACGACACCGGCGGCGAGGGCGGCCTGGAGGAGTCCGGCACGATGAACCTGTGCCTGGTCACCTCGGCCGGGGAGCTCGTCACCCCCGAGCTCGGCACCATCCTCGACGGCGTCACCCGGGACTCGATCCTGACCCTCGCCGCCGAGTTCGGCCTGACCCCGGTCGAGCGCACGGTCGGTTTCGCGGAGCTGCGCGCCGGCGCCGCCGACGGCACCGTCACCGAGGTGTTCGCGGCCGGCACCGCGGCGGTGATCACCCCGATCGTCGCCTTCAAGGGCGAGGGCTACGAGTTCACCGTCGGCGGCGGCGCGCCCGGCAAGCACACCCTCGACATCCGCGCGCACGTGCTGGACATCCAGTACGGGCGGGCCGAGGACCGGCACAGCTGGCTGCGGCGGGTGCTCTGACCGGCCGGCGGCCCGCCACGCCCGCCCCCTTCTCTACGTCAACGCGGTTGGCATAACCTGCGGGCATGACCGATCGCGTGGTCCCCGAACCGCAGCGGAGGCGTCGGCGCCCCACCAAGCAGGGCGTCGTCCTCTCCGCCGAGCTGATCGTCGACACCGCGCTGCGCCTGATCGGACAGCACGGCGCCGACGCGCTCACCGTACGACGGCTCGGGGCCGCGCTCGGCGCCGACCCGAGCGCGGTCTACCGCTACTTCCACAGCACCGACGACCTGCTGATCGCCATCGCCGACGAGCTCATCGGCCGTGCCCAGCACGGCTGGCAGTCCACCGGCGACTGGCGGGCCGACCTGCGCGCCATCGGCCTGCGCATCCACTCCGCGTACCAGGCCCATCCGCAGGCCGCCCTGCTCGCCGCCCACCGCACCACCGGGCGCACCCACGAGACCGCCGCCGTCGAGACCATCCTCGGCATCCTGCGCACCGCCGGCTTCCCCGACCCGGAAGCCGTCCGGATCTACCACGCCTTCGTCGACCAGAGCCTCGGCTTCGCCGCCCTGGACGCGGCTGCCCTCGCCCTCCCGGCCCCCGCGGCGGCCGCGGACCTCGGGGTCTGGCAGGCGTCCTACGCCCGCCTCGACGCCACCACCCACCCCCACATCGCCGCCACCGCCGGCCTGCTCACCCGCGACATGCGCCGCAGTGGCTACCCGTACGCGCTGGACCTCCTCCTCGACGCCGCCGAGGCCCGCCTGCGGACGGCGGAGCCCGGCCAGGCGGAGCCCGGCCAGGACAGCTGAGAACTGCGGGCCGACGACCGGCACCGGCCCACAGCGTTCGGCGGGCACGGCTCCGCCGGTGGCGGGCGCCGTGCGCCCACCACCGGCGGCCGTCACCCGGTTCAGTCCGCCGCGTGCACCAACTCCCCGCCCACGTACGTCCGCAGCACCCGGGCGTGCGCGATCTCCTCGGTCGGCCCGGTGAGGATGTCCCGGTCCAGCACGACCAGGTCCGCGAGCCACCCGGCCGCCAGCACGCCCGCGTCGTCGTGCCCGTTCACGTGGGCGGACCCGGCCGTGTACGCGGCGATCGCGGAGCCCGGGTCGAGCCGCTGTTCGGGCAGGAAGACCCGTCCGTCGGTAGCGTCCGGCTCCATCCGGTTGACCGCCACGTGCAGGCCGGCCAGCGGGTCCGGGCTGCTCACCGGCCAGTCGCTGCCCGCCGCCAGGGTGGCGCCCGCGCGCTGCAGGGCGCCGAACGGGTACTGCCAGCCGGCGCGTTCCGGGCCGAGGAAGGGGATGGTCAGCTCGTCCATCTGCGGCTCGTGGGCGGCCCACAGCGGCTGGATGTTGGCGATCGCGCCCAGCTGCGCGAAGCGGGCGAGGTCGTCCGGGTGCACCACCTGGAGGTGGGCGAGGTGGTGCCGGGCGCCGCGCCGGCCGTTGGCGGCGCGGGCGGCCTCGACGGCGTCCAGCGCCTCGCGGACGGCCCGGTCGCCGAGCGCGTGGAAGTGCACCTGGAAGTCGAGCGCGTCCAGTTCGGTGACGTACCCGCGCAGCGCGACCGGATCGACGAAGCTGAGGCCGGAGTTGGCGGTGGCGCAGCCGCAGCCGTCCAGGTACGGGGCGGTCATCGCGGCGGTGAAGTTCTCCGCGATGCCGTCCTGCATGATCTTCACCGATCCGGCCCGGAACCGTCCGTGGCTCAACTCCTCGCGCCGCCGTACGAGTTCGGGGATCTGCTCGGCGCCGCGGTCGCGTCGCCACCAGAGCGCGCCGGTCACCCGGGCGGTCAGGGCGCCGGAGCGCGCCGCGGCCAGGTAGGCGTCGGACGGGTCCGGCTGGCCGTTGAACTCGCCGAGCAGTGCGTCCTGCCAGCCGGTGATGCCGAGCGAGTGCAGCAGCTGCTGGGCGCGCAGGAGCCCGTCCAGCCGGTCGGCGGCGGTGGAGGGCGGCAGCAGCCGGGCGACCAGCGTGGTGGCGCCCTCCTGGAGCGTGCCGCCCGGGGTGCCGTCGGCCTCGCGTTCGATCCGCCCGTCGGCCGGGTCGGGGGTGTCGCGGGTGAGGCCGGCGAGCTCCAGTGCCCGGGTGTTGGCCCAGGCGCCGTGGTGGTCCCGGTTGGTGAGGTACACCGGGCGGTCGGGGACGACGGAGTCGAGCAGGTGCCGGGTCGGCAGTCCGCCGTCGAAGCTCTCCATCGACCACCCGCTGCCGGTGATCCACTCCTGCCCGGGGTTCGCCTCCGCGTACGCCCGGATCCGCTCCAGGTAGTCAGCGACGCCGACCGTCCCGGTGAGGTCGCAGGTGGCCAACTCCGTTCCGCCGAAGACCGCGTGGATGTGCGCGTCCTGGAAGCCGGGCAGCAGCAGCTTGCCGGTGAGGTCCACGACCTCGGTCTTGGGCCCGATCAGCTCCCGGACCTCGTCGTGCCCGACGGCGGCGATCCGCTCGCCGACCACCGCCAGGCCGGTCGCCCTCGTCCGGGCGGCGTCACCGGTGTGGACGGGTCCGCGGGTGAAGACCAGATCGGCCTCGGTCATGGGTGGTGCTCCGTTCTCGTGTTGCACGGTGTGTCGTTGCGGGCTTTCCGGCTCCGGCGCCTTCGCCTTCCGCCCTCGCCCTCGCCCTCGCGCTCGCCTTCGCCTTCGCCTTCACCCTCGCCCACGCTAGGCCTCCTGCGCGGCCGGCGCGTCGCACGCCGTCGGCTCGTTCTGCGGGAAGTACGGCGAACGCCGCCGCCAGCGGGCCCAGGCCGCCGCCGGCAGCCCGGTGACGATCATCAGCGTCACCACGGTCAGCTCGAACCACCCGTTGTCGGCGGCCAGTTCGAAGTGGTCGGTGGAGTCGTAGAAGGTCCAGGCGAGGTAGCCGCCGACGGCGAGCAACGCGCCCGCGCCCAGCAGCGGGCCGACCACCGCGCGCAGTCCCTGCACCGGGTCGGTGCGCAGCAGTCCGCGGAACCGGACGGCGGCGGCGACGGCGGTGAGCGCGTAGTAGAGCGCGACGATGACGCCGATCGCGTTGACGGCGGCGGAGATGAGGTCGTTGACGGTCGGGATGGCGATCGAGGCCAGGGCCAGGGCGACGGCGACGCCGGTGATCAGCAGGGTGCCGACGGCGGGTGTGGCGTGCCGGGGGTGCAGCCGGGTCCAGACCGGGCCGAGCACCCGGTCGCGGCCCATCGCGTACAGGCCGCGGGCGGTCGGGATCACCGAGGACTGCAGGGACGCCACCGCGGAGAACATCAGTGCGATCAAGGGCAGTGCGGCGAGCGGCTGGTGGGCGAGCTTGGTGCCGAAGTAGGTCAGCCCGTGCGCGCCGTTGTCGGCCAGCTCGTCCATCGGCAGCACCCGCTGGAAGGCCGTGCCGGCGAGCAGGAACAGCAGCAGCATCACCACCAGGGCGATCATGCCGCCCCGGGAGGCGTCGCGGGGGTCGCGCACCTCCTCGCCGACGCTGAACACCGACTCGAAGCCCCAGTAGCAGAACACCGCCAGCACCATGCCCTGCGCGACGGCGTCGAAGGACGGGATGTCGAAGGGGTTGAACCACTGCGGCGAGAAGGGCTGGTCACCCGCGAACAGCCCGTACCCGCAGAAGCCGAGCAGCACCGCGTACTCGAACACCAGCAGTGCCTTCTGGAGCCGGGCGGCCATGTCGAGCCCGCGCACGGCGACCAGCGCGGCGCCGATCAGGATGACCAGGCCGAGCAGGGTGCACTGGACGGTGGAGTCCGCGTCCAGCCGCAGGCCGGCGACGCTGCGCAGGTGCGCCTCGCCGAGCAGCTGGATGACCGACGAGCCGGTGACGGTGGTGGTGTACGCCATGAACACCACCGTGCCGACCGTGTTCACCCATCCGGTGAGGAACCCCAGCCAGGGGCTGAGGGTGCGGCCGACCCAGCGGTAGCTGGAGCCGGCGTCCGGCTCCACCGCGTTCAGCCGCCCGTACCCGCCCGCGATGGCGAGCACGGGCAGGAAGGCCAGCAGCATGATCGCCGGCAGGTGCAGGCCGACCACGCCGGCCATCAGGCCCAGGCCGATCCCGATGCTGCTGGTGGCGGCCGTACTGGACGCGGCGATCACCGCGCCGTCCAGCAGGCCGAGGGACTGTCGCATCGCGACGTGGGAACTGCTCGCGCTCGCTCTCGGGCCGCTGCCCGTGTCCTTCACCGTCGATGCCAACGGATCACCGCCTAGGTCGTGGGGGTGCACGTGTGGGGGAAGCACGTGTGAGGGGGGCGCACGCGCCGGGAAGGCGTGTGCGGAAGGTGCGAGTCATGAAACCGGTGACGCCGAAACACGTCAATGCTGTTGTCATAAGCCCGACACGCCGCGGCTTTGCCCTCCGTCCGCCTTCCCGACACCGAGGATTCACGTGCGGACGGAAGCTGCGTTCACCTCGGTTGTCGACGTTCCTTCCGCTCACGGCCGTCGAACCCCGTCGACGGGACCCCGTCGACGATGCTGTGTCAACGAGAGGGAACCACCGATGCTCCAGCGCAACCGCCGGTCCGCCACCACCCTCGGCCTGAGCGCGGTCGCGCTGGCCGGCGCCCTGTCGCTCACCGCGTGCGCCGGCGACGACAACAAGACGGGGACCACCACCGCGAACGGTTCCGCGGCCACCGGCGGCACCCCCTCGGTGACCTGCGGCAAGGGCGGCACGCTCCTCGGCGCCGGCTCCACGGCGCAGGCCAACGCGATGGACCTGTGGAAGACCACGTACTCGGCCGCCTGCCCCGGCACCACCATCAACTACAGCGGCGGCGGCTCCGGCGCGGGCATCCAGCAGTTCACCCAGGGCAAGGTCCAGTTCGCCGGCAGCGACTACGTGCTCAAGCCCGCCGACGTCGAAGCCTCCAAGGCGGTCTGCACCGGCGGCAAGGCGATCGGCCTGCCGATGGTCGGCGGCCTCGTCTCCCTCGTCTACAACATCAACGGCGTCGACAACCTCGTCCTGGACGGCCCGACCGCCGCCAAGATCTTCAACTCGCAGATCACCAAGTGGAACGACCCGGCCATCGCCGCCCTCAACCCGGGCACCAAGCTGCCGGACGCCGAGATCCAGTCCTTCCACCGCTCCGACGACTCCGGCACCACGTACAACCTGACCTCGTACTTCGCCAAGACCTCCGGCGGCGCCTGGCCCGCGGCCCCGGACAAG
The DNA here is from genome assembly GCF_044767225.1 of Kitasatospora sp. NPDC101447. Lineage (NCBI taxonomy): Bacteria > Bacillati > Actinomycetota > Actinomycetes > Kitasatosporales > Streptomycetaceae > Kitasatospora > Kitasatospora sp. NPDC101447. The sequence goes on from NZ_JBIWNL010000006.1 coordinate 352,153, forward strand.
GCCTGGAAGGGCACGGGCGGCCAGTCCGCCAACGGCAGCGCCGGCGTCTCCGCCCAGATCAAGCAGGTCGACAACTCCATCGGCTACGTCGAGCTGTCCTACGCCCAGATCAACAACCTCAAGTCCGCGAAGATCTCCACCGGCGCCGCCCAGCCCGTCGAGGCCACCGCCGCCAACGCCGCCAACACCTTCGCCACCTCCACCGTCGTGGGCACCGAAGGCGACCTCGCGCTCTCCCTCGACTACGGCACCAAGGCCGACAACGCCTACCCGATCGTCCTGGTCACCTACGAGGTCGTCTGCGACAAGGGCAACAAGCCCGACAGCCTCGACACCCTGAAGTCCTTCTTCACCTACACCATCAGCGACGACGCCCAGAAGGCCATCGGCGACAAGGGCTACGTCCCCCTCCCCGGCACCATCAGCAGCCAGGTCAAGACCGCCGTCACCACCCTCGCCTGACCCACCCCCGCCCGCCGGGGGACTATCTCGATCTAGGTGTACGGCACCCGGTTGGGCTAGGTGTTGATCTTCCTGGCGGGCGTGGGCCGGGTGGCCTACGCCCGTCCGGCTGACAGGCGTCCGTCGAAGGCGATGTCGGAGGCGTTGAGGGCGGCGGCGCGGGTCAGGGAGTGGAGGCGTTCGGGGCGAGCGTCCGCGACCGGCGGAATCCGGACCCGTGGAACCGGGCGAGGAGTTCGTCGTGCGGGGAGTCCGTGAGGACGAGGAGGTCGTGGATGCCGCCCCGCACCGCATCGGGCCAGGCCGGCGGGTGTCCGCGGTGGCCTCCCCAGGTGACTAGGAGAGACGGGTCGGGCAGTGACCGCAGGGTGAGGATGCGGTCGGCGAACTCGCCCGCGAGGGACGGGTCGAGGAGTTCGGAGGGCACGGGCGTGAAGCCCATGCGGCTCTTGAAGGTGAACAGTCCCGGTTGCACGACGTGCCCGAAGAGCGCAGGGTCGTTGCCGAGGGAGACGTAGGTCAGTCCCTGCCCGCGGGCGTACGCCATGGCCTCCGCGTAGAGCGCGCGCAGCGCGCGGCCGGACCGCGCTCCGGGCGATGCGGCCGAGAAGCGCATCTGCAGGACCGAGAGCCCGGGCCGCTTCCACCAGATCGAGCCGGCGAGCAGGGTGGTGCCCTCCCACAGGCTCACGTTCACGTGCTCGTCGGCCGCCGCGAGCAGGCGGTCCCGGTGGCGGCGGGCGAAGTTCTTCCCTCGGGGCATGTCCGCGATCTGCTGGTCGTAGACGGCCAGGAAGTCGTCCATGTAGTCCGCCGTGAGGCCGGGCCGGACTCCCAGCCGCAGTCCGTACTCCTGGACGAAGCGGCGGCCGAGGCGGATGTTCCGGCGTTCGGTGCCGGAGAGCCCGTCGGCGAACTCCTCCTCGGAGCCGAGAACCGGGGCGCACCAGTTCAGCCACCGTGGGCGTGCGATGAAGCCCAGTCGGGCGATGACGCCGTCCGGCACGCCCTCGGAGTCCAGCAGCCGGACCACGTCGACGGCCGCGCCCGCCCTCTCCCACGCCCGTTCCTCGGCTTCTTCGAGGTCGACCGAAGCGACAACGAGGTGGTCCTGTTCGACGATCTCCAACGCGCCACCTCTACAGTCCGATTCGTACGGTGCGGTTCATGAACCGGGGAAGTGCGGTTCGTGGTCACTGCGGGACCGGAATCAGGACGGCGTCCCTTTCCCGGCGCCTGGTGTAAACGGCCCAGATCGCGATCGCGATCGCCCACAGGGCCAGGGTCGGCAGCCATTGGTAGTAACCGTCGAACCGGCTCGCCCAGGCGTACAGGAAGCCGGACAGCGGCACCGCACCCGTGATGAACATGCGAATGGTCGCATTCACCCGGCCGGCGAATTCGGGAGGAATGGCCTCCTGCCGATAGGTGATGGATGCGACATTGCTCACCGCGACGGCGAAGCATTCCACCATGAATCCACCGATGCGCACCGGGAGAACGGGGACGGCGACGAGCGCGAGGCCTCCGAATGCTGCGACCTGCACTGCCAGGATGCGCCGTTCCGTACTCCACCGGGGAAGAATGGAAGGGGCGAACCGGCTGGCGACAGCCCCCATGAAGAGCCCCGTGGCCATCAGCATCGAGATGACGCTCGTGTTGACCTTCTGACGTGCGAACTCGGCGATGAGTGCCGGCTCCAGCTGGCCGATCGAGATGTTGATGAGCGACATGGTGACCACGAGCCAGAGGATGTCCCGCTTCGCCACCCAGCGGAATCCGACCGCGAGGTCACGGCGGAGTTCCATGACGGTCTGGGTGGCGGCGACCCTCGGCAGGACCATGGCCACCAGGGCTGCCAGCACGTACAGGCCGGCGATGCACAGACAGGCGACGGACGGGCCGAAGACCGCGAAGCCGACGCCGCCCAGGAGCAGGCCGATCACCTTCGACAGCTCCACCGCCGAGTTCAGTTTGGCGACCGCCGTGGGACGGGCCGGCGCGCTGATCAGCAACGGGATGAGGACGAACTGGCCGGTGATGGTGCAGGCCACGCTGCCCACGCCGGAGAGCAGGACCAGGAGCGCCACGGCCGGCGGGCTGGAGAGGGTGAGGGCGAGCACGGCCAGGCAGACCGTCTGCTGGAGGAGCCCCAGAACCAGCACCGTCCGCCGGTCGAACCGGTCGATGACCGATCCCACGAACGGGGACGCCACGTAGCTCACGCCGCGGAGTGCGAAGAGGGCCAGGGACATGGCCACCGAGTCGGACTCGGTCAGCACGGCCAGCGGGACCACGATCCCCAGTTGCCAGTCGGCGACCTTCGAGAGCACCGATGACGCGATGAGGACGCGCAGCACCCTGCTGTCCGACGTCCGGCCGGCGGGCGCGGGATTCCCGGTCACAGTGCACCTCCGACGTGCCACGCGAAAGCACCGTGCCGCCGGTGGCGGTCACGGTGCGGGGATAAGGAAGGTGTGTCGGAGAGCCCGGCCGAAGCGGGGACGGAATTCGAGCAGAGCAGAGAAATGCACCTCACTCGAACCCCCCGGTTTCGACTGACGCACTCGGGCTGGTGAAAGCAACCAGAGCCCGAGCAAGATCGCACCCATCATGACCACGCCTGCAGTGACATGTCAAGCATCGCCCGACAGGGCAGGCGTGACAGAACCGTGCGGAGCCGGTGAACACCCCAGCTCTGCCCCGCTTTGGCGAGTTTCCGTCCCATGCGCCAGCTTTGCGGTCGACCACCCCCTGGCCAACTCCGTTCTCACATAGATCTGTTGACTCCCAAAGCCGGGTCTGCCTATGCTCAACGCCGCGAATTGATCATCGAGCATTCCATCCGGACGCACAGCAGAGCACTTCAGAGGGCTCTCCAGAGGGCGCTTCAGGCGGCGCTTTCCCCTCGTCAGTCGGTGTACGCAAGCCCCCCCTGAGGAGTCGACCCGTCCCGGGCGTTCCGGACCTCTCGGGGCTCCAGGCGAACCGCTTCCCGTGTCGACCTCGACTTTCGGTTGCTCTTCGCGAGCGGACACCACCCCTTCCCCGGCGGCTGAACCAGAAGGACGTGACGTGAGAACGAGGACAGTGCGCTCCTTTCGCGACATCACACCTCGCGAGGTCGACTGGCGGCGCCCTGTCGTGACGCTGTTCAGCGGCGGCCTGGACAGCTCCTACCTCCTGTACCGGCTGGTGGAGGCCGGGGCCACCGACGTCCACGCCGTCAGCGTGGACGTCGGCGGCGACGAGAGCCGGCAGGAGCTCGGCCGGATCACCGACAGCCTCGGCGTCCGACTGCACGTTCTCGACGAACGCGCTGCGTTCGCCCGCGAGTTCGTCGCTCCGGCGATCGCCGCGCACGCCGTCTACCTGGGTTCGTACCCCATCAGCTCCTCGCTGAGCCGGCCGCTGTTCGCCCGCGCGGCCCTGCGCACCGCCGAGGAGTTGGGCGCCGAGGTCATCCTGCACACGGCCAACCGCTCGCAGAACACCCTGCGCCGACTGAACGGCGCGCTCGACCAGTTGGGGTTCCGCGGCCGGTTCGGGAGCCCGTACGAACTGGAGCCGGTGCACCGCGAGAAGAAGACCAAGGAGCTGCGGGCCATCGGCCTGGAGGAGATGGCGGAACGCTCGGCCAGTGCCGACTCCAACCTGTGGTGCCGGGAGTTCGAGTCCGGGATCCTCGACGACCCCGAGAACCACCAGGTCCCGGAATCCTGCTTCCGTTGGACCGCCCGGCGGCCGACGGACGGAGCGGAGACGGTGGAGGTCGCCTTCGAGTCCGGTGTCCCGGTGGCCGTCGACGGCCGGCGCATGGACCTGGTCGAGCTGATCGGCACCCTGAACCGGATCGTCGGCGCCCACGGACTCGGCCGGCACACCGGATTGGAGCACCTGCCCGGCGGGGCGAAGGTCCTGGAAGTGCGCGAGGCCCCCGCGGCCTGGCTGCTGATGGCCTCGCACCGCCACCTCGAAACCGCCACCCTCGACGCCGAGACGCTCAGGGAGAAGCTGCACCTGGAGCAGCTCTGGGTGCGCGAGGCGGTGGAGGGCCGGTGGTTCGGCCGACTCCGCTCCGCCTGCCAGGCGTTCGCCGCCGAGCTCGCCGGCCCCGTCACCGGGACGGTCCGCTGGCGGCTGGCCGACGGCCGGACGACGACCGAGTCGATCGTCGCCGAGAACCCCCGGTACGTCCGCAGCCGGGAGGACTGGGAACTGGCCGGCGTGCGGGAGGAGGCCGCGCACTTCGCCGCGGACCCGGTCGGCGGGATCGGCGACGGGCCCCCCACCGGGGGCGGGGGCGGGGGCGCAGCCGGACAGCGGATCGGCGACGGGGCCGACGACGGGATCGACGACAGCATCGGGGGAACGACATGGTAGCGGCGAGCACAGCCGGGGAGGCCGACGGTCGCACCGTGGTCCTGATCGATGCGACGGCGCCCGTGGCGAGCGCCGCGCACGCTCTGGGCTGCCGCGTCGCCCTGGTGCAGCGGCCCGGCTCACCGGTGCACGAGCTGGCCGGGGACGAGACCGACTACTACTCGGTCGACTTCGAGACCCGGCCCTCAGCCGACCCCGCCTACTTCACCGACTTCGTCGACACCGTACTGCGTCCGCTGAACCCGGTGACGGTCCTCTCGCTGACCGGGGCCGGAGCCCTGGCGGCGGCGACGGCCAATGCCCTGCTCGGCACCCCGGGCACGCCGGTCGACGCGGTGAAGGCCCTGGCCGCGGCCGGTGATCCCGAAGTCGGCGACGGGGAGCGGGTGTTGCGCGCCCACACCTTCACGACGGACGGGGCGCACCGATGGGTCGCCGCGGTGGAGGAGGGGGGTTCCCCCACACGGCCCGAGCAGGTGCTCCCCGAGCGGGCGCTGCCGCCCGAGGAGTACGGCCCGGCACTGGCGGCACTGACGGGACTGCTCGACGCATCGGGCCTGCCGGCCGGCCCCGCACTCGTCCGCCTGGCCCTGCGCGACGGCGGCGTGCGGATCCTCACCGCGAGCCACGGCACGGGGACCGACGACGAGAACGACCTGATCCGACGACTGACGGGCTTCGACCTGATGAGCAGCTCGCTGCGCCGACCGCTCGCCGTCCCGGCACCACCGTCCGCCGCCGGGCCGCCCACCCCCGCAGAACCGTGCGCCGCGGGGAACGCCGGGGAGGCGGGGCGATGAGCAAGCCGGCCGCGCTCTTCATCAACAAGCACCACTACTCGCACTTCAGCCGGGGCGGCGCGCACATCCTGCCGGTCACCGAGGTCGACATCCACCTGGTCACCCGCTACCGGGCCCACGGCGGACTCGACGGTTTCGCGGACCACCCGCTTCCCCACGTCGCCGTCTGCGAGACCGAGGACTTCGACCGCTGGCGGGACCTCTGCTCCTGGACCCTGCGCCACCACCCCATCGACCGGGTCATCGCCGTGCACGAGCGGGCCGTGCTGCTCGCGGCGGAGATGCGCTCGACGTTCTCGTTGCCCGGGATGGACTACGAGACCGCGGTGCGCTTCCGCGACAAGCTGCGCATGAAGGAGGTCATCCGGGAGGCCGGGGCGGCCGCGCTGCCCGCCTTCGCGGCGCTCGACCGGCCGACGGACCTCGACCGGGTGGACTGGAGCACCGGCCGGAAGGTGATCAAGAGCCGGTGGGGGCTCGCCGCCAAGGACCTGTACATGGTGGACTCCCTCGACCAGGCACGCGCGGTGGTGGCGGGCCTGGACCTGTCCGGCTCGCACTACGAGATCGAGGAGTTCGTCAAGGGCCGGATCTACCACTGCGATTCGGTGGTCGTGGACGGCGAGATCCGGTTCGCCAGTGTCGGCACCTATCTGACGGACCCTGCGGGCTACTCGCCGGGCGGCGTCTTCGGCACCGTCCTGGTCGACGACCCGGACCTGCTGCGGCGCATCCGCGCGATGAACGCGTCCGTCCTGGCCGCTCTCGGCCTCAAGGACGGCACCACGCACCTGGAGCTGTTCCGCACGGACTCCGACGAGCTCGTCTTCTGCGAGGTCGCCGGCCGCCCCCCGGGCGGGGTCATTCCGCCGGTCATCCAGTGGCAGTACGGGTTCAACATCGTCGAGACCCAGATCCGCCTCGACGCCGGGCTTCCGGTGACGCTCGGTACCGGCCCCGCCACCGGGACCTGCGGCTTCATCGCGTTCTACCCCGGCGGGGGTGAAGCCCGCGGAGTGGACCCCGGGCGGTTCGCCGACCTCGGCGTCGTGGAGCACATCGAGCACCACGGGGCCGGGAACGGGCGGGGCGGGGTGCGGCACTCCACCGACTTCCTCGACTCGTACGTGCTCAGGGCTCCCGACGAGGCCACGCTCATGGCCGGGATCGCCGGCATCCAGAACGAGTACTGGCGGTGAGCCAGCGGCCGCCACGCCCAGCCGCCACCGCGGAGGTCGCGGCCGCAGCATCCGACCGCCCCACCGCTGCGCCCGGCCGCCCGGGCGCAGCACCCAGCCGCCCCGCCGCCGTCCCCGAGGGAGAGATCCACGATGCCTGACCACGACGTGATCGGAATCGGTGTGGGGCCGGCGAACCTGAGCCTCGCCGCCCTGACCGAGCCGCTGTCCGAGCTGAGCACGCTGTTCCTCGACGACAAGCCCGGCTTCGAGTGGCACCGGGGGCTGATGCTCTCCGACTCGCAGCTGACCGTCACGCACTTCCGCGACCTGGTGACCCTGGTCGACCCGAGGAGCAGGTTCTCCTTCCTGAACTTCATCGTCCAGGAGGGCAGGGCGTTCCGGTTCCTGGAGGCCAACGGTCTGAGCTGCTCGCGGCGCGAGTTCGAGCAGTACTACCAGTGGGCGGCGGCGCAGCTGCCCTCGCTGCGGTGGGGCACCCGCGTCGAATCCGTCGCGCTCTCGGGCGACCGCTTCGAGATCACCTGCGCCGGCGGCGAGACCCACCGCACCCGGGCGATCGCCGTCGGCTCCGGTGCCGAACCGCGGCTGCCGTCCTTCGCCAAGGCGTACGAGGGCAGGAACGTGCTGCACAGCAGCGACTTCACCCGGGTGCGCCCGGAGTGGGCGGGCCGCCGGGTCGTGGTCGTCGGGGCGGGTCAGAGCGGCGCCGAGGTCGTCCACCACCTGCTGTCCGACGAGCGCGCGCTGCCCGCCTCCCTCACCTGGACCTCCAGCGGCCCCGGCTTCCAGCCCCTGGACGACTCACCGTTCACCAACGAGTGGTTCTCCTCGGCGTACGCCGAGTACTTCCACGGGTTGTCGGCCCGGCGCCGCGGCGAGCTGGTCACCGAGCAGCTGAACGCCGGCGGGGACGGGATCACGGACGAGCTGCTCGGCGCGGTCTACCGCCGCCTCTACCACCTCGACCACGTGCTGCGGGCGGGGATGCCGCACCGTCTGCTCACCTCGCGCCGGGCCGTGGACCTGACGCAGGACGGGCCCGGGTACCGGTTGGCCCTGCACGACGGGAACCGCGGCACCACCGAGTCGGTGCCGGCCGACCTGCTGATCCTCTGCACCGGCTACCACAAGCGGATCCCGGAGTACCTCAAGCCGATTCAGGGCCAACTCGCGCTTCGGGACGGGATGTTCGAGGTGAACGCCGACTACTCGGTGGACTTCGACGGACCGGCGGCACTGCGGGTCTACAGCCAGGGGTTCTCGGAGGCGGGCCACGGGATCAACGACACGCTGCTGTCGCTGGTGGCCTGGCGCAGCGCACGGATCGTCAACTCGTTGACGGGTCGTCAGGTCTACCGGACCGATCCCGACGAGACCACCGTGGCCTGGGAGTAGCGCCGGGCCGGGAGGCGGAAACCGGGGAGGTCGCGTGGACGGGGGAGGCGGCGTGGACGGGGGAAGTGACGTGGACACCAGCAGGGGCGCGTCGGCGTTACTGTTCGAGCGGGCGCGAGTGTCGCGCAAGGACGAGTTCGTCTTCGTCGGCAAGTTGGCGGCGGCAGTCGCCCTCTGCTGTCTCGGCGGATGGCTCGCCCTGAGCGGCTGGAGACCCGCGGCGGCCGGCGGGGTCATCCTGCTGGCCGCGATGTACACGCACCTGGTGGAGCTGCAGCACCAGTGCCTGCACCACTCGGCCTTCCGCAGCGCCGCGCCGCACCGGCCGGTCGGCGTGCTGATCGGGATTCCCCTCCTCTCGGCCTACAGCCACTACCGGGTCCAGCACCTGCAGCACCACAGGTACCTGGGCACGGCGCAGGACAGCGAGTTCTTCGGCTTCGACCCACGGGCACCGCTGACCTGGAGCGCCCTGTTGCGCGGCGCCGGGGATCCGGGCCGGCTGGTGCAGGTCGCGGCGGACGTCGCCCGCAGCTGCGCGGGGACGTGGACGTACGCCCGGGGGCAGATCGGGGAACGCGCCAGACGCCACGTCATGGGCGAGTACCGTCTGCTGGGCGTCGCGGTGCTCGCGGCCGGCGCGGCGGCCGGCCTGGGGCACGGCCGAGCCGTGCTGCTGCTGTGGGGGCTCCCACTCCTGCTCTCGATCCCGATCCACTTCTTCCTGGAGCTCCCCGAGCACGTCCTGTGCGACACCGGCGGCAGCACGGACGTCCTGCGCAACACCCGGACGATCAGCGGGAGCAGGTTCAGCCGCTGGTTCACCAACGGCAACAACTTCCACGTGGAGCACCATGCGGCGATGGTGGTGCCCGTCAACAGACTGGCCGAGCGGCATCCGCTCGCCCGGCGGTACGCCGCACACTCCGAGGTCAGCTATCCGGCCTTCTACCGGAAGGTCCTCCGTGAGGTGCGCCGCAACGGGAAGCGCCGGCGCATCGTGGACGCAGCCGGGCCGTCCCGTCCCTGAGCGGCTTCGGCGGCATTCTCCGGATTCTTCGACTATAAACCTTGCGGATCCGCCGGGAATATTCCGAGAAAAGCACCGGGAAACTCTTGCCGCCGCCGCGGAGAGCGTCCTAGACTCATTCGAGGCAAAGGGAAGCAGCCCGGGTGAAACACTCGGGAGCAGCATCCGGGAGAAGCTTCGGAGCGATGTCTCCGCTTCACCGAGAATACCTGCCAAGTCGCGCTTAATTCATCACACAACGGGGGTTAGTGTTGATGTCGAACGACTCTGACCAGCCAGTTTGTGTGATCACCGGCGCAAGTCGCGGTCTCGGTCGAGCCCTCTGCTCAGAATTCGAAGAACGCGGATTCCTGGTGGCCGGAGCATCGCGGAGCATTCCTTCCGAAAATTCGGAATGTTTGGCGGAACATGCTTCGGTGAATGTACAGGACGAGCAGCGGGTGCGTGAATTCGCGCAATCCGTCGTCGACCGGCACGGCCGGATAGACGTCTGGGTGAACAACGCCGCCGTCATGGAGGTGTTCCGGGTCGCGGACGGCGACCTGGCGCGCTGGAACCGGATCCTCGGCACCAACCTGCTCGGCGTGATCAACGGAAGCTCCGTCTTCGCCGGACACGTCCGCAGCCGTCCGGGCGCCGGCGTACTGATCAATCTCACCGCCGGCTCGGCGCGCTCGGCGCGCCCGGGCTGGGCGGCGTACTCGGCAAGCAAGGCCGCGGTGGAACGCCTCACCGAAGCCGTTGCCGCGGAGGAGAGGGCCGCCGGACTGCGCGCCTTCTGCGTCTCCCCCGGCGCCATGGACACCGCCATGCAGCGCTCCCTGTGGGAGCTGCCCGAGAGCGAGTTCCCCGAGGCGCGGGAGATGCGGGAACGGGCCCGCCAGGGCCGGATCGGCGACTGCCGCGACATCGCGCGGCGGATCGCCGAGCAGGCCGAGGGGCAGCTGCGCCCCGGCGCCCCGGACCCCGAGCCCGTCTTCCTCCCCTACCGGGCGTCCTGACGCCCCCATGAACAGCCGCGCCGCCAGGCGCGGTTGACGGATGCACCATCCAACTAGAGAGGAGCTGAGAACCATGAAGACCGAACTTGGTCTGGTCAACGCCCCGGCTGCCGTTCTCGTCGAGTTCGAGCCGGTTGCGGCCCTGAACCTGGGCGTGCTCGGTGCGCGCGACGCGGCCACGACGGACAGCGGCCTGGAGTCCGTCGCCTGCTGCAACTCGATCGTCGCCACCGGCTGACCGTAGCCACTCATCGGGACTCCTCGGTGTCCTGAGACCGCTGGTGAGGCGCTTCGGCGCCTCACCAGCGGCACTTGCATTGACGATGATCCACCCGCTGACGAAACGGAACGGCATATGCGAGTCCGGTTGCAGACCAACCACGGTGAGTACCTCCTGGAACACGAGAGCGCACCGACCGTCGGCGCACTGCTGCGGCTGTACGGAATCCCGCTCTCGGCGGTGTGGACCTACCGGATCGAGGGCCACGGGGGCGACGGGCACCGGCGGGCCGTCTTCGTTCCCGCGTCCACGGCCCGCCCCGGCGACGCCGGCGGCGATGGTGAGGTGTTCGCCCGGGTCACCCGCAACATCAACCTTCCCGGCCTGCTCGGCGTGGAGGCCTCCAGCGCGCGGCTCCACGACGAGGCCACCACCGAGTGGACCTTCCCCACCGAGGACAGCGGCGCCTTCCAGCGCGTGCACACCCAGATGTCCGCCGCGGAGTGCTTCGAGTTCGTCCGGGCCAGCGTCACGGACGTGCTGAAGCAGTGGCCCGGCGACCGCAGCAACGGCCTGGTCGTCGGGACGTCCGGCGGCGGCGACTCCAACGTCCTGCTCTCCACCCTGATGGAGTCCGGCTACTTCGAGCCCGAGCGCGTGGTGCCGGTCATGATGCTCGGCATCCCGGACTGGGACGCCCAGGTCGACAACGCCCGCGCGCTGTGTTCCGCGCACGGCATCGAGCTGAACGTCGTCGAGGAGTCGGAGACCGCGCGACTGTCCGGTCTGAAGGACCTCGCCTCGGTCAAGGAGGTGTTCCGGGAGTACTTCCCCGACGCCGACCTCGAATTCATGGGCACCTGGCTGCTGCGCCGCGTCCTCACCCGCTACGCCGTCGAGCGCGGCATGAAGTTCGTCGCCACCGGCGCGAACCGGGAGGACATCGTCGCCGAGCACATCGCGCGGGTCTCCCGCGGTCTGCTCCCGCTGCCCGCCCCCTTCCGCAAGATCGGTGACGTCACCTTCTGCTACCCGATCTGGAAGGTGCCGAAGAAGATCGGCGACGGCGCCTACCCGGCGTTCAGCCTGGAGAACTACGAGAACCGCAACCCGAGCTTCAGCCCCGGGCGCAGCGTCTTCTACTACCTCGCGTACTGGATCCCGGAGCTGCTGCCCGGCATGGACAACTCGCTGCTCGACGGCATGTCCAAGCTCGCGGACAAGGACCCGGAGCCCATCACCTGGGACGAGGACCTGCGCGACCACGTCTGCCGCGAGGGCTCCACCGAGGCGCAGAAGACGCGCTGGCAGGAGTTCCTGGCGAAGGTCGAGGCCTGAGAGCCGTCGGCAAGCCCGCTTCGTCTGCCGTCCTCCCCGCCGGGAGGACGGCAGACGCCGATCGAGGAGAGTGTGCTGTGAACGCGTTTCAGGGGTGGGATGCGGCCTCGTACGGGGACTCCCGGGCCGGGGTGTACGACCGGCAGGTGGCCGGGCGCAACGACGTGCCCGAGGCGGTCGGCCTGCTCGCCGAGCTGGCCGGCGCCGGTCCCGCGCTGGAACTCGGGGTGGGTACGGGCAGGTTGGCGATCCCGCTGGCCGAGAAGGGGGTCGCCGTCCACGGGCTGGACAGCTCGCCCAAGATGCTCGCGGAGCTCGACCGCGCGCCGGGGGGCAACCGGGTGACCGGCGTGCTGGGCAGCATGACCGACTTCGCCCTCGACCGGTCCTTCCCGCTGGTCTGGGTGGCCTTCAACTCCCTCTTCCTGGTCGACGACCCGGCGGAGCAGGAGGCCTGCTTCCGTACCGTCGCCGGCCACCTGGCCGAGGGCGGGCGGTTCGTCGTCGAGGCGTTCGTGCCCGCGCCCGAGCAGTTCGACGGGCCGGCGGCCCTGCGGGTGAAGGACTTCGGCGCCGCCAGCCTGCTCCTGCAGGTGTCACGGCACGACGCGCAGACCCAGATCGTGGAGTCCCTCGACCTGGAGGTGACGGAAGCCGGGTTCGCCCTGTACCCGACCCGGGTGCGCTACAGCTGGCCGCAGGAGCTCGACGCGATGGCCGAGCGCGCGGGCCTGCGCCTGGAGGACCGGTGGGAGAACTGGAGCCGGCGCCCGTTCACCGCCGACTCCCGTTCCCACCTCAGCGTCTACACCGCGGCGGACGCGGCCACCGCCTCCGGCAGGGCCCGCTGAATCTCCTTGCGGAGGAGTTCCTGGACCTCGTCGAACGATCCGTTCCCGTCGACCACGACGAAATCGTCGAACTCCGGGAGGGAGCGGTAGGCCTCCCGGTAGTCGACGAGGAACTCAAGCGTCTCCTCGTCGATTCCGCGGCGCCTGATCCTTTCCTGGGCGACGGCCGGCTCGACGTCCAGGAAAAGGGTGATGTCGGGCTCCGGAAGGCCCCGGTTGAGGCGCCGCAGGAATTCCTCGTTGTCCGCCTTCTGCAGGCGGACGGCGGCGTACTGGCAGACCGTGTAGCGGTCCGCGAGCGCCACCGCGCGGGGAGTGTTCAGGACGTCGCCGACGGGAGCGAGCGCGGACAGCTTCGCACAGGCCGAAATGAGCCTGATCGTGTCGGCCCCGATCATGTCCAGGTGTCCCGGGAAGCCGTCCTCCCGGGCGATCGCGTCCAAGGCCTGACGGACCGGGAGCTGCGTCTGGTTCAGGAAGAGCCGGGTCGGGCTCCCCAGTCCCTCAAGCCATTCGGCCAGCCGTGCCACCTGGCTCGTCTTGCCGGCACCGTCGATTCCCACCACCGCGACCAGATAGCCGCTCCGAATCTCGGACCCCACTTTTCGCCACCTCCACGACGACCCGCATGAATGGATAAAAGTGCCTCGCGTCACTATTCAGCCAAGATTGCACGACGTTTCCCGTTATGTCAACGTGGCCAGATCGAACGATTTTCGGTTCGAACTGATCGAACCGGCATACCCGCAAAAT
>NZ_JBIWNL010000007.1:0-25963 GCF_044767225.1 Kitasatospora sp. NPDC101447
CCGGGCGGGCGGCCGGGGCCGTCGCTGTTCCTGGGCCGTTGCCGTTGCCGTTGCCGTTGCCGTTGCCGTTGCCGTTCCTGGGCCGGGGCGGCCGGGGGGGGGGGGGGGGGGGGGGGGGGGGGCGCCGCGCCCCCCCCCCCCCCCCCCCCCCCCCCCCCCCCCCCGGCTTGGTCCGGTCGCTGCCGCCGCTGCCGCCGTTGCCGCCTTCACGGCTGTCCGGGCGGTAGTTCGGGCGTCGTGCGGGTGGGCGGGTGCCGGCGGGTCGAGGTTCGTCCGACCCGGTCCCGCGGGGGCCCGTCGCGCTGCGAGGATGTGAGTTCAGGAAGTTCAGCCGACCGGAGCCGGTCGGCCGGGGCCGCGGGGGACTACACCTGGAAGGCGCCCCGGGAGAAGCAAGGGAGGAAGAACGTCATGGTGGTCACGCTCGCCAAGGGTGGCAACGTCTCGCTCACCAAGGCCGCGCCGAACCTGACGCAGGTCCAGATCGGCCTCGGCTGGTCCGCCCGTTCGACCACGGGCGCACCGTTCGACCTCGATGCGAGCGCCCTGCTCTGCGGTGGCGGGCGGGTGCTCGGCGACGAGTACTTCGTCTTCTACAACAACCTCAAGAGCCCCGAGGGCTCGGTGGAGCACCAGGGCGACAACCTCACCGGTGGCGACGACACGGGTGACGACGAGGTGGTCCTGGTCAACCTGGACCTCGTCCCGGCGCAGGCGGACAAGGTGGTCTTCGCGGTGTCGATCTACGACGCCGAGCCGCGGCTGCAGAACTTCGGGCAGGTCCGCAACGCCTACATCCGGGTCGTCAACTCGGTCGACGGCCAGGAGATCGCCCGCTACGACCTGTCCGAGGACGCGTCCAGCGAGACTGCGATGATCTTCGGCGAGCTGTACCGCTACGCGGGCGAGTGGAAGTTCCGCGCGGTGGGCCAGGGGTACGCCTCCGGCCTGCGCGGCATCGCGCTCGACTTCGGGGTGAACGTACAGTAAGGGCGGAAATCGGACCATCGCACCCGACCCGATCATGAGAACTGAGGGCAGTGCGGGGGTGACCTGACCGGGCGGGGCCCGGTCAGGGCGTCTCGGGGACGAGGCCGCCCCCGGCACGGCCAGAACCCGAAAGGTAGCCAACTCCCGTGTTCCTCCGCACATTCGGCTGGTCGTTCGCGATCACCGCCATCGGCCTGGCCGCGGCCGGACTTCTCTGGGGAGCCCAAGGCTTCGGCATCGTGCTGATCCTCTCCATCCTGGAGATCTCCCTGTCGTTCGACAACGCGGTGGTCAACGCCACGGTGTTGAAGCGGATGAACCCGTACTGGCAGAAGATCTTCCTGACCGTCGGCGTGCTCATCGCCGTCTTCGGCATGCGCCTGATCTTCCCGCTGCTGGTCGTCGGCCTCACCGCGAAGCTCGACCCGGCGACGGTCATCGACCTGGCGCTGCACTCCGACAAGACCCACGACGGCCTCACCTACGGCCAGTACCTGGAAGCCGCCAACCCGGCCATCGCCGCCTTCGGTGGCGTCTTCCTGCTCATGATCTTCCTGGACTTCGTGTTCGAGGAGAAGGAGCACAACTGGCTGAGCTGGCTGGAGCGCCCGCTGGAGAAGATCGGCAAGCTGGACGCCCTGTCCGTCGTCATCGCCCTGGTCTCGCTGGTGCTGGCCGCCCGCTTCTTCGCCGCCGAGCACGCCGAGACCGTACTGCTCTCCGGCGTCCTCGGCCTGATCACCTACCTCGCGGTCAACGGCCTCTCCTCGATCTTCGAGTCGGGTCTGGAGGCCGAGGCCGAGCGCGAGGAGGAGGCCGAGAAGGCCGGCAAGTCGGTCGTCCAGGTCGCCGGCAAGGCCGCGTTCTTCCTGTTCCTCTACCTGGAGGTCCTGGACGCGTCGTTCTCCTTCGACGGCGTCGTCGGCGCGTTCGCCATCTCCAGCGACATCTTCCAGATCACCCTGGGCCTCGGCATCGGCGCGATGTACATCCGCTCGCTGACCGTCTTCCTGGTCCGCAAGGGCACCCTGGACGACTACGTCTACCTGGAGCACGGCGCGCACTACGCGATCGGCGCGCTGGCGGCGATCCTGCTGGTCGGGATCAAGTACCACATCCCCGAGATCGTCACCGGCCTGATCGGCGTCGCCTTCATCGGGCTCGCGCTCGGCTCCTCGATCCTGCGCAACCGGCGCGAGGGCGCGGAGGACGAGCCGGAGCTGGTCGGGTCGGGCAAGTAGCCGGCTCGGACACGTAGTCGGCTCGTAGCCGGACACAGAGTCGGACAAGCGCCGGACACAGCGCCGGACACAGCGCCTGAACTGAGCCGGACACGCGAAACGGCCGCCCCCGGGAAACCCCGGGGGCGGCCGTTTCGCGTCGTGCGGGCGGCCGGGTCAGCCGAGCTGCTGCTCGATCGCGCGCAGCTTGCGCTCCAGCGAGTCCAGCTTCGGCATCGCCAGGGTGTCGTCGTCGGCCGTCAGGTCGATGGACGAGCTGCGACGGGACGAACCGAGGGCGTCGGTCGAGGAGGACGAGGAGGACGTGGAGGAGTACGAGGAGGACGAGTACGTCGAGGGGGACGAGTACGAGGAGGAGTACGAGGAGCCGACGGCGGCGCGGGGGCGGCGGCCGGTGTCCAGGGCGGCGGGCTCCAGCGAGGAGGTGGAGGCCTGCGAGGTCGGGGTGGTGGCGTCGGACTCCGCGGCTAGGGCAGGCTCCGTAGCGCTCGGGCCGTCTCCGGCAGCCGTGAGGGCGGGCACCTGGCGGCCACCGCGGGCCCGGGCCAGCATGCCGCCGCCCTGGCGGGAGATGGCCTTCAGCTCGGCACGCTCGCGGCGGTCGGCGGTGCGGGCGCGGGCCTTGGCGTCCAGCTTCGCCTGGCGCTCCTCGCGCACCTCCTCGACCGCCTCGTCCAGGCTGCGGACGTTCTCCAGGAGCATCAGCGACCAGGCCGCGTAGGTCTCGCGCGGGGCGCGCAGCCAGCGGACGATGCGGATCTGCGGCAGCGGGCGGGGGACGAGGCCCTGCTCGCGCAGCGCGGCCTTGCGGGTCTGCTTCAGCGCGCGGTCGAACAGTATCGCCGCCGAGATCGACATGCCGGAGAAGAACTGCGGGGCGCCGGCGTGGCCGAAGCCGCGCGGGGCGTGCACCCAGTTGAACCAGGCCGAGGCGATCGCGAACACCCAGACCAGCAGGCGGGAACCGAGCGCGGCGTCACCGTGGCTGGCCTCGCGGACGGCGAGCACCGAGCAGAACATCGCGGCGCCGTCCAGGCCGAACGGGACGAGGTACTCCCAGCCGTCGGCCAGGCCCAGGTTCTCCTTGCCGAAGCCGACCAGGCCGTGGAAGGACAGCGCGGCGGCGACACCGGCACAGCAGAACAGCAGCGTGTACGAGGAGATCCCGTAGATCATCTCCTTGCGGCGGCGGCGCTCCTCGCTGCGCTCCCAGGAGTCGGTGGCCTCGTCCTTCTTCGAGCTCTTGAAACGCAGCGTCGCCATCAGGACGGCGACGAACAGCAGGGCTGCGCCGCCGACGACGGTCCAGACCAGCTGTATGGAGGTCAGGTTCATTGCGGGTCGGGCCTCGGGTTTCCGAAGGGGACAGGTTCACAGTGCGACACAGGCGGTCAGGGCCCGCCGTGCGGGCACTGCCTGACGGTTCGTTCGTCGCCGCACGGTGTGCCCACCGCGCCCGCGCAGGGGCGGACGGGACACCTGTGCGGCTAGACGATATCGCGTCCGAAGGGGCGGCATGTTACGGGAGGGCGGCTGGCTGGGGCCAATCGACCCACCGGTTCGCCCGGGGTTCGTCCGTGGTTCGCCTGGTGGTCCGGCAGGTGGCGCCCGGTTGTGTGTCCTGCCGTGCGCCCGTGGTGCGCCCGGCGGTTGGGCCGATGGTGCGCCCGGCGGTCGGTCGACGGCGGGCCCGTGCCCGGTCGAGGTGGGTCGGCCGTCGGCCGCTTCTCGGTCGCCCGTTCGGGCGGCGGCGCCCGGTCGTGCAGCTGCTCGTGCGGCCGTTCGTGTGCCCGCCGGCGTGCGCGCCGGCGCGTGCGGTGGTCGGCCCGTCGGTGGCGGGTGGGTGGCCGGACGGGGTAGGGGAGGGGGCGGACGGGGTATCCGTCGGCCGGGCCGATGCCCGATCATTGGTCGGCGGACCGTCAGATCGCCTGGCGGGAGCAGGGGGAGAGGACGGGATGGTCTCGATCTGGGAGTACCTGCGCGGGGACCGGAGCTACACCTTCGACAACCCGGGCGGTCAGCACAAGGTCATACTCACCAAGTCGGCCCCGCAGCACGCGATCACCGGGTCGGCCGCCACCACCGGCTACCTCTACGTCAACCTGCACTGGTCGATGCGGGCCGGCGCCGGTCGGCCGAGCACCCGGGACACGATCAAGCGGTTCTTCAGCCCGCGGATCCTCAGCCCGCTGGAGCCGGACTCTCCGCAGAGCAGCGAGGCGATGAACGTCGACCTCGACCTGGCCTGCATGTACGAACTCTCCGACGGGTCCACGGGTGTGGTGCAGCCGCTCGGCGGCCTCTTCGGCGACCTCCAGAACGCGCCGTACGTCAAGCTCAGCGGCGACGACCAGTACGGGGCGCCGTCGGGCGAGACGATGTACGTCAACCTGGAGAAGAAGGACAAGTTCAAGCGGCTGTTGATCTTCGTCTACATCTACGACGGCACGCCGGCCTTCGAGCAGTCGCAGGCGGTGGTGACGATCGTGCCGCAGACCGGCCCGCGGATCGAGATCAAGCTGGAGGAGCGGGCCCGGGCGGCGCGCTCCTGCGCGGTGGTGCTGATCGAGAACGCCGGGGACAACCAGCTCACGGTGCGCCGCGAGGTGCGGTACGTCAACGGGTTCCAGTCGGACATCGACCGGCTGTACGGCTTCGGGATGCAGTGGCAGCGCGGCTACAAGAGCCAGCCGGGCGGCGACTGACGGGTGGCGCCGGAGCGGGGTTCCTGTCGGCCCGGTCGGGGGTTGCTGTCGGCCGGGGGCGGCGGCTGCCGGCCCGGGGAGGCTGCGGTCCGGGGCGGGGCCGCCGCCATCGGGCGGCCGCCACCCCGGGTGGGCGTCAGCGGGGCTGGAACTGCGGGCCCTGCGGCGGCAGCGCGAACTCCTCGCCGGTGGGCGCCGGGGGCTGCGCGTTCGTCGGCTGGGCCGTCGGCGGCTGCGGCGGGACGGGCGGCTGCTGGCCGGTGCCCGGCTGCGGGTAGCCGTAGCTGCCCGGGTGCGGCTGCGGCGGGACGGGCTGGGTCGGCTGGGGGTAGCCGTACCCGGTGCCCGACTGCTGCTGGTACGGCTGGGTGGCCTGCGGGTAGCCGTAGCCGGTCCCGGGCTGCTGCTGCGGGTAGCCGTACCCCGTGCCGGGTTGCTGCTGGGGGTAGCCGTAGCCGGTCCCGGGCCGGTGGCCCGGCGGCGCGGTGGGCGGGGCGGCCGGCGGGGGCGGCAGGGTCGGCGGGGCGGTGGGCGGCGGCGGGGTCGTCGGTGCGGCGGGGGCGGCCGTCGGCGCGCCCGCGGTGGCCCCGACCGGGGTCGGGGCGGCGGCCGGGGGCGGGGTCGGCGGGACGGCCGGGGCCAGGGTGAAGGTGCCCGGCTCGGCGGCGGTCGAGCGCGGGTCCGGGAGCGGGGTGCTGCGCGGGTCCACCGCACCGGTCGGGGAGGCGGTGGAGGCGGGCGCCGGGGCCGCCACCTGGTCGGGCGCCGCGCCCGCGGCCTCGTCCTCGACGGTGATGCCGAAGTCGGTGGCCAGGCCGATCAGCCCGGAGGTGTAGCCCTGGCCGATCGCCCGGAACTTCCAGGACCCGGAGCGCCGGTACAGCTCGCCCGCGACCAGCGCGGTCACGCTCTCGGCGTCGCTGATCTCGAACTCGGCCAGCGCGGGCGCGCTGTCACCGGCCGCGGCGTCGAACAGCAGCAGCCGCAGCCCCGGCACCGCGCGGAAGGGCCCGCCCTCGGAGGAGCCGGCCAGCACCACGCGGTCCACGTCGGCGGGCAGCTTGGCGAGTTCGACCTCGATCGTGTCGATGATCTCGGCGCCGCCGGAGGTCTGCTGCTTGGGCAGGTGGCGGACCAGGCCGGACGGGTGGCGCGGCTGGTTGTAGAAGACGAAGTCGGCGTCCGAACGGACCTTGCCGGTGGCGCCGAGCAGCAGCGCGGACGCGTCCACGTCCGGCGCACCGGGCGCGGCGCTCCAGCGCAGCACGGCGCGGACCGCCGCCGCCGGCAGTGCGATGTTGGCGCCCTTGGCCATCACGTGCGTCATAGCGGACCATCCTGCCCGTTCGCCACCCCTTCGGACAACGTGACCGGACCGGTTCGCGCCGAGGCGGACTTTGCCAAGACTTGCGCTTCCCGGGGTTTGCCGCCGCCCGGCCCATGATCGTCCAAGTGGACCGGGATGTTCCGGGAGTTCAGTGCCGGGGAACCGGGAGCGGCCGGATCCCGTCCGTACGATGGGCGGTCTGAAGGCCCCGGGGGTTCGACGGAGGGGCGTCCACCGGCGGCGCGTCCGGGGAACCACGGCGCCCGGTCGGCCGGTTGACCAGGGTGTCGGCCGGTCGGCGTGGCTGTCCGACGGTCGACGAGGCCGTCGGCGGCCGCCGAGGACGCCGTCCGGCGGCAGGGGCAGCGTCGGCAGGGGGCCGGAGGCCCGTCCACTTCCTGGAGGAGAGCACCTTGCGCCATTTCGGCCACCTCGCCGAGGACGTACGCGGCCGGCTCTTCCTGGAGCAGCCGCGCACGTTCACCGCGCAGAGCGAGCCCGGGGTGCTCGCCACCGCGCTCGGCGGCACCCTCTACAGCCCCGCCACCAGGCCCGCACTGGCCGCCGACATCCGCAAGCAGGCGGCTCGGGGCGTGGTGTCGATGGTGCTCTGCCTGGAGGACGCGATCGCCGACCACGAGGTGGACGCCGGGGAGCGGAACCTGGTCGAGCAGCTGAATGACCTGGTCAAGGATTTCACCGACTGCGCACAAGGTCACCCACTGCTCTTCATCAGAGTCCGTGCCGCCGCTCAGATTCCCGACCTGGCCGAGCGGCTCGGTCCGGCTGTCGAGCTGCTCAGCGGGTTCGTCCTGCCCAAGTTCACCCCGGAGAACGGCGCCGAGTACCTGGCCGCGCTCGCCGCCGCCGAGGCCGCCACCGGGCGGCGGCTGTTCGCCATGCCCGTCCTGGAATCGCCCGAGCTGGCCCACCTGGAGACCCGGCGCGAACAGCTCTTCGGCATCGCCGAGCTGCTCGCCGGGTACCGGGAGCGAGTGCTCGCCGTCCGCCTCGGCGTCACCGACCTCTGCTCGGCGTACGGCCTGCGGCGCTCGCCCGACCTCACCGCGTACGACGTCGCGCTGGTCGCGGCGGTGATCGGGGACGTCGTCAACGTGCTCGGCCGGGCGGACGGCACGGGGCACACCATCACCGGTCCGGTCTGGGAGTACTTCCCGGTGCAGGAGCGGATGTTCAAGCCGCAGCTGCGCCGCACCCCGTTCACCGAGGCCTCGTTCGGCACCGACGCGGTCGGGACGGGCCGGGCCTCCGGCGAGGAGGTCCGCCGGCGGATCATCGAACACGACCTGGACGGGCTGATCCGGGAGGTCGAACTCGACCGGGCCAACGGCCTGCTCGGCAAGACCTGCATCCACCCCAGTCACGTGCCCGCCGTGCACGCCCTCTCCGTGGTCACGCACGAGGAGTACTGCGACGCCCGTGACATCCTCCGCCAGGAGCAGGACGGCGGCGGGGTGCTGCGTTCGGCGTACACCAACAAGATGAACGAGGCCCGGCCGCACCGGGCCTGGGCGGAGCGGATACTGCTGCGGGCGGAGGTGTTCGGCGTGGCCCGTGAGGACGTCAGCTTCGCGGAGCTGCTCTCGGCCTGCCTGTGCGCCTGAGGCCGGGACCGGGGCGTCCGCGCCGTGCGTGCGCCTGAGGCCGGAACCGGGGCGTCCGCGCCGTGCGTGCGGCCGGGGCCGGGGCGTTCCCGCTGTTCGTGCGGCCGAGGCCGGGGCGTTCCCTCCGGTTCCGGAACGGCGGGTAGGACGGTATCCGTACGGTCGGGTAGGACGGTTCCCGTACGGTCGGCAGGACGGTCCCGTACGGCGGAGCGGACCCGACGAGCCGGACATGACCATCGCACCATCGCACCACCGAAGGCAGGACCAGCAGTGACAGCAACACCCCAGACGTGGACCGGCCGTTGGGTCGCCGACCGGGCCGGGATCGTGCTGACCGGCTCCGAGCGCCTCCCCGAACTCGTCGGGCTGGCCCTCCGGGAGAACCGCAAGCGCGCCCACCTGCTCGTCTCCAACGTGCTCGGCAAGCACGTGCCGCAGCGCCCCTCGGTGGTCCACGGCGCCGGGCTCGAACTCGGCCGCCGGGTCCGCGGACTGCTCGGCGAGGAAACGGCCGCGCGGGCCGTCGTCCTCGGCTACGCGGAGACCGCCACCGGCCTCGGCCACAGCGTCGCCGACGGCCTCGACGCCCCCTACCTGCACTCCACCCGCCGCCCGGTGCCCGGAATCCCGCCGCTCGGCGGCTTCGAGGAGGAGCACTCGCACGCCACCTCGCACCTGCTGCTCCCGGCCGACCCCGAACTGTTCGCCGGCGACGGGCCGCTGGTGCTGGTGGACGACGAGTTCTCGACCGGCCGGACGATCCTCAACACGATCCGCGAACTGCACGCCCGGCACCCGCGCGACCACTACGTCGTGGTCGCGCTGGTCGACCTGCGCTCGGCCGACGACCGGGACCGGCTCACCGACGCCGCCGCCGAACTCGGCGTCCGGCTCGACCTGGTCGCCACCGCGAGCGGGGGCGTCGAGCTGCCCGCGGACGTGCTGGAGCGGGCCGAACGGCTGATCGCGGAGGCGGCGGCCGAGCTGCCTCCGGCGGCTGGTGCGGTGGGTGCGGCCAGTGCGGCTGATGTGGCCGGTGTCGGTTCGGCTGGTGCGCCCGGGGCGGCCGATGTGACAGATGTGACCGATGTGGCCGATGCGCCTGATGCGGCCGAGCCCGCGCCGCTGGCCCGGGTCGAGCTGGACTGGCCCGCGGGCCTCCCGGACGGCGGCCGGCACGGCTTCACCGCCCGCGACCGCGCCCGGCTGGACGCCGCCCTGCCCCGGCTCGCCGGGCAGCTGGCCGACGCCCTGCCCGCCGAGGCGCAGCGGGTGCTGGTGCTCGGCTTCGAGGAGCTGATGTACACGCCGCTGCGCCTGGCCGATGCCCTGACCGAGCGGCTCGGCGGCGACCGCGTCCGCTACTCCACCACCACCCGCTCGCCCGTCCTGGCGGTCGACGACCCGGGCTACGCCATCCGCACCCGGCTGGCCTTCCCCGCCCACGACGACCCGCAGGACGACGCCTCGCGCGAGCGCTACGCGTACAACGTCGCTCCCGGCAGCGACCCGGCGCGGCGCTTCGACGCCGTCGTGCTGGTGGTCGACGACGTCGCCGACACCCCGGCGCTGCACCGGGGCGAGCGGGCGCTGCTCGGCCAGCTGCGGCAGGTCACCGACCGGGTGGTGCTCGCGGTGCTGCCCTCGCACCGGCCGGTCGGCGGGGCTCCGGTGGGTGCGGAGCCGGTGACCGGGGCCGCGGCGGTCGCGGAGCCGACGCTTGTGCCGACGCCGCTGTCCTCGTCGCTGCTGCCGACCCCGTTGTACGGGCCGGCGTTCTCCTCGTACCGGGCCGAGGAGGTGGCGTGGCTGCTCAAGGACCTCTCCGGGGTCGCCCTGGAAGCCCCTACCGAGGAGCGCGAGGAGGCCGTCCAGAACGGCGGCGCGCACTACGCCGAGTCGCTGCCGGTCGAGTACCAGCCCAGCCCCGGCTACCAGGAGCTGTTCCACCAGGCGCTGCACGGCTCCGCCCGCCGGATCGCGCTCGCCGTCGGCACCGTCGCCGAGACGCTCCTGCGCGAACGCGGCCCCGGGCTGGTGCTCGCCTCGCTCGCCCGGGCCGGCACGCCCGTCGGCATCCTGATCCGCCGCTGGCTGGCCTTCGCCCATGAGCTGTCCGTACCGCACTACGCCGTCTCGATCGTCCGCGGCCGCGGCATCGACCCCGTCGCGCTGCGGTACCTGGCCGCCCACCACCGCTCCGAGGACGTGGTGTTCGTGGACGGCTGGACGGGCAAGGGCGCGATCACCCGCGAACTCGCCGACGCGCTGGTCGGCACCGGCTTCGACCCGGACCTCGCGGTGCTCGCCGACCCGGGCCGCTGCGTGCGCACCTACGGCACCCGGGACGACTTCCTGATCCCGTCCGCCTGCCTCAACTCCACGGTGTCCGGGCTGGTTTCGCGCACCGTCCTGCGGGCCGGCCTGATCGGCCCGAACGACTTCCACGGCGCCAAGCACTACGCCGAGCTGGCCGGCAGCGACGTCTCCGCGGCCTTCCTGGACGCCGTGGCCGCGTGCTTCGGGGAGGTGCGCGCGGAGGCGGTCGAGGGTGCGGACCGGCTGTCCGACGACCCCGACCGGGCGCCCGACTGGGCCGGCTGGGCCGCCGTCGAGCGGATCAGCGCCGAGTACGGCATCGACAACGTCAACCTGGTCAAGCCCGGTGTCGGCGAGACCACCCGGGTGCTGCTGCGCCGGGTCCCCTGGCGGATCCTCGCCCGCCGCGGCGCCGGCGCGGACCTGGACCACGTCCGGCTGCTCGCCGCCCAGCGCGGCGTCGAGGTCGAGGAGGTGGACGACCTGCCGTACACCTGCGTCGGCCTGATCCACCCCCGCTACAGCCGCGGGGCGACCGGGGCCGACGGACGGTCCGCCGGTTCGGGTGCGGACCCGGCCTCCGGCTCTGTTTCACATGCTGTTCCGGGCCCGGCTGCGGGCTCGGTTTCGGGGAGGGAATCCTGATGGGTGTTCTGGTGGCCAGCGACCTCGACCGGACGCTGATCTACTCCGACCGGGCGCTCGCCCTGGACGTCCCCGACCGGCTTGCGCCACGGCTGCTCTGCGTCGAGACGTACCAGGGCCGACCGCTGTCCTACATGACCGAAGAGGCCGCCGGACTGCTCGCCGAACTCGCCCGCCAGGCCCGCTTCGTCCCCTCCACCACCCGGACGCCGGAGCAGTACGCGCGGGTCAACCTGCCCGGCCCGACGCCGGGTTGGATACCCGAGTACGCGATCTGCGCCAACGGCGGGCAGCTGCTGGTGGACGGCGTGCCGGACGGCGACTGGCGTGCCGAGATCACCGCGCGGATCGCCGCCGGCTCGGCCCCGCTGGAGGAGGTGTCCCGGCGGCTCGCCCTGTGCGCCGACCCGGAGTGGACGCACAAACGGCGCGTCGCCGACGAGCTGTTCGCCTACCTCGTGGTCGAGCGCGCCGCGCTGCCGACCGGCTGGCTGGAGGAGCTGACCGGCTGGTGCGCCGAGCGCGGCTGGGCGGTCTCGCTGCAGGGCCGCAAGGTGTACGCCGTCCCGGCGCCGCTCACCAAGAGCGCGGCCCTCGCCGAGGTCGTACGGCGCAGCGGCGCGACCACCGTACTCGCGGCCGGGGACTCGCTGCTCGACGCGGACCTGCTGCTCGCGGCGGACGCGGCGTGGCGGCCGGGGCACGGCGAACTCGCGGACAGCGGCTGGACGGCCCCCGGCGTCACCGCCCTGGAGGAGGTGGGGGTGACGGCGGGGGAGGAGATCGTCCGCCGGTTCCTGGCGGGGGTCACGGCGGGGTAGTCCCCGCCGGGGGTGGTCCGCGCCGGGAGCCCGTCGGGCCGGCTCGGGGTCGCTTTCCGGGGCCGGCGGCGCGTTCCGGGGCCGGCGTCGCTCGGGGGTGGCTTCTCGGTCAGCCCCCGCAGCAGCCGCCGCCGCAACAGCCGCCCCCGCCCCCACCCCCGGCGGAGGGGGCCGGTCGGCCGGCGGCCGCGCCGGTGACGGCGACGGCGGACAGCAGCTTCACGGTGTCCTCGTGGCCCTGCGGGCAGACGGCGGGGTCGTTGGCCTGCGCCATCGGACGGCGGAGTTCGAAGGTGGCGCCGCAGGAGCGGCAGCGGAAGTCGTAGCGTGGCATACCGGCAGGGTACCGAGCCGACCCGCTCGGCACCCCGCCCTTCTCCCGCCGCTCTCGGGCCGTTTGCCGATCGCCGTTCTGCTGCCGTCCGCCGCCCGTCCTCCGCCGTACGTCCTCGGCTAGCGGTGTCCGCCCAGGTCGCCGCGGATCAGCCCGATCACCCGGGCCGCCGTCTCCCGCACCGCCGCCAGCTCGGTGAGGAAGGCCCAGTAGTCGGGGTGCCGGCCGGCCGCCTCCAGCACGGCCACCGCGTGGTCGAGCCGGGCCACCGCCTCGTCCAGCGGGGCGGCGTGCCGCGGGTCCGGGGCATTGCGCCCGGCCATCGCCAGCCGTTGGGCGTCCCGAATGGCGAAGCGGGCGCGCTCGATCTCCCGGCTGGGGTCGTGCTGCACCTCGTTCAGCTGCCGGAACCGGTCGTTCACCGCGACCACCGAGCCGTCCGCGGTGTCCAATAGCGCGCGGACCGTCCCGATCGCGGCGGTGGCGTCCGCCCAGCGCTGCTCGTCCCGGGCGCGGGCGGCCTCGCCGAGCTTGCCCTCGGCGGCGCGCCCGGTCTCGGCGACCTGATCCGGCACCCGCTGCAGGTCCTGCCAGCACGCGGTGCTGAACCGGCGGCGCAGCTCGCTCAGGGCGGGCTCGACCGTCGCGGCCTTGGTCTCCAGCGCCTGGATCCGGGTCCGCAGGCTCGCCACCCGCCGATCGATCTCCCGCGCACGCTCCGGCAGTTGCGCGGCATCGGCGGCGATCGCCCCGGCGCGCTGCTTCACCTCGTCCGCACGCTGCAGCGTCCCGGCGACCCCGTGCCGGGCCGGGCCCTCGTTCAGCCGCGCCAGCTCCGGCGCCAGTTCGGCCAGCCGGGCCGCCAGGTCGTCCGCCCGCAGGCCGGCGCCGCGCACCGCGTCCAGCGCGTCGGAAGCCGTGAGCAGCGCCCGCTTGGCCTGCTCGACAGCCGGGGTGACCCGCATCAGCTGCTGCTCGGCGTGCTCGACGGTCGGCTGCAGTCGGCGCAGGAAGTCGTTCAGCTCGGCGCGGGCGGAGCCCAGCTGCCCCTTCACGTCCTCCAGCCGGCGCTTGGCCTGCGCGGCGGTGCCCGCGTCCAGGGTCTCGCTGTCCAGGTTGTGGGCGTCGAGGGCGCCCAGGTAGTTCACGGTGACCTGCTCGACCCGGCCGGAGATCGCCGCCAGATCGGCCAGCGCACGCTGCGCCGTCGCCCCATCCTCGGCCGCGCGGACCGTCTCCACCGCGAGCTGCACCTCGCGCTGGGTCTCCTCCAGCTCGTAGAACGCCTCCTGCGCCGCGGCCCGGGCCTCCCTGGCCTCCGCCCGTACGCCCTCGCCGCCGCCGCGCCGACCCCACCAACCGCCGGTCCCGGCCGACGCCAGCCCCACCGCGCCCAGCGCACCCGCCAGTACCACGGGCAGCACCAGCGCGTCCGTCAGCGCACTCCCCGCCCGACGCCGCCCCCGCCCGCTCCCGCCGGCACCCGTCACTGCGCGCTCCCTGCTCCGACCCGCTGATCCGGCCCCCATTCTCCCCGATCACCCCACCGGCCCGTCACCCCCTCCCACCCCTCCCGCCCCGGCCTCCCCCTCCCCACCCCGCCCGCGCCCCACCCGACCACCTGGCCCACACCACCCCCCGGGACCAGGTACCCTAGGCACTCGTCGTGCGCCCACCCGGCCACGCACGGGGGCGCGTAGCTCAGTGGTAGAGCGCTGCTCTTACAAAGCAGATGTCGGCGGTTCGAAACCGTCCGCGCCCACCAGCGCAAGAGGCCCGCAGCGATCATGCTGCGGGCTTTTTGACTGCAGTGGTTGACGGCAGCCGCTGATGTCAGCTCGGCGGCGGCGCTGATCGGCTCGAAGGGCCCGGCTGAGGTTCCGGGGCTCGATCGGACCTGTCGGCAGGCGTCGGGCAAGCCGAGTCAGCGGGCCTTCTTCCTGCGCGTGCCCATCCGGCTCCAGACGTAGCGATGGCGGGCAACCGTGAAGACCCGGTCAACCCTGTTCGGGGACAGCACTGCGGGCCGGGCGGGCAGGACGTCGGTGATCTGCTCGCCGTCGAGGACCGTTACTTCCGGTGTCGCCCCAAGCGTGATCCTCTGTGCACCCACGACGGCGATGACGGGGTGGACGGGCACGTCGAAACTACACCACACGGCTAGCAGGTCAGCGGTACGGGCCGCCTCGAACGTGGAGTTCTCCAGGTACGGGAAGCCGTTGCGGTTGACCTTCACGATCTTGTCGCCGACCCACACGGTGGCGCCCGGGTGGTGCTTCGAGTTGACCGTGAAGACCCCGGGCGGGCCGATCACCACATGGTCGATGTCGGCCCCGGACGGCAACGGGACCCCGTGCAGCACCTTCCAACCCGCAGCCCTCAGCGCGTCCAGTCGAGCCCCCACGATCTGCTCGCCCTCCAGCCGACGCAGCGTGCTCGAACCACCGAGCCGCTGGCGGGAAAGCTTGGCGGCGAGCCGGACGAGCAGCCCATACCTCTCTTCGCCCTCACGCACCAGGCTTTCCAGCCCGGCGCCAGGAGGGTTCAGCGACAGGTCGTCCTCCTCGCTCATCGGCGGAAGGAAGGGGACCGCCGCACGAGGCTGCGGTACCTGTGCCGAGACCACCCGGGGAGGTGGCTTCTTCTCTCCGCTACGCCGGACGGTGCGGGGCAGGACATGACTGCCGAACGGGCGCTTCCTGACCACGGTCAGCATGCCCACGTACGGATCGGCGGGAACGCGGAGGGGCAGCGAGTCGACCCGGTCCAGCCGGAGGCAAGCGGGCGGACGCAGGCGGGCGGAGGCGATGTGGCGGGAGAAGGAGGAAACAGGGGAAGAGGGTGCGTGTGAATGTCGGTGGGTCGGGGCCGACCCCGGGGGTCGGGGTGGTGGGGGTGGCTGGTAGGCAGGTGGGGTGACTGCCAGGGCGTTTGATGCGGTGTTGTGCGATGTGGACGGCGTGATCCGGTTCTTCGACGGGGCCGGGGTGGCGGCGTTGGAACGGGCCGCGGGGCTGGGGGAGGGGAGTACGGCGGGCGTCGGGTTCGCGCCCGAGAACGACCGGCCGTTGTTGCTGGGGCGGATCGGCAAGGCGGAGTGGGTGGAGTCGATCGTCCGCGGGCTGGAGGGGCGGGTGTCGGCGGCGCAGGCGCGCGGGCTGGCGGAGGCGTTCGCCAACTCGCCGTTCTGGGCGGACGAGGTCGCGGTGGGGATGCTGCGACGGGTGCGGGAGCACTGCCGCTTGGTGCTGGTGACCAACGCGACGGTGTGGCTGGACGAGGACCTGGCACGGCTGGGGCTGACGGACCTGGCGCACGAGGTGGTGAACAGTTCCGTGGTCGGCAGTGCCAAGCCGGAGCGGCGGATCTACGAGATCGCCGCGGAGCGGGCGGGGGCGGCGCCGGAGCGGTGCCTGTTCGTCGACGACCGGCAGGAGAACGTCGACGCGGCGGTGGCGTTGGGGATGGCCGGGGTGCTCTACCGAGGCCCGGAGGACCTGCGGCGGGCGCTGGCGCCGCTGTTGGGCTAGCGGGTGGTGTGGGCGCCGCCGTTGAGGTGGAGGGTCTGGCCGGTGAGGTGGCGGGCGCCGGGGGAAGCGAGGAAGTGGGCGGTGCGGGCGACGTCGGCGGGGGCCGGGGCGGTCGGTGTGGGTTCCGTTGATCAGCGCGGCGGTTCGGCGACTTGGCGGGGGTCGGTGGCATCGCAGGCGACGCCCTCGACGGTGCCCCCGGCGGCGCCTTCGACTCCGGTGACGTCTTCGACCGGTCCGGCGCAGCCGGCGGAGAGTCCGGCGGCGGCACGTTCGACGTTGTCGCGGTGGCGGCCGGGATCGAGGTCGTCACCCCGGTGTGGTGGCTCGGCAAGCTCTTCGCCGACGACCGCGCCCGGGTGCTGCGGACGGCCGGGATCGACGCGGCCACGCTGGACCTGCTCTCGGTGCTGCGCCGATCGGGTGCGCCGTACGTCCTGATCACCCGCGAGCCGGCCCGTCGCACGTTGGTCACCGCGGGGGCGGTCTCGCAGCGGGTGGCCCGGGCCGAGGCGCAGGGGCTGGTAGCCCGGGAGGACATTGGTCGGCCTGCTGGACAAGCTGCCGGCGGACGTCCGGCTGCGGGTGGCGGGTGGCGGGTGGCGGGGGCGTCGGCGCCGGGTGAGGATCGGGGGGACCGGTCGGATCCCTGAGCCGGACCCCTGAGCGGGCCCCCTGAATCGGAGCCCTGAGCCGGATTCCCGAGGCCGGACCCCTGGGAGCGGTGGACGGATGGCTGAGCAGGTCGGGGAGACGCGGGCGGAGCTGTCGTCGCGCCTGAACTGGCTGCGGGCGGCGGTGCTGGGGGCCAACGACGGGGTGGTGTCGACGGCCGGCATCGTGACGGGCGTGGCGGGCGCGGCCGGTTCGCGGACGGCCCTGCTGGCGGCCGGGGTGGCCGGGCTGCTGGCGGGGGCGATGTCGATGGCGGCCGGCGAGTACGTGTCGGTCAGCACCCAACGGGACACCGAGCGGGCCGCGTTGGCGAAGGAGCGGCGGGAGCTGGCGGAGGACCCGGAGGGGGAGCTCGACGAACTCACCGACTACTACCGGGGCAGCGGGCTGACGGACGACCTCGCGCGTGACGTGGCGGTGGCGCTGACCGAGCGGGACGCGCTCGCGGCCCACGCGCAGACCGAACTCGGCATCGACCCGGAGGCGTTGACCAATCCCTGGGAGGCGGCGCTGGCCAGCGCGGCCGCGTTCACGCTGGGCGCGCTGGTGCCGCTGCTGGCGGTGCTGCTGCCCCCGGAGTCGTGGCGGCTGGGGGTGACGGTGGGCTCCGTGGTGGTCGCGCTCACCCTGTCGGGCTGGGCGAGCGCCAGGATGGGCGGGGCCGGTCCGGCGCGGGCGGTGGGTCGCAACGTCGCGGGCGGGCTGCTGGCGATGGCGGTGACGTACAGCGGTGGTGTGCTGCTGGACAGCTTCATCGGCTGACTGCGCGGCGGGGCGGGCGGAGGGCCGAGCAGGGCGTCTGCGGGGCCGGGGCGTACGGCCCGCACGGCACGGCACAGCACCGCGCCCACGGCACGTCACGGCGTCGTTCGGCTCGACAGGCGAGGTCGTGCGGCCTGTGTTTGTGTGGCTGCAAACCGCTTGGGAGAGGTGACTCGTCGTGACCATGCCCCCGTTCGGATCGAACGATCCGTTCTCCGATCTGCTCAGCCGGTTCTTCGGGATGAGCCCGATGGCCTCCCCGCCCGCCGTGCAGCGGGTGCCGATCGGGCGGTTGCTCAGCGAGTCCTCCCAGGAGTTGCTGGCGCTGGCGGCGCAGCGTGCGGCCGAGGACGGGTCCAGTGACCTCGACACCGCCCACCTGGCCTGGGCGGCGACCCGGGTGGACCCCGCGCGGCGGATGCTGGCGCGCGCGGGCATCGACCCCGACCAGCTGTCCGCGGATCTGGAGCACGCCCTGCCGTCCGGCGGTGCCGGTGCGGTGGAGGGGCAGCCGGCGCTCACCCCCGCGGCGAAGCGCGCCCTGCTCGCCGCGCACGCCCGTTCGCAGGAGGCCGGTGCCTCGTACATCGGGCCGGAGCACATCCTCGGCGCGCTGCTGGACCAGGAGCGCTCGGGCGCGGGTGTGGCGCTGCGCAACGCGGCGCCTTCGCAGGAGTCGCTGAAGTCGGTGCTGGAGACGCGGGGCACCGGCGGCGAGCGGGGTGGTGCGGGGGCGCAGCCGAGCGAGACGCCGACGCTGGACGAGTACGGGCGCGACCTCACCGAGGAGGCGCGTTCGGGCCGGCTGGACCCGGTCGTCGGGCGGGCCGAGGAGATCGAGCAGACCGTCGAGATCCTTTCCCGGCGGACCAAGAACAACCCGGTGCTGATCGGCGAGCCGGGTGTCGGCAAGACCGCGATCGTCGAGGGACTGGCCCAGCGGATCGTCTCCGGGGACGTCCCGCGGAGCCTCCGGGAGAAGCGGGTGGTCACCCTCGACCTGGCCGCGCTGGTGGCCGGCTCCAAGTACCGGGGCGAGTTCGAGGAGCGGCTGAAGAACGTGATCGACGAGGTTACGGCGGCCGAGAAGAGCGTCATCCTGTTCCTGGACGAGCTGCACACCGTGGTGGGCGCGGGCGGTGGCGGGGAGGGCTCGATGGACGCCGGCAACATCCTCAAACCGGCGCTCGCCCGCGGCGAGTTGAGTGTGGTCGGCGCGACGACGCTGGACGAGTACCGCAAGTACGTGGAGAAGGACGCCGCGCTGGAGCGCCGCTTCCAGCCGGTGCTGGTGCCCGAGCCGAGCGTCGAGGAGACCGTCGAGATCCTGCAGGGGCTGCGCGACGCCTACGAGGCGCACCACCAGGTGCGGTTCACGGACGCGGCGCTGGACGCGGCGGCGACGCTGTCCGACCGGTACGTCAGCGACCGCTTCCTGCCGGACAAGGCGATCGACCTGCTGGACCAGGCCGGTGCCCGGGTGCGGCTGCGCAGCCTGAGCGGGTCCACCGAGGCGACCGGGGTGCAGGACCGGATCACCAAGCTGAGGCGGGAGTTGGAGGAGGCCGTCGCGGACGAGGAGTTCGTGCGGGCCGCCAACCTGAAGACCGAGCTGCGGCACACCGAGGACGAGCTGGCGGCGATCGCCGAGTCCCGCGAGGAGGTCGTCGACGTGACGGCCGACGACATCGCCCAGGTGCTGTCCTCCCGGACCGGCATTCCGGTCGCGGAGCTGAACGCGACCGAGAAAGAGCGGCTGCTCAAGCTGGAGCAGCACCTGCACGAGAAGGTGATCGGCCAGGACGAGGCGGTCACCGCCGTCGCCCAGGCGGTGCGTCGCGGCCGGGCGGGGATGGGCGACCCGGAGCGGCCGACCGGCTCCTTCCTCTTCCTCGGCCCGACCGGGGTCGGCAAGACCGAGTTGGCGAAGGCGCTGGCGGCGCTGCTGTTCGGGGACCCGGACCGGATGATCCGCTTCGACATGAGCGAGTTCCAGGAGAAGCACACCGTCTCCCGGCTGGTCGGCTCCCCGCCCGGGTACGTCGGCTACGACGAGGCCGGGCAGCTGACCGAGGCGGTGCGCCGCAAGCCGTACAGCGTGCTGCTCTTCGACGAGGTGGAGAAGGCGCACCCGGACGTCTTCAACCTGCTGCTCCAGGTGCTGGACGACGGGCGGCTGACCGACTCCCAGGGGCGTACGGTCGACTTCCGCAACACCGTGGTGATCATGACCAGCAACATCGGCTCGCAGCGGATCCTGGACCACGCGGGGAACGTCGACGAGATCCGGGACGACCTGATGCGCGACCTGCGGCAGCAGTTCCGGCCGGAGTTCCTCAACCGGATCGACGAGGTGATCGTCTTCCACGCCCTCACCCGGAAGGACCTGCTGTCGGTGGTGGACCTGCTGCTGGAGCGCAGCCGGCGACGGCTGCGGGCCCAGGACGTCCGGCTGGAGGTCACGAAAGAGGCCAAGGAGTACCTGGTCAACCGCGGGTACCAGCCGGAGTTCGGGGCCCGGCCGCTGCGCCGGACGATCCAGTCGGAGCTGGACAACCGGATCTCCAACCTGCTGCTGGACGGCTCCGTGCGGGAGGGGGACACGCTGATCGCGGACGTGAGCGACGGCGAGCTGGTGGTGACGATGGCGCGGCCGGAGGCGCCGGCGACCTTCGAGGAGGCTGCGGCGTCGGAGGAGAAGGCGCAGGCGGGAGTCGGCGCGGACCGCTGAGGGGAGCAGGAGCGGGTTCGGGCGTACTCCGGCGGGAGTACGCCCGAACGCCACCGGTGGAGGACGCGTCGGAGCGGAAGCCGGGTCTAGCGTTTCGGGCATGATGCCGCCCATGTCCCCGTCACCGGAACCGGATCCGTCGGTGCCGCGAGAGCCGTCGGAGCGGCCGGAGCGGCCAGAGCAGCCGGAGCAGTCGGAGCCGCGCTCGCCGTCGGAGCCGCCCGCGCCGCCCGAGCCGTGGCGCCCGCCGTGGGTGCGGGCGCGCCTTCCGGTGGGGCTGGCGGTCGGCGTCGCGGCGGTGCAGGTGGTCGGTTCGACCTTCGCCGCGCACAACCAGCCCGGGCGCGCCCCGCTCGACGCGTTCGGCTACGTGCTGCTTCTGCTCGGGCCGGCCCTGCTGGTGCTGCGCCGGCGCCGACCGGTCGCGGTGGTGGCCGGCACCTCGGTGGCCACCGCGGCCTACCTGGCCGCCGGCTACCCGTACGGGCCGGTCTTCCTGAGCTGGCTGATCGCCTGCAGCGTGGCGATCGGCGCCGGGCACCGCCGGGCGGCCTGGGCGGGCCTGGCCGGGGTGTACCTGGTGCACGTGCTGGTGACCTTCGTGCTGCCGGAGAGCTGGCAGCGCGCACCCGCGCACGGCGTGGCCTGGCAGGAGGAACTGGGCCTGCTGGCCTGGCTGCTGCTGGTGATGGCGATCGCCGAGATCGTCCGCTTCCGGCGCGAGCGGATCGCCGCCCACCGGGCCTACCGGCAGCAGCTGGAGGAACGCCGGGCGAACGAGGAACGGCTCAAGATGGCCCGGGAGCTGCACGACATCCTCGCGCACAGCCTGTCGCTGATCAACATCCAGGCGGGGGTCGCGCTGGCGCTGCTCGACCGGCGGCCGGAGGAGGCCCGCACGGCGCTGGTCACCATCAAGTCGACCAGCAAGGAGGCGCTGGGCGAGGTCCGCCAGGTGCTGGCGACGCTGCGCGGGCCCGGCGCGGCGCCGCGCGGTCCGGCCCCGGGGCTGGACCGGCTGGACGAACTCACCGCGCAGGCCGACCGGGTGGGCCTGGAGGCCGAGGTGCACGAGCACGGCGAGCGGCGTGCGCTGTCCGCGACCGTCGACCTCACCGCCTTCCGGATCGTCCAGGAGGCGCTCACCAACGTCATCCGGCACTCGGCGGCCCGGCAGGCGGTCGTGGTGCTGGACTGGAGGGATCCCGCCGTGCTGGTGGTCCGGGTCGAGGACCCGGGCCCGGCGGTGGTCGCCGACGCCGGAGGGGCCGGCAGCGGACTGGTCGGGATGCGGGAACGCGCGGCCGCGTTCGGTGGCACCATCACGGCGGGGCCGCTGCCCGGCGGCGGCTTCCGGGTCCGGGCGGAGCTGCCGACACCGAAGGCGGGGAGTGAGTGATTCGGGTACTGCTGGCGGATGACCAACTGCTGGTCAGGGCGGGCTTCCGGGCCCTGCTCGACCTGCAGGACGACCTCACGGTGGTCGGCGAGGCGGACGACGGGGAGGCGGCGCTGCTGCTCGCCCGCGAACTCGTGCCGGACGTCGTGCTGATGGACATCCGGATGCCCCGGATGGACGGGCTGGAGGCGACCAGGAGGATCGCCGAGGATCCGGCGCTGTCCTCCGTACGGGTGGTCGTGCTGACCACCTTCGAGCTGGACGAGTACGTCTTCGAGGCGCTGCGGTCCGGGGCGGCGGGCTTCCTGGTCAAGGACACCGAGCCGGCCGACCTGCTGCGCGCGATCCGGGTCGCGGTCGCGGGGGACGCGCTGCTCTCGCCGGGGGTGACCAGGCGGCTGATCGGCGAGTTCGCCGCCCGCTCCAAGGCGCCGGAGGCCGCGCCGAAGGGGCTCACGGACATCGCTGCGCTGACCGAGCGGGAGCGCGAGGTGCTGGCGCTGGTCGGGATGGGGCTGTCCAACGAGGAGATCGCCCGGCGACTGGTGGTCAGCCCGTTGACGGCGAAGACGCACGTGAGCCGGGCGATGGTGAAGCTCGGGGCGCGCGACCGTGCGCAACTGGTGGTGCTGGCGTACGAGTCGGGGCTGGTGCGGCCGGGCTGGCTGGGCTGACGGCCCTCGCGCGGGAGGGCGTTGCCGGGGGAGGGCTCGGCCGGCGAGGGCTGTGCCGGGGAGGGCCCTGTCGGCGAGGGCTGTGCCCGGGGGAGAGCCCTTCCCCGGACGAGCGGGTCGTCCCGGCGTGGCTGCTCCCGGCGCGGCTACTCCCGGCTCGGCGTGTCACCGGCCGTCCGTACTCTCCCGGGAGTATCCCGACTGCCGCTGCCGGTAGGACGCGCGATGAGACCCCTCGGCGGGACGCTCAAGGCACCTCGGGAACCGCCCGAGGTCCTGGAGGCCCCCGGCCGAGGAGATGAACCCCATGTACACGCAGCTGGCCGATTGGCACGGGCCCGGGCCGTGGATCCTGCTGGTCCCCCTGGTCTGGATCGCCGTGGTGTTCCTCGTGATCGTGGTGCTGCGCCGCACGGTCTGGCGCCGGCGCGGCTGCGGCTTCGGGTACGGCGCCGGATCCGCCGCCGAGCACCCGCTGGCCGTCCTCGGCCGCCGTTACGCCGAGGGCGACATCGACGCCGAGGAGTACCGCGCCAAGCGGGCCGTGCTCAGCGAGTCGGCCCGGGAGGACACCCGGGGAGGCGGTGCCAGGTGACCACCCTCGACGTCGTGCGCGGCACCGCCGCACGGGTCGCCGACGCCGTGAAGATCCACGGCGTCGGCGGCACCGAGGTCCGGGCGCTGGACCACGTCACGGTGGAGTTCCCGGCCGGGCGCTTCACCGCGATCATGGGCCCCTCCGGCTCCGGCAAGTCCACCCTGATGCACTGCGCGGCCGGGCTGGACACGCTCACCGCCGGCACCGCCTGGATCGGGGACACCGAGCTCGGCTCGCTGAGCGACCGGCGGCTCACGCTGCTGCGCCGGGAGCGGATCGGCTTCGTGTTCCAGGCCTTCAACCTGGTGCCCACGCTCACCGTCCGGGAGAACATCACCCTCCCCCTCGACCTGGCCGGGGCCACCCCCGACGCGGCCTGGCTGGAGACGCTGATCGACGTCGTCGGCCTCGGCGACCGGCTGCAGCACCACCCCAGCGAGCTCTCCGGCGGCCAGCAGCAGCGGGTCGCGGTGGCCCGGGCACTGGCCGGGCGGCCGCAGGTGGTCTTCGCCGACGAGCCGACCGGCAACCTCGACTCCCGCACCGGCGGCGAGGTGCTCGGCCTGCTGCGCCGGGCGGTGGACGAGATGGGACAGGCCGTGGTCATGGTCACCCACGACCCGACCGCCGCCGGCTGGGCCGACGAGGCGCTGTTCCTCGTCGACGGCCGGCTGGTCGACCGGATGGAGCGGCCCAGCGCCGGGCGGGTGCTGGACCGGATGAAGGCCTTCGAACGGGGGCGGTCATGAGCGAGCGACAGACGTACGCCCGAACGGCGGGGACGTGCTCCCGGACGGCGGCCGCGGGAGGGCCGGTCGCCCAACGGCGCGCACGGGCGACCGCCCCTGCCGGGCGAAGCGAGGTGCGCGCATGATGCCCGTCACGCTCCGCCTCAGCCTGCGCTCGCTGCGCGCCCACCGGCGGCGGCTGGCCGGCACCCTGCTGTCCATCCTGCTCGGGGTGAGCTTCCTGACCGGCACCATGGTGCTGGGCGACACCCTGCGGGCCAACTTCGACACCCTCTTCGCGGACGCCAACGCGGGCACCGACGTCGTGGTCCGCAGCGCCGACGTCCTGGACTCCCCGGGCACGGCCGGCGGGGTGCGGGCGCCGGTGGAGGCGGCGCTCGCCGACGGGCTGCGCTCGGTCCCCGGCGTGGCGGCCGCCGAGCCGTCCGTCCAGGGCGCGGGCCAACTCGTCGGCAGCGACGGCAAACCGATCGGCGGTCAGGGCCCGCCCACGCTGGCGGGCAACTGGCTCGCCGACGGCCGGCTCAACCCGTACCGGCTGGCCGAGGGCCGGGCACCGGCCGCCCCGGGCGAGGTGGTGGTGAACCGCGGCGCGGCGCGGACGGGCGGGCTGCACCTCGGCTCGACCACGGTGCTGCGCACGCCCGAGCCGGTGCCGGTCACCGTCGTCGGCATCGCCACCTTCGGGGCGAGCGCGGACGGCATGGGGCCGAGCACCTTCACCGCGATGACCTTCGCGGACGCCGAGCGTTACCTCACGCCCAAGGGCGCGGGGCAGGCCGCCTCGATCCAGGTCCGGGCGGCGGGCGGGGTCTCGCAGCGGGAGCTGGTCGACCGGATCGCCCCGCGCCTGCCCGCCGGCGTCCAGGCGGTCACCGGTGCGGCGGCCACCCAGGAGTCCACCCAGCTGCTGTCCGGGCGGTTCCTGACCATGTTCACCACGCTGCTGCTGGTCTTCGCCGGGATCGCGCTGCTGGTGGCGACGTTCACCATCCACAACACCTTCGCCATCGTGGTCGCCCAGCGCAGCCGGGAGAACGCGCTGCTGCGGGCGCTCGGCGCGGTGCGGGCCCAGGTGCTCGGGGCGACGCTGGCGGAGGCACTGGCGGTGGGCCTGCTGGCCTCGCTCGGCGGGCTGCTGGGCGGGATCGGGGTGGCGACCGGGCTCAAGGCGCTGTTCTCGGCGCTCGGCTTCGCCCTGCCGACCGGCGGCATGGTGATCAGCGCGGCCGCCGTGTTCCTGCCGCTGCTGGTCGGGACGCTGGTCGCGGTCGGTTCGGCGTTGCTGCCGGCCGTCCGGGCCGGGCGGACGGCTCCGCTGGCGGCGCTGCGGGACACCGGCGTCGACCGGGCGGCGCAGGGGCGTTCGGGCATCGTCCGGGTGGTGCTCGGGGGGCTGCTGCTGGCCGGGGGCGTCCCGGTGGCGGTCCTCGGTGCGACGGACGGTCCGTCCGTCCTGCTGACGGCGGCCGGGGCGGTGGCGGTGCTGCTGGGCACGGTGGTGCTCGGGCCGGTCGCCGCGGCCTTCGCCGTCCGGGCACTGGGCGCGCCGCTGCCCAGGCTGCGCGGGGTCTCCGGGGTGCTGGCCAGGCGCAACGCGGCCCGCAACCCGCGCCGGACGGCGGCCACGGCGAGCGCCCTGATGATCGGGGTCGCCGTGGTCACGCTGTTCACCGTCTTCGGTGCGTCGATCAAGGCCACCCTGGACGACACGGTGAGCACGTCCTTCGCGGGTGATCTCGCCGTCACCACCGCCTCGTTCGGGGCCGGCGGCAGCGGGATCAGCCCCAAGGTGGCGGACGCCCTGGCCGGGCTGCCCGAGGTGCGGCAGACGGTCGGGCTCGGCAGGGGCGTCGCCCGGATCGACGGGCACGGCCGGACGCTGGACGTGACCGACCCGGCCCGGCTGCCCGGCATCGTCGACCTCGGCCGGGTCGACGGCTCGCTGGACGCACTCGGCACCGACGGGCTGGCGGTCTCCCGTAGCGAGGCGCAGCAGCACGGCTGGCAGCTCGGACAGACCGTCACCGTGGGCTTCACCGACGGTGCGAGCGACCGGTTCACCATCCGTGCGCTCTACGGGAGCGGCGGGCTGGCCGGGGACTACCTGATGACCAGGCAGGCCTGGGCCCCGCACCGGGGGCAGGACGCCGACACGATGGTCGCGGTCGGGCTGCGCGACGGCGTCCCGCCGGGCGCCGGGAAGGCGGCGGTGGAGAAGGCGCTGGTGCCCTTCGGCAGTCCGCAGGTGCAGGACCGGGCCGAGTACGCCAAGAGCGCGGCCTCCGGCGTGGACACGATGCTCTCGGTGGTCTACGCGCTGCTGGCGCTGGCGGTGCTGATCGCGCTGCTGGGCATCGCCAACACGCTGACGCTGGCGGTGCACGAGCGGACCAGGGAGCTGGGGCTGCTGCGCGCGGTCGGCCAGACCAGGGCTCAGCTGCGCGGCATGGTGCGCTGGGAGTCGGTGCTGGTGGCGGCCTTCGGGACGGTCGGCGGGCTGGGGCTCGGCGCGTTCCTCGGCTGGGCCCTGGTGCGGGCCTCGGACGGGGCCGGGACGGGGTCCTTCGCGATACCGCCCGGGCAGCTGGCCGTGGTCCTGGCGGCCGGGCTGCTGGCGGGCGCGGTGGCGGGCCTGCGCCCGGCGGGCCGGGCGGCACGGCTGGACGTCCTGCGGGCGATAGCGACGGAGTAGGAGGAAGCGGAGACGGGGGGGGGGGGGGGGCCCCCCCCCCCCGGCCCGGGGGGCGGGGGGCCCCCCCCGCCCCCCCCGGGGCCCCCCCCCCCCCCCCCGGGGGCGGGCGGGCCCCCGAGTTGCCCAAGCGCGGGGGA
>NZ_JBIWNL010000007.1:25973-58329 GCF_044767225.1 Kitasatospora sp. NPDC101447
GGGCGGGGGGCCGGCCCCGCGCCCGGGGGCCGGGGCGGCACGGGGGGCCTCCGGGCGCGGCCGCCCCCCGGAGGTCGTGTACGCGCCGCCGGGGCGGGGGCGCCCCCCCCCCCCCCCGGGACGTCGGGCCGGGGTCAGCCCGCGGCCGCCGGCGGGAACACCTCGCGCAGCAGCGGGTCCGGCAGGCCGCGCTTGTGCCACTCGCGCGGGTACCCCAGCGAGACCTCCTCGAAGGGCACACCGTCGTAGCTGGTCTTGCGGGGGATGTGCAGGTGGCCGTAGATCATCGCCGCGGTGTTGAAGCGGCGGTGCCAGTCGGCGGTCAGCTCGGTGCCGCACCACTGGGCGAACTCGGGGTACCAGAGGATCTCGGTGGGGTGGCGGACCAGCGGGTAGTGGTTGACGAACACGAGCGGGACGTCCGGGTCGCAGGCCGCCAGCCGTTCCTCGGTCAGCCGGACACGCTCGCGGCACCAGGAGTCGCGGTCCGGGAACGGGTCGGGGTGGAGCATCCGCTCGTCCGCACAGACGATGCCGCTCTCGTACGCGGCCGCCAGGGACTCCTCCTTGGTGGTGGTGCCCGGCGCACGGAAGGAGTAGTCGTAAAGGAGGAAGAGCGGGGCGATCCGGACCGGTCCGCCCGCGCCCTCCCAGAGCGGGTAGGGGTCCTCGGGGGTCACCACCCCGAGGCCGCGGCAGAGCTCCACCAGGTGCTCGTAGCGGGCCACGCCGCGCAGCTGGACCGGGTCCTCGGGGTGGGTCCACAGCTCGTGGTTGCCGGGCACCCACACCACCCGGGCGAAGCGCTCGGCGAGCAGGCGCAGGGCCCACTCGATGCTGGTGGTGAGCTCGGCGACGTCACCGGCGACGAGCAGCCAGTCGTCGGGGTGGGTGGGCTGGAGCTTCTCCACCAGGTCGCGGTTCTCCTGGTAGGAG
Source organism: Kitasatospora sp. NPDC101447 (assembly GCF_044767225.1). Classification (NCBI taxonomy): domain Bacteria; kingdom Bacillati; phylum Actinomycetota; class Actinomycetes; order Kitasatosporales; family Streptomycetaceae; genus Kitasatospora; species Kitasatospora sp. NPDC101447. Next base: position 26,910 of record NZ_JBIWNL010000007.1, read on the forward strand.
ATGTGCAGATCGCTCACCGCGAGCAGTCGTCCGCCCGTCGGGGCGGGCCGCGCGGGCTGTGCGTCGCTGCGGTTCTCCGTGGTCACTCCTGCCCCCTGAGGTCGTCCGGCCGATGTGGCCACCCTACGCGGCGGGTCCGGGGAGCGGGGCGGGTTGAAGGGATCAGTTGTTCGACTGCCCGGCGGCGGAGTTGAGGCCCGTTCGGGATCGGGGGCGGCTCGGGATCCGGGCGGCCGTTCGGCCGTCGGGGGGCGGCTCAGGAGCCGAGGTCCATGAGCACGCCGTGGGAGGTGGCGGTGGTGACGGCGAGGATCACCAGCGAGGTGATGCCGAGCACCAGGCCGAGGACGGCGCGGCCGCGGCGGCTGGTGCCGCGGACCAGGGCCAGGGTGGCGAGGGTGATGGCGATCGGGCCCAGGACGATGTTGAAGAGCAGCAGGCCCGGGAGGCCGAGGAGGAAGGAGGCGACGGCCAGGTTGTCGGCCTCGGCGGTCTCCCGGCGGCCGGTGTTCTGCGAGGTGGTGACGGTGCTCATGGCTGTGCGGGTCCTCTCTGGTACGGGAGTGGACGGGGTGTGGTCCGGGCGCGTCCGGGTCAGCGGTGGCGCAGCCGGGCGATGCCCTCGCGGGCGCCGAAGGCGAGCAGCCAGGCGGTGATGGCGGCGGAGGCGGCGAGGAAGACCGGGAGCGAGGTGTGGGCGGCCGTGCCGATCAGGACGGCCATGGCGACCAGGGCGGAGAACAGGATCACGACTGACTCCTTCGGCTGCGGCACTGAGTGCGGCGCTGACTACGGCGGCGGTTGCAGCTGCGACTGTGCCGGGTTTCGGTTGACAAGTGTTCACTGACTTCGGCGTCACTCTACCCCCGACTGGCCAAGTTCGGCAAACGACTGTTTACTGAATGGCGTGAGTCACACCGTAGGGGCCAGACAGGCCCAGAAGCAGCAGAGTCGGCGGGCGTTGCTGGACGCGGGTCTGCACCTGCTGGCCGATCAGAACCTGGCGAGCCTGGGCGTCCGCGAGGTCACCCGGGAGGCCGGACTCTCCCCGGCCGCGTTCTACCGGCACTTCCCGGACCTCGCGGCCCTCGGGGTCGCGTTGGTCGAGGAGTCGCTCGCCAGCGTGCACGTCATGATCCGTGCGGTGCTCGCCGAGGCCGGCGGCGCCGAGGAGCTGATCGACCGCGCGGTGGACGTGATCGAGCGGCACGTCCGTGAGCACCGGACGCACGTCCGCTTCCTGGCGCGCGAACGGCACGGCGGGGTGCGGCAGGTGCGCGAGGCGATCGACGCCGAACTCGACCGCTTCGCCGCGGAGGTGGGAGCGGCCCTGGCGCTGCAGCCGGTGTCGCAGGGGTGGAGTGAGCGGGACCTTCGGATGCTCGCCGAGCTGTACGTCGACCACATGGTGTCCACGGCCTCCGCCTTCCTGGAGGCACAGGAGGCGGACCCGTCCCGGGAGCAGCGGATCGCCGCCACCGCGCGCCTCCAGCTGCGCCTGATCAGTCTGGGGCGGCGGCACTGGCAGGGGAGTTGACGCGCGCGGCGTCGGGCGAGCGGGCACCCCGGCGGGCGCCCCGGCCCCCGCGGCGGTGGTAACCGGCCATAGCGATCGGGACGGTTTCTTGGTCTTGCTTTGACTCTTGACAGGGGGTCATGTCCGCGACAGCTTTGGTGGACCCCCACACCGAGAGGTCTCTCATGAAGAAGCCGCTCATAGGCATGCTCGCCACGCTCCTGGCCGCCGGAGCCGCCACCCTCGCCGGAGCCCCCCAGGTCCAGGCCGCCCCCTCGGCCACCGTCAACTTCGCCGGAACGGTCGCGCTCAGCAACTGTTCCGGTTCGCTGGTGCGGATGCCGGGCTCCGCCGCGAGCGACCCCGCGCTCGTGCTCTCCAACGGCCACTGCCTGGAGAGCGGGATGCCCGGCCCCGGCCAGGTCGTCCTCAACCAGTCCTCCAGCCGGACCTTCACCCTGCTCAGCGCCACCGGCGGCCGCCTCGCCACCCTGCGTGCGACCAAGGTGGTCTACGGCGCGATGACCGACACCGATGTGTCGATCTACCAGTTGAACACCAGCTACTCGTCGATCCAGTCCCGGTACGGGATCGCCCCGTTGACCATCGCCGCCACCCACCCCGTCAAGGGCACCTCGATCCGGGTCGTCTCCGGCTACTGGAAGAAGATCTACTCCTGCTCGGTCGACGGCTTCGCCTACCGGCTGAAGGAAGCCGACTGGACCTTCAAGGACTCGGTCCGCTACACCTCGGGCTGCAACGTGATCGGTGGCACCTCCGGTTCGCCGGTGGTCGACGCCTCGTCCGGCCAGGTGGTCGCGGTGAACAACACGATCAACGAGAGCGGCGAGAGCTGCACCCTGGACAACCCCTGCGAGGTCGACCAGAGCGGCGCCGTGACGGTGCACCAGGGCATCGGGTACGCCCAGGAGACGTACGGGATCCCGGCCTGCTTCGCCGCCGGGAACCGGCTCGACCTCACCCTCCCGGGCTGCACCCTGCCCCGCCCGTAGGCGAGCACCGTCGGCACGCACCGTGGGACCACACCGTAGGCACGCGCCGTGGGACCGCACCGTAGGCACACACCGCAGGACCGCACCCGTTCCGGCCGGAGCACCCGACCGGCCGGAACCCCGGAACCCGGGACCCGGAGCTCGCAGGCCGCACCCCCGGGGCCGGGGTCGAACCCCGGAACCCCGGAACCCGAGTCGCCCTCCCGGCAGGGCGGCTCAACCCCAGTGACCAGCACCTTTACCCCGATGGGTCATCCGCCGACGGTGGATGACCCATTCGGCCGTCCACCGGGCGGCCGCCGCACCACCCGCACCGCAGAGTTGTGCCCACGAGGCGGCAGTCATGTCCGTTGACCAGATGGAGAGTTGATGACCACCACGCTGCGAAGGCTGTTGGTTTCCACCCTGCTGATACCGCTGCTCGCGTTCGGCGGCCTGGCGTCCCCGGCGCTGGCCGCCGACGCCCAGGGCGCCCCGGAGGCGGGGGCGGCCCACGGCCGGAGCCCCGCCGACGACCCGAACGCCGACATCAAGGCCCGCCTGGCGGCCATCCCCGGGGTGACCATCACCGAGGAGAAGCCGACCGACGCCGACCACCGCTACTTCATCGCCACCTACACCCAGCCGATCGACCACCTCCGGCCCTGGCTGGGCACCTTCCAGCAGCGCTTCAGCCTGCTGCACCGGGGCTACGACCGCCCGACCGTCTTCTACACCAACGGCTACACGCTGGGCACGAACCCGTCCCGCACCGAGCCGACCCGGCTGGTGGACGGCAACCAGGTCTCCATCGAGTACCGGTACTTCACCCCCTCGCGCCCCGAGCCGGCGGACTGGACCAAGGCCGGCATCCGCCAGCAGGCCGCCGACTCGCACCGGCTGGTGACCGCGCTCAAGCGGATCTACCAGCAGGAGTGGCTCTCCACCGGCGCCAGCAAGGGCGGCATGTCCTCCACCTTCTACCGCCGCTTCTACCCGGACGACGTGGCCGGTACGGTCGCCTACGTCGCGCCGAACAACACCGACGTCAACGACTACGCGGCCTACACCGAGTTCTTCCGCACCGTCGGCACCCAGGAGTGCCGGGACCGGCTGAACGCCGCCCAGCGCGAGCTGCTGGTGCGCCGCGACCGGTTGGAGGCCCGCTACGTCGCCGACAACAAGGCGGCCGGCTCCACCTTCAACACCCTCGGCACCCCGGACCGCGCGTACGAGGCGGGCGTGCTCGACGTGGTCTGGGCGTTCTGGCAGTACAGCCTGGAGGCGGACTGCGCCAAGGTCCCGGTGGCCGCCACCGCGACCGACGACGAGCTGTACGCCTGGTTCGACGCCCAGTCGGGCATCACCGGCAACAGCGACCAGTCGCTGGCGAAGTACACCGCGTACTACTACCAGGCCGCCACCGAGCTGGGCGCGCCGTTCTTCGACGTCTCGTACCTCAAGGACGTGCTGCACTACGACTACAAGGAGCTCTACTCGGCCCGCTCCTACGTGCCGAAGGAGATCCCGACCGTCTTCAACCCGTACGCGATGCCCGACATCGACCGCTGGGTGAAGCGCGACGGCGAGCGGATCATGTACGTCTACGGGGGCAACGACCCGTGGGGCGCCAAGCCGTTCCGCCTCGGCCGCGGCAGTGAGGACAGCTACGTCTACACCGTGCCCGGCGGCAACCACGGCTCCAACATCGGCAAGCTGCCCGCCGCGCAGTCCGCGGAGGCCACCGCCAAGGTGCTGGAGTGGGCCGGCCTGGGCGATGCGGACGCCGCCCGCTCGCTGGCCAAGTCGCCGCGGTCGATCCCGGCCTTCGGTCCGCTGGACGTCGAGGGGCAGCGCCTGGAGCAGGAGCGCCACCCCCTGTAACGCCTGAGCGAACCGGGCCACCCGAGACAGGAGGCCGCCCCGCTGCCCGGGGCGGCCTCCTTCTGTCGCCGGACGCCGTCCCCCGAAGCTCGACGTCGTCCCCCGAGGCTCCCGCAGAGCCCCTCCGCCGAACCCCTCCGCCGAACCCCTCCGCCGAACCCCTCCGCCGAAGCCCTCTCCGAAGCCCTCTCCGAAGCCCTCCCCGAAGCGGTGAATCAGTGCTTCAATGCTTCCATGGCCTACCGACGCACGCCTGCCGTACAAGCCCGCCTGGACGCCCAGCGGGAGGCGGTGCTGCAGTCGGCGGTCGGGCTGCTCGCGGAGCGCGGTTACGGCGGGTGCACGATGGCCGCCGTCGCGGACCGGTCCGGGATCGCCACCGGGAGCCTCTACCAGCACTTCGCCAACAAGGCCGAGCTGTCGGTGCAGTTGTTCCGCCGGGTGGTCACCCGCGAGATCGACGCGGTCAACGCGGCCGTCGCCCTGCGGGACACCCCGCAGCGGCGGATCGCCGCCGTGGTCGAGACCTTCGCCGCCCGCGCCCTGCGCGCCCCCCGGCTGGCGTACGCGCTGCTGGTCGAGCCGGCCGACGCGGTGGTGGACGGGGAGCGCCTGGTGTTCCGGCGGGCGTTCCGTGACGTGATCGCCACCGAGATCGCCGTGGCCGTGGCGAGCGGCGAACTGCCCGAGCAGGACCCGGTGCTGACCGCCGCGGCCCTGGTCGGCGCGGTCGGCGAGGCGCTGGCCGGCCCGCTCTCGGCCATGCCCGAGAGCCACGGGGTCACCGACCCCCGGAGGGCCACCGCCGAGGTGGTCCCCGCCCTGGTCTCCTTCACCCTGCGTGCCCTGGGAGGACGCGATGACAGCGACGCATGAGGTCACCAACCAGGTGCCCCTGCCGTACGGACACGACACCGCCGCCGATCCCGCCCTGCTGGCCGCCCTGCGGCGGGCCGGTGCCGGCTGGGCCGAGCCGGAGCTGCGCGAGCTGGGCCGGCTGGCCGGCTCCGAGCAGGCCGCCGAGTGGGGCCGGCTGGCCAACGAGAACCCGCCGGTGCTGCGCACCCACGACCGCTTCGGCCACCGGATCGACGAGGTGGAGTTCCACCCGTACTGGCACGAGCTGATGCGCACCGCCGTCTCGTACGGTCTGCACGCCGCACCCTGGCGGGACGAGCGCCCCGGCGCCCACACCGCCCGCGCCGCCAAGTTCTTCGTCTGGGGCCAGGTCGAGGCCGGCCACACCTGCCCGATCTCGATGACCTACGCCGCCGTCCCGGCGCTGCGCGCGAACCCCTCCCTGGCGGGGGAGTGGGAGGCGCTGCTGGCCGCGAAGGAGTACGACTTCGGGCTGCGCGAGCCGGGCACCAAGCGCGGGCTGATCGCCGGCATGTCGATGACCGAGAAGCAGGGCGGCTCGGACGTCCGCACCAACACGACCACCGCGGCCCCGCAGCCGGACGGCACCTACCGGATCACCGGCCACAAGTGGTTCACCTCGGCGCCGATGTCCGACCTGTTCCTGACGCTCGCCCAGGCCCCGGGCGGGCTCAGCTGCTTTGCGCTGCCGCGCGTCCTCCCGGACGGCAGCCGCAACCGCCTGCACCTGATGCGGCTCAAGGACAAGCTCGGCAACAAGTCCAACGCCTCCGCCGAGCTGGAGTACGACGGCGCGGTCGGCCTGCTGGTCGGCGAGGAGGGCCGCGGGGTGCCGACCATCATCGAGATGGTCAACATGACCCGCCTGGACTGCACCATCGGCGCCGCCTCCGGCATGCGCTACGGCGCCACCCGCGCCGTCCACCACGCCCTGCACCGGCGGGCGTTCGGCAAGGCGCTGGTCGACCAGCCGCTGATGCGCAACGTGCTGGCCGACCTGGTGGTGGAGTCCGAGGCCGCCACCACCGTCGCGATGCGGCTCGCGCAGTCCACCGACCTCGCCCTGGCCGGGGACGAAACCGAGGCGCTGGTACGGCGGTTGGGCCTGGCGGTGGCCAAGTACTGGGTGTGCAAGCGCGGTCCGGCGCACTCCGCCGAGGCGCTGGAGTGCCTGGGCGGCAACGGTTACGTGGAGGAGTCCGGGATGCCCCGGCTCTACCGCGAGGCGCCGCTGGTGTCGATCTGGGAGGGTTCCGGCAACGTCGCCGCGCTGGACGCGCTGCGCGCGATGGCCAAGCGCCCGGAGAGCGTGGAGGCCTTCCTCGGCGAGATCGACGCCGCGGCCGGCGCGGACCGCCGGCTGGACGCGGCCGTCGCCGCGCTGCGCAAGGAGCTCACCGACCTGACCGACCTGGAGTACCGCACCCGTCGGCTGGTGGAGTCGATGGCGCTGGCCTTCCAGGGCTCGCTGCTGGTCCGGTACGGCGACCCGGCGGTGGCCGACGCGTTCTGCGTCGGCCGGCTGGGCGGAGACCACGGCACGGCCTTCGGCACCCTGCCGGCCGGCGTCGACACCGCGGCGATCATCGACCGGGCCCGTCCGGTGCCGGCGTGAGCGAGGCCGCGGAGGTCCGCGCGTTCTGGCAGGCCCTGGGCCTGCCCGGACTCGTCGACGTGCACACCCACTTCATGCCGAAGAACGTCCTCGACAAGGTGTGGGCGTACTTCGACGCGGCCGGCCCGCTGATCGGCCGGCCCTGGCCGATCACCTACCGCGAGGTCGAGGCCGAACGCGTCCGCCGGCTGCGGGAGTTCGGGGTGCGGGCGTTCACGTCCATGCTCTACCCGCACAAGCCGGGCATGGCCGCCTGGCTGAACGCCTGGGCCGTCGACTTCGCCGCGCGCACCCCGGACTGCCTGCACACCGCGACCTTCTTCCCCGAGCCCGAAGCGGCCGGCTACGTGGCCCGGGCGATCGAGGATGGCGCCCGGGTGTTCAAGGCGCACCTGCAGGTCGGCGGCTACGACCCGACGGACCGGCGGCTGGACGAGGTCTGGGGCCTGCTCGCCGAGACCGGCACCCCGGTGGTCACCCACTGCGGATCCGGGCCGGTGGCGGGCAAGTTCACCGGCCCCGGCCCGATCGGTGAGGTGCTGGACCGGCACCCGGGGCTGGTCCTGGTGGTCGCCCACCTCGGCATGTCCGAGTACCGCGACTTCCTCGACCTCGCCGAGCGCCACCCGTCCGTCCGGCTGGACACCACCATGGCGTTCACCGACTTCGCCGAGGCCGACGACCCGTTCCCGCGCGAGGAACTGCCGCGACTGCGCGGCCTGCAGGACCGGGTCCTGCTCGGCAGCGACTTCCCCAACATCCCGTACCGGTACGTCCACCAGCTGGAGGCGCTGGCCGGGCTCGGCCTGGGGGAGGAGTGGCTGCGGGCGGTGTGCCACGACAACGCGGCAGGACTCTTCGGCATCGGGACCGGAGGCTGACCTCCGCGCCGGTGGCCGGCCGCCGTGCCGCTGGTCGGCCTCCACGTTGGTGGCCGACCAGCGCCGGAGGCCGGTCACCGCACCGCGCGCAGCACCTCCAGGGCCCGCGCGTGCAGACCGGGCGCGGCGACCAGGATGCCGTCGGAGCCGGCCGTCCAGTCCGCTCCGGCGGTGTCCGTCACCGCCGCGCCCGCCTCGCTCGCGATCAGCGCGCCGGCCAGCAGGTTGCCGGCGTCCTGCCCGTACTCCCAGAACAGCGCCAGGTGTCCGGAGCCGACCTGGGCCACCTGCAGTGCGGTCGGGCCGAGGTTGCGCACCGCGAGCACCGCGCCCGCCATCGCGGACAGCGACTCGCCCGCCCGGCGCAGCGCCACCGGGTCCCCGGCCACCTGCGGCGGCTGGCTGGTGGCGGCGACGGTGATCGCCAACTCGCGCTCCAGCGGGGCGATCGGGCGCCCGTCCAGCTCGGCGCCGCCGCCCAGGACCGCCCGGTAGGTCCGCCCGCCGTCCAACTGCGGCGCGTGCACCACGGCGAGCACCGCGGTGCCGTCCCGGACCAGCGTGGCGGTGACCGCCCAGTGCGGGTGGCCCAGCAGGTACTGCACCGCGCCGTCGGTCGCGTCGCACAGCCACCACTCGCCGTCGGCGGGCACCGAACCGTCCAACTCCTCCGGCACCCAGCCGGCCTGCGGACGCAGCGCGCCCAGCCGCTGCCGCAGTTCGGCGGCGGCCGGGCCGTCCAGCTCGGCGAAGCGGGCCCCGGCCTCCTCGACCGTCCGCGCCGTGATCGGCTCGGTGGACCGACGGGCCGCCAGCTTCGCGCCGACCTCGCGCACCGCGGCCTCCACACCCCGGACCAGCGTCCACAGCTCGTTCGTCACGGTGACTCCTCGTTGTTCCCGGGCCGGTCCGCTCCGGCCCCACGGGACAAGGAGTACCGTCAGGGCTGCCGAACAGGACGTACGAGCCGCCAGGAGTAGCGGGGATCGGACACCATGAACCTCTCCACTGCTGATCCGGACGCGGTGCTCGACGCCCTCGACCGCCGCCTGGTCTGCGCCCTGCAGGTCGACGGGCGGGCCGAGCCCGGCCGGATCGCCGAGGTGCTGGGAGTCTCCGCCCGGACGGTCACCCGCCGCCTGGCCCGGATGCGGCAGGCCGGGGTGCTGCGGGTGGTCCGGATGCCCGACGTCGAGGACGCCGCCGTGGGTGCGCTGCTGCTGCGGGTCCGGGTGCTGAGCGGCCGGGTGGACGCCATCGCGCAGGCACTGGCCGACCGCTCCGACGTCCCCTTCGTCGATGTGATGCTCGGCGGCCACGAGGTCGGCGCGGTCGTGCTGACCGACGCCGGTGCCCGCGACCGGCTGCTGTACGGGCAGTTGCCCGCGACCAGTGCGGTCACCGAGACCACCACCCACGCCGTGCTGCACGCCTTCGCCGACGCCGGGCAGTGGCGGGCCGGCCACCTCACCGAGGAGGAGGCTGCCGCGCTCGCCCGGCCCGCCGTGCCCCGCCCCGCCGCGCCCCCGCCCCTGGACGACCTCGACCGCGCGCTGCTGGAGCGGCTGGGCGAGGACGCCCGGCAGTCCCACGCGGCCCTGGCCGCGGCCGTCGGCGCGCCCGAGTCGACGGTGCGTCGCCGCCTGCACCGGCTGGACGAGCTCGGCCTGCTGCGCACCCACGTCTCCGTCGACCCGCAGCTGCTCGGCATGGCCGTGGACGCCAACCTCTGGCTGGACGTGCCGCCCGGCCGGCTCGCCGAGGTCGGCACGGCCCTGGCCGGCCACCCGCAGGTGCACGGGGTGTTCGCGACCAGCGGCCCGAGCAACCTGCTGGCCACGCTGTTCTGCGCGGACCACGGTGAGCTGTACCGCTTCCTCACCGACACCCTCGGTCCGCTGGGGGTCGCCCGGGCCGAGACGACGATCACCGCCCGCGCGGTGAAGCGGGCGGGCGTCCTGCTCCGTCAGCCGCCCCGGCGGCCGTGACGGGGGACGGGGGGAACGAGGCCGGAGGGGTGCAGGCGCGCACGGCCGGCGGAGGACCGGGAGGACGGGGAGGACGGGGAGGAGACGGAGCAGAAGGAGGCGGTCGGACGGCCCGTTACCTGCGGGGTAATCGACGCCGGGCGCCGGTCCGGGCAGGGTGGAGGCAGCTCGGTGCGGCCGCCACGGCCCCGGGCCCCCACCCCTGACAGGAGGCGATCCGCCATGTCCGTCCACGCGAACTCCCTCACCCCCGCCCGGCCGGGATCCGCCTTCTCGCCGTGGACGGTGCGCGGCATCCTCGGCCTGGACGCCCTGGTCACCGGCGGCAACGGCCTGGCCTACCTGGCCTTCGCCGGCCCGCTCGGCGACCTGTTCGGCGCGGGCCGCGCCACCCTGGTCGAGCTCGGGCTCCTCCTCACCGGCTACGCGGTGGCGGTCGGTGTGCTGGCCACCCGCCAGCGGCCGCCGCGGACGGCGGTGCGGGCGGTGATCGACCTCAACCTCGCCTGGGTGGTGCTCAGCCTGGTCGCGATGGAGGTGTGGCTGGAGCCGACCACCGCGGGCTTCGTCTGGATCCCGTTGCAGGCCGCGGCGGTGGGCCTGTTCGCCGTCCTGCAGTTCACCGCGCTGCGCCGGACGGCAGCCGGAGCCGACCCCGGTGTGAGCGGCACCCCGAGCTGACCCCGGGGAGCCGGCCTCGGGGAGCCGGCCCCAGGGAGCGGACCCCGGTGCGGGCGGTCGTTACGGCTGACGCTCCGGCCCCACCGAGGACTGCAGGAACCGCACCGTCTCCGCGTCGGCCGGGAGGAAGGTCTCCATGGCCAGCTCGGAGACGGTCACATCCAGCGGGGTGTTGAAGGTCGCGATGGTGGAGAGGAAGGAGAGCACCCGCCCCTCGTGGCGGATCCGGATCGGCAGCGCGAACGGGAAGCCGTCCTCGGCCGGCCCGTCGGCCGCTCCTTCCGCCGGGTCGGCGTCCGGCTCGGGGTAGCCGCGGACCTCCTCGTACAGCTGCCGCAGCGGCTCGGCGCGGACCAGTTCCAGCCGGCGCTCCATCCGCTCCAGCAGGTGCCGCCGCCACTGCCCCAGGTTGACGATGCGCGGCGCCAGCCCCTCCGGGTGGAGGGTGACCCGGACGGCGTTGAGCGGCGGCTGCAGCAGGTGCGGGGCGATCTCGTCCAGGAGCAGTCCGAGCGAGCGGTTGGCCGCCAGCACCCGGAAGCTCCCGTCGACGACGACCGCCGGGTACGGGTCGTGGGCGGCCAGCAGCCGTTCCATGCCGCCGCGCAGCGCGGCCATCGAGGGGTCGTCCAGCGGCGTCTCGGGGTAGTGCGGGGCGTAGCCGGCCGCGAGCAGCAGGGTGTTGCGTTCGCGCACCGGGACGTCCAGCTGCTCGGCCAGTCGCAGTACCAGCTCGCGGCTGGGGCGGGAGCGGCCGTTCTCGACGAAGCTGAGGTGGCGGGCCGAGGAGTCCGCCCGCAGGGCCAGTTGCAGCTGGCTGAGCTGCCGTCGTTCCCGCCAGCCGCGCAGCAGCGGTCCGACCCCGGTTCCCGTCGGGCTGCCCATGCCCGCCATGATCGTCATGGCCCAGGACGGTACTCGAACGAGCCTGTTCCGCGGGAGGGGGCGAGGGGGGATCGGCCGGATCAGACGCCGGTGCTGGAGCCCGGCCGGATGACCATGAGGACCACGACCACGGCCCACAGCAGGTTGAACACCCCGGCCGTCATCGGCAGCAGGCGCAGGCCGTCGACGGCCTTGGTGCGCTGCTCGTCCGCCGGGTCGAGGGCGAGGGCGTCCACGGCGGCCTGCTGGCCGGGCAGGACGAAGAGCAGCAGGGAGAGCGCGGCGATCGCGGTCAGCACCATGGAGACGATGACCCAGGACTGGCCGATCACGTCCATCACCTGGGCCAGGCCGATGCCCAGCACCGGCACGGCGACCCCCAGCAGCGCGTAGACCTGGGTGATCCGGTGCAGGACGCGCAGCACACCGGCGTCGGAGGCCTGGTCCGGGCCGCCGGCCAGCGCGGCCTTCGCCCGGCGCGGGAACATGCTGACGGCCACCGCGACCGGGCCTATGAACAGGACCGAGACGAGGACGTGCAGGCTCAGCAGGAACTTGGCCATGGCGGGGCACCCTTTGGATCCGGTGGGCAGCTGGGGAGCGGGCGCGCGCGGTCGGCGTGCCCACGACCAGGCACGCTAACACCGCTTATTCACGGGCCCACCGCTCGGGTGGGCGGTTGCGGAAGGCCCTCGCCCACCCCCGCCCCGGCGAGGGCGGCCGTTCAGCCCGCCGTCGTCAGTTCCACGATCCGCGGCGCCGCGGTGCCGACCGCCGCGACGGCGGCGCCGTGCTCCGGGTCCGTCCAGTCGAGCAGGTGCAGGTCCTCGTACCGGCTGCGCAGCGGCTCCCCCGGCGGTACGGCCAGGGGCAGGGCGGAGAGGTCGATCCGGCCGAGGGTGTCTAGGGTGGCCCGCCCGATCTTGATCAGCGATTCCTTGCGCACCCAGAGCCGCAGGAACGCCCGCTCGGGTTCCGGGTCCGCCTCGACCAGGGCGAGTTCCTCCGGGGCCAGCACCCGGCGGGCGACCGCGCCCAGCGAGCCGCCCCGGGCGGCCAGTTCGACGTCCACGCCGATCGGCTGGTGACCGGCGCCCGCGGCGACCACGCCCTTGGTGTGCGAGAGGCTCACGTGCACCCCGGGGTGGTCCGGCAGGTACGGCTTGCCGTGGTCGGCCAGCCCGCAGTCCGGGCACTGCTGGGCGAGCACCAGGCCGGCCGCCGGCACGCCGAGCAGCCGGGCGGCGCAGAGCCGGACCAGCAGGTGCCCGGCGGTGAAGTCGACCCGCCCGGACTCGTGCCGGAAGCGCGCGGCGCGCTCCCGTTCGAGGGCGGTCAGCAGGTGCTCGTCCGCCTCGGGGTGCCGCAGCACGGCGTCGGCGGACGCGACGGCGACGAGCGGCGCGCTCTGGTCCTGGGCCTCGGTGGTCATGCGTCCAACCTAGCTCCATGCCGGGATCCGTCGGCGGGGTCGTCGCCCGGTGGCCGAGGCCCGAGTGCTGCTGCGCCGTCCGGGTGAGCTTTCGGACCCGTCCTGAGGGTCCATAGGGGATGAATAGTCCGATTTAAGGTTGGATGCCCCGGAAATGTGGGATTGACGTCAGATAACACGGAGCATGGCAGGTCATTCGGCCTGCCCTTTTCTCATGCGCGGAGGAATTGTCGATGGGTCAGGCCACCGGTTCGCCGGATCACAGAACGACCGCCGTGAGAACGCCCGCCTCCGGCGGCCGCCGCGCCGTCCGGGTGGCAGTGGCCACCGGCGTCGCCGCGCTGCCGCTGGCCGCCGTGCTGACGGTCGGTTCGGCCGCTCCGCTGGCCCCGCCGCTCGGCGCCTGCACCGGACCGGACTGCCCGGCCACCTGGCCGGCGCCGAACAACGGCGACTTCACCGGCCGGGACTCCACCATCAACGTCTTCACCGGCGGCGACTACACCGTGAACGGCCGCGCCGCCGAGGCCGAGGGCAAGATCGTCGCGCTGGGGAACCTGACCGTCGAGAAGGACGGCGGCGGCGTCTACAACATGGGTGTCGTCGGCGTCGGCTCGCGCGTCCCGCCGCCGGACGGCAGCGACTTCGTGACCACCGGCGGGAACGTCGACGTCCGGCGGGGCAACCGCATCCTGATCGGCGGCAGTGACTCGCACGGCCAGGCCTTCGGCAACCTGCGCCACGCGGGCGGCGTGACCGGCACCGTCAACATCGACCCCACCGGCCGGTCGATCCAGGACGACGACGCCGCCGCGCCCTACCGGGCGGTGCTGACCCGGATCGAGGAGACCTCCGACTGCGTCGGGCGGGCCACGGCGACCGGCACCGTCGACATCTCCTCCAGCACGGCGACCTTCACCGGCGACGGGACCAGCGCGAGGCAGGTCTTCAGCGTCACCCGGGACCTCGCCTCGCCGACCGGCGGGCAGATCGGCCTGGTCTTCACCGGCATCCCGGCCGACGCCACCGTCGTGGTGAACATGCTCGGCGACAGCCCGGTCATCAACACCTACACGGGCACCGCCCTGCCGGGCGACCAGACCACCGAGATGCGCTCGAAGCTGATGTACAACTTCCCGACCGCGACCTCGGCCCGGATCCTCGGCAGTGCCCAGTTCCAGGGGTCGGTCCTGGCCGGGAACCCGGCCGGCACCACGACCATCGCCCAGGCGGGCATGAACGGCCGGGTGTACCTGGCGGGCAGCCTGATCCACACCGGCACCGGCGGCTACGAGATCCACAGCTACCCGTTCGACGGGGACCTGCCGGAGTGCACGGTGACGCCCAGCCCGTCGCCGACCTCCACCTCGCCGTCGCCGACCTCCTCGCCGACGTCGCCGGCGCCGACGTCCCCCACCCCGCCGCACCCGACCTCGCCACACCCGACGTCACCGCATCCGACCTCGCCGCATCCGACGTCACCGCACCCGACCTTCCCCAGTCCGAGCCACCACTCGCCGTCGGCCAGTGGGAGTCACCACCACTCGCCGTCGGCCGGCGCCTCTACCTCAAGCGCGGGGCCGGCTCCGAGCAGTCACCACCCGACCTGGCATCCGAGTGGGCAGCCGACCGGCCACCACCCCGGGGACGGCGGTGAGCTGCCCTCCACCGGCGCGGGCAACGCCCCGGTGGTCTTCGGCCTGGCGGGCGTCGGCCTGCTCGGTCTCGGCGGTCTGGCCGTGATGGCCGCCCGTCGTCGCGGCCGCCACAGCTGACCAGCTGACGGGCCTGAACGCCAGGACGCCTGGCCGCCGTCCCGGGCCGCCCGAGTCGATCCGACCGGGCGGCCCGGGGCGTTCCCGGGTGTCGGCCCTACTGCGGCGCCGGGTACTGCGCGAGCCCCGAGGCGAGCAGGTCGAAGGCGCGTTCCACCGTCTCCCGGATCCTGTTCCGGACGGCCTCGGCGGGTTCGCCGGCCACCATGGCCCGCCGGATCTCGCCGAGCACCGCGCGGTGGGCCCCCGCGATGGCCCCGGCCACCACGTGGGGGAGCGGGTCGTCCTCCGCGGCTCCCGTCTCCTCGGCCAGGACGGCCGCCAGGGCCGCCTCGGCCCGCTCGCCGAGTTCCAGCAGCCGGGCCCGCAGCGCCGGGCTGTCCGCGACGATCTGCCAGAACGCGGCCATCCGCGGGCTCAGCCCGATCGTCGGCTCCCCGTCCGCGAGCGCGGCCAGCAGGTCCGCCCGGACGGCGGCCGCGGCGGACCTGCCGGGCGGGCGGTGCCGGACCACCTCGGCGAGGTGCGCGACCACCGCGTCCTGCCGGTCGAAGAACAGGTCCTCCTTGGTGGGGAAGTAGTTGAAGACCGTGTTCGGGGAGACCCCGGCGGCCCGGGCGACCTCGACCACCGTGACCCGGTCGAAGCCGCGCTCGGCGAACAGGCCCATGGCGGTGTCGGCCAGGAGTTCCCGGGTCTGCTGCTTCTTGAGTTCACGGAGTCCCATGGCCGGATCCTACGCCAGGACCATGGTGTCACATCAAACTTGCAGTGACACCAAAATTATCGGCTACGGTGGCGGCATGACCTTCACCTTCGGCATCTATCCCGGCGGACTGCTCGGAAGCGACACCGGCGTGCTCGCTCCCGTCCGCCCCGACGACCCGGCGCTGATCACCGCGGCCCTGCGCGAACTCCAGGGCGGGGCGGCCGAGTTCCTGGTCCGCGCCTACCGCTCGTACGCCGACCCGGGACACGCCCCCGACCGGCCCGAGCAGTACGCCGTCGAGGGGCGGAAGCTCGACCTGGTGCTCCAGTACCGGGACCGCAGCGGAGAGTCGGCGGGCTGGCTGGACTTCGTCCGGCGCACCGTCCGGGCCGAGGGCCACCGGGTCGCGGTGCTCCAGATCTGCGAGGAGCCCAACCTCGACCTGCCACCCGTCGACGGCAGCATCCCGAACGTCCTCCGGGCGCTGGTGGCGGGCGTGATCGCGGCCAAGGAGGAGGCGCTGGCCTGCGGGTTCGACCGGCTGGCCGTCGGCTTCAACGCGGTGCCGTCCTTCGACCCCGCGGACACCTTCTGGTCCGATCTCGGCGAGCTCGCCGACGAGCGCTTCCACCGCGCCCTGGACTACGTCGGCGTGGACTTCTTCCCGGACGTCTTCCGGCCCGTCCCGGCGGACCGGCTGGCCGACGCGGTGCGGGCGGTGGTCACCGGATTCCGGCGGGACTGGCTGCCCAGGGCCGGCATCGGGCCCGCCGTGCCGCTGCGGATCTGCGAGAACGGGTGGCCCACCGGTCCCGGTCGGAGCGAGGCGCGGCAGGCCGAGGTGGTCGAGGAGGTGGTCCGGACGGTGGCCGAGCTGGCCGCCGAACTCACCGTCACCGGTTACGCGTTCTTCGCGCTGCGGGACGCCGACAGTGCGGGTGCGGGGCTCTTCCCCCACTTCGGCCTGCTGCGCGACGACTACTCGCGCAAGCCGGCCTTCGACACCTACCGGAAGCTGGTGGCCGAACTGTCCTGCTGAGAGGGCTGGTTCGTCTCGAAGAAGCGGGCCACCGTGCGGCGCCGGGCGGCGACGTCGTGCACCGGCTCGCCGATCACCCGCCCGGCCAGGGCGATGGCCAACTCGCCGACGTCCTGCCGGAGCAGGTCGGCCGCGGTGGCCCGGTCGGCGGCGATGTGCGCGCGGCCGGTGGCCAGCAGGGCGTCCCGGGCGCGCAGGCCCTCGGCGCGGGCCGCGGCGATCGCCGCCGCGCCGCGTTCGGCGTAGTCCGCCCGGATCCGGGCGGCCTCGTGCCGGGCCTCCGCCAGTTCCCGCAGATGGGCGTCCTGGACGGCGTCGGCCTCGGCCTGCAGGGCCTCCG
Organism: Kitasatospora sp. NPDC101447; assembly: GCF_044767225.1. NCBI lineage: Bacteria > Bacillati > Actinomycetota > Actinomycetes > Kitasatosporales > Streptomycetaceae > Kitasatospora > Kitasatospora sp. NPDC101447. The sequence goes on from NZ_JBIWNL010000007.1 coordinate 43,526, forward strand.
CGCGTTCCATCCGGCCCTCGGTGGCCTCCCAGCGCTCGGCCTGCACCCGCTCGATGCGGGGGAGCAGGTGCCGGCCGAGCACCCAGAGGACCAGGAGGAACAGTGCCAGGCCGAGGCCCAGCGGGACCGGTTCGGGCTTGAGCGGGCCGAGTTCGAGGTTCACGCGACCTCCCCGTTGGCTGACGTACCGTCAATTGGCAGTCTCCCCTGGGTCGATGGTGATCGAACTCGGCGCGGGCATGACCTTCGTCACGGTGCGGCACCGGTCCGGGCGCCGGCCCGCTGCTGCAGCGGTGCGGCGCCCGGACCCCACGGAGGCACCCGGCCTCACCCGGCCTCACCCGGCCGAACCCGCCTACGTCACCTCGCCCCGGCGGGAGAAGCGCTCCGCCCGCCACTCGCCGCTCTCCAGCACCTCGGCCAGCTGCCGGGCGGCGTCCCACACCTCGGTGTACGACAGGTAGAGCGGGGTGAAGCCGAAGCGCATCAGGTCCGGCGCGCGGAAGTCGCCGATCACCCCGCGCTCGATCAGCGCCTGCACCACCGGGTAGCCGTCGGCGTGCCGCAGGGCCACCTGGCTGCCGCGGCGGGCGTGCTCGCGCGGGGTCACCACCTCGATGCCGTCCAGGCCCTCGGTCAGCTCGATGAACAGGTCGGTCAGCGCCAGGCTCTTCGCCCGCACCGCCGCGAGGTCGGCTCGCTCCCAGACGTCCAGCGAGGCGCCGAGGGCGGCCTGGCCGAGCAGCGAGGGCGAGCTGGTCAGGAAGCGGCCGATGCCCTGCTTGGGGTCGTACCCGGGCTCGAACGCGAACGGGCGGGCGTGCCCGAACCAGCCGCTCAGCGGCTGCAGCGGACCGGCCGCCAGGTGGCGCTCGGCGACGTACAGGAAGGCCGGCGAGCCGGGGCCGCCGTTCAGGTACTTGTAGGTGCAGCCGATCGCGAAGTCCACGTTCGCGGCACCGAGTTCGACCGGCAGCGCGCCCACCGCGTGGCACACGTCCCAGATCATCAGCGCGCCCGCGGCCTGCACCCGGGCGGTGATCCCGGGCATGTCCAGCAGCTCGCCGGTGCGGTAGTCCACGTGCGAGAGGACGACCGCGGCGACGTCCCCGTCCAGGTGCCGGTCCAGCTCCTCCGGCCGGATCAGCACGCTGCGCGCGCCCTCGACCAGGCCGGTCACGCCCTCGGCGATGTACAGGTCGGTCGGGAAGGCCTCGGCGTCGCCGAGCACCGTGCGCCGGCCGGGGCGCAGGCCCAGCGCGGCCGCCAGCACCTTGAACAGGTTCACCGAGGTGGTGTCGCAGACGACGACCTCCGCCGGATCGGCCCCGATCATCGGCGCGATCCGCCGGCCCAGCCGGTACGGCTGCTCGAACCAGCCGGCGTCGTTCCAGCTGCGGATCAGCTCCCGGCCCCACTCCTCCTCGACCACCTGGCGCACCCGCTCCGGCGTGCGCACCGGCAGCGCGCCCAGCGAGTTGCCGTCCAGGTAGATCACCCCGTCCGGCAGCGCGAACTCCTTGCGGAACGCCGCCAGCGGGTCGACGGCGTCCAGCGCCTCGCACTCCTCGCGCGTGGTCATGCCCATTCCCTCGTTCTCCTCGCTCACAGCTCGTCCCGGATCGTCCACAGCTCCGGGAACACGTCCTGCTCGGCGGCCTTGCGCAGCCAGGTCAGCCCGCTGGAGCCGCCCGAGCCGGGCTTGCCGCCCATGGTCCGCTTGACCGCGGACAGGTGTCGCTGGCGCCAGCGGGTGACCCGCTCCGCGACGTCCAGCAGGGCCTCGCCGAGCGGCTGCAGCGCGGCGAACTCCGGCTCGGTGTACACCCGGCGCCAGGCCGCCGCGACCTCCTCGGACGGGCGGTAGCGCTGCTCGGAGTGCGCCGGGCTCAGCTCCAGGCCGCGCCGTGCCAGCAGCGCCAGCGCCTCGTCGTACAGACCCGGGGAACGCAGCGCCTCGACCAGCCCGTCCTGGGTGTCCGGCATGCCGTCGTACATCGTCAGCAGGGCGGCGTTCTTGTTGCCGAGCAGGAACTCCAGGTGCAGGAAGGCCGCGGACTGGAAGCCGGAGGCCTCGCCGAACAGCGAGCGGAAGGAGTTGAACTCCTGCGGCGTCATGGTGCCCAGCAGGTCCCAGGACTCCACCAGCACGTCCTGGGCGTGGGTGCCCCGGCGCAGCGCGGCGAGCGCGGTGGGCAGGTCGTCCTCGCGCAGCGCCTGCCCCGCTATCGTCCACTCGTGCCGGATCAGGTCGAAGAGCAGCTCCATGACCTGGGTGGTGACGATGAACGACAGCTCGGCGGGCTCCTTGCTGCGCGGGTGCTGCAGGCTGTGCAGCTCGTCCAGCCGGGCGTACTGGGCGTACGGGGTGCTCCGACCCGGCGTCCTGCCCCGACCGAACGACAGGTTGGGTGTCTCCACCGTGTCGTGCCCCATCCCGATGCCTCCTGATCCGTCCGGGCCCCTCGCCCGCTCCGGTGAACCAGACGGACTGCCTGATTCCACCGGGTGCCCATTGTGCGGCGGGGGTGGCCCCCGCTTGAATGGTCGACGGACACCGCAACTGCCTTCGGAGCTGTCGTTCACGAGGCGTTCGGCGGATTCGCTTTACGAACGAAAACCACTTGATCCCGATCACCCGGGGAGCCCGCCATGGACGCCGTCGACCGCCGCCTGCTGGCCGAGCTGCAGGCCGACGCCCGGCTCTCGTACAACGAACTCTCCCGCCGGGTGAGCCTGTCCGCACCCGCGGTGGCCGAACGGGTCCGCCGCCTGGAGGCCGACGGGGTGATCAGCGGCTACCACGCCCACGTGGACCCGACCCGGGCCGGGCTGCCGATCACCGCGCTGGTGCAGATCCAGTGCTACGGCCCGCGCTGCGTGCTGCGCGACCCGGAGGTGGCGACCTGGCCCGAGGTGCTCCAGCTGCACCGGGTCACCGGCGGGGCCTGCTGTGTGCTGCTGGTCGCGGTGCCGACGATGGCCGAGTTCGAGGCGCTGTGCGACCGGCTCGGCGGCTACGGCCAGCCGGCCAGCTCGATGATCCTCTCCAGCCCGGTGCCGTGGCGGCCGCTCGCGCCGCGCTGACCAGGGGCGCGCGGCCCTCGGCGAACGGTCGTGCCTGGCCCTGACGTCGACGTCAAGGAGTAGGTTCCACCGCATGTCGAACGAGCGCCACATCCTGCTGCTGCCGGGGAGTCTGCGGGCCGGCTCCACCAACGAGACCGTGCTGCGGACGGCTGCCGCCGTGGCCGCCGCCGCCCCGGGCCTGCGGACCACGTACTACACCGGGCTGGCCGAGCTGCCGCACTTCAACCCGGACCACGACACCGACCCGCTGCCCGGCCCGGTGGCCGCGCTGCGGGCCGCGATCGAGGCGGCCGACGCGCTGCTGATCTGCACGCCCGAGTACGCTGGGACGCTGCCGGGCTCGTTCAAGAACCTGCTGGACTGGACGGTCGGCGGCGTGGAGATCTCGGACAAGCCGGCCGCCTGGATCAACGCGGCCGGGCCCGGCCGCGGCGGGGGCGCCGAGGCGACCCTGCGCACCGTCCTCGGCTACACCGGCGCGGCCGTGGTGGACGAGGCCTGCGTCCGGATCCCGCTGGAGCGCGGGGCGGTCGGCCCGGACGGGCTGGTCGCCGACCCGCAGGTGCGCGAGCGGATCGGTGAGGTGCTGGCGAGGCTGGCGGCGGCCTGAACGGCGGCCTGAACGGCGGCCTGAACGGCGGCCTGAACGGCGGCCTGAACGGCGGCCTGAACGGCGGCCCGGCCGATGGCCCGACCGCCCCGACCTGCGGCCGGGGCGGTCGGGGCGGTCGGGGCCGGGTTCAGTGCGCCTCGGGCACGGGCACCCCGAGCCCGGCCAGGCCCGCCAGGACCAGCTCCACGCCGACCGCCGCCAGCAGCAGCCCGAGCAGCCGGGACAGCACCTCCAGCGAGGTCCGGTGGGTGCGCCGCATCAGCGGTGCCAGCAGGGCCACACAGACGTAGTTGATCACCGTGACGGCCACGTACGCCGCGGCGACGGTGGCCTTCCAGGCCCAGTCGTCCCGGTTGAGCGAGGCGACCAGTACGGCGGAGACCGCGAGCGGGCTGGCGATGTACGGCAGCAGCAGTTCGCGGATGCCGTCCACCAGCGGGTTCGACAGGTGCTCGTCCTCCTCGCTGCTGCCGCCGAGGTGGACGCCGAAGACCAGCGCCACCGCGTAGACGAAGAAGATCAGCCCGCCCGCCAGCTGCAGCGACTGGTCGCTGATGTGGAAGAGGGTGCTGACCTCGTCCGCCGTGAACCCGAGCACCAGGCCGATCACCGCCGAGATGACCGTGCTCCACGCCGCCAGCCGCCGCAGCTCCCGGGTGCTGCGGGTGGTGGCCAGCCGGGCGAAGGCCAGCAGGGTCTTCGGGGGGCCGACCACGGCGAAGAAGGTGATGAACGCGCTGCTCAGGTTGAAGACGAACATGCGCCCAGCATGACCGCGGCACCGCGGGCGGCCGGTCCGCCACGCCCCGCGGCCGGGCGTGGCGTGCGTCTCGCCGGTTCGCGCCGCATCCCCGTCGACGGTTCATTCCCGATCGCGGGTGAATTCGCCCGGATGGCGGCTCCGGCTCGAACGCACGGGCGGTCTCGGTTGCTATGGAGGGAGGACCGCCACGCCGGCGGCCCCACCGGCACGACCGTCGGCACGACCACCGGCGGGGACCACCGGCAGCGGCCACCGGCGGGGACACTCCGCCGCGGAATCGAGGATGCGACATGTGCCTGAACCGTAAGGACCTGGGCCTGCTGGCCCTGCGCAGCGCGGTCGGCGGGGTGCTGATCGCGCACGGCACCCAGAAACTGTTCGGCTGGTTCGGGGGCGGCGGCCTGGAGGGCACCAGCCAGGCGATGGACCACATGGGATTCCACCCGGCCCGGCAGAGCGCGATCGCGGCCGGGCTCGGCGAGGCGGGCGGCGGCGCGCTGCTGGTCGCCGGGCTGGCCACGCCGGCGGCCGGCGCGGTGGTGGCCGGGACGATGGCGACCGCCGTGGCGGTGCACGCCCCGGCCGGCTTCTTCGCCATGGGCGGCGGCTACGAGTACCCGGCCTTCCTCGGCGCGACCGGGCTGGCGATCGGCCTGGCCGGCGCCGGGCGGTACTCGCTGGACCACGCGACCGGCCACGTCTTCGACCGGCCCTGGCTGGGCGTGCTCTCCTTCGTGGCGAGCGCGGCCGGCGCGTACGGCGTGGTGGCGCGGCGCCGGCACGTGGTGCGGCTGCGCGAGGAGCGGGCCGCGGTGGAGGCGGACGAACAGGAGGGCTCCGGGCTGTCCTGACGGGCCGGGGCCGGTCCGGCCGGGGCGGGCCGGCAGTCGGGTCGCGCGGTCGGGCCGGGTGGTCCGGCCGCGTCGTCGGGCCGCGCGGTCACCCGGAGGCAGCAGCCCTGCTGGCGGCTGCCCCCGGGTCCTCGGAGGGTGGGCGGGGAGGCGGGCCGGACAGCCCGGCGCCGACCGGAACCGGCCGACCGGAATCGAGGGACCGCATGGACCGCCAGTCGCACACCCGGGTCACCGCGCCGGGCGCGGGAGCCGCTGCCCGGGGCGCGAGGGTCACCGCCCCGGGTGCCGGGGCCGCTGCCACGGGTGCGAGGGTCACCGCCCAGGACCTGGACGCGTCACCGCTGCGCCGTCGACGACCCGCCGTGGCAGGGGTGTTGACGGCGGCGCTGGTCGGCGCGGCCGCGCTGGCGGGCTGCTCCTCCGGGCAGAGCGCGAGCAGTGTGGCCTCCCAGGCGGTGTCCGCGGCGGAGAAGGGCGCGAGCGCCGCCGCCTCCGCCGCCTCGGCGCTGGCCTCGGCGGCCGGCGGGGCGGGTTCGGCGCTGGCCTCGGTGGCGAGCGGGGCGGGTTCGGCCCTGGCGTCGGCGGAGGCGCGGGCCTCGGAGGCGGTGTCGGCGGCCTCCTCGGCGGTGTCCGGGGTCAAGGGCGGGCTGGACGCCAAGGGTGACGTGACGGTCGGGGCGGTGACCACCGGCACGGACAACAGGACCCAGGTGCAGCTGACCGTCACCAACCACGGTCAGGTGTCGTACAAGTACGTGATCCAGGTGAACTTCACCGACGAGTCCGGCAAGGTGGTCGACGCCACCGCGGTGACCGTCCCGGAGCTGGCCGCCGGGCAGAGCGGCCAGGCGGCCGCGCGCAGCAACCGGGAGCTCTCCGGCACGGTCAAGGCCGACGTGGCCAATGCGATCCGGTACTGACGCCCGGTACTGAAGCCAGGTGGTGAAGCCGGGTACTGACGCCCGGTCGGAGCGGGGGCGGAACCTTAAGCGGAACTCAAGGCCCAACAGGACCCCTTGACGGGCGAGTTGGTCTAGTCCATTTTTATGCCCAGGTGCAGGGAGCCCCTGAACCGGCGTCGACGGCCTCGTGCCGCCGGCGCCGGTTCGGCACATCCCGGTGTCCCGTCATGGCCCGAACCGCACGATTCCCCACCCTTTCCTGTCATGTCCCGGTCGTTCGGCCCCACCCCGGACGCGCGCCCGGGGCGGCGGGAAACCTCCCCCACAACCAGGAGTCACGTACGCATGCTGCGCTCACGCATCGAAAGGGCCGGGACCCCGGCTCCGCAGGGCGGCCGCCGACGCCGTCCGAAGAGCCTGGCCGCCGTCGCGGCCGGCACCGCCGCCTCCGTCCTGCTCGGCGCGGGCCTCGCGCTGTCCGGCGGCGGCGCGGCCAACGCCGCGACCACCAACTCCACCGGCGCGCCCGCCACCAGCGGCGGCATCAAGGTCGCCTACTTCGACCAGTGGTCGATCTACGCGAACGGCTACTACCCCAAGACGATCCAGGACACCGGCGTGGCCGGGAAGCTGGACTACCTGATCTACGACTTCGCCAACATCCACCCGACCGACCTGGGGTGTTTCGAGGCCACCAAGGCCGCCGACACGAACGACAACAACCCCAACGCGGGCGACGGCGCGGGTGACGCGTTCGCCGACTACCAGAAGAGCTTCGGCGCGGACATCTCGGTCGACGGCGTCGGCGACGTCTGGAACCAGCCCGTCGCGGGCAACTTCAACCAGCTGAAGAAGCTGAAGGCGAAGAACCCCAACCTCAAGGTCCTGATCTCGCTGGGCGGTTGGACCTACTCCAAGTACTTCTCGGCGGCGGCCGCCACGGACGCCTCGCGCAAGCACCTGGTGTCGTCGTGCCTCGACATGTTCATCAAGGGCAACCTGCCCTCCGACGCCGGTTACGGCGGCCCGGGCTCGGCGGCCGGCATCTTCGACGGCGTCGACATCGACTGGGAGTACCCGGGCGGCGGCGGCCACACCGGCAACATCTCCAGCCCGGCCGACAAGCAGAACTTCACGGCGCTGCTGAAGGAGTTCCGCACCCAGCTGGACGCGCAGGGCAAGACCGACGGCAAGACCTACGCCCTGTCGGCCGCGGTCGGCGCCGGCCAGGACAAGATCATGAACGTCGAGACCGACAAGATCGGTCAGTACCTGACCTTCCTCGACGTCATGACCTACGACATGCACGGCGGTTGGGACGCGCAGGGCCCGACGAACCACCAGGCCCCGCTCTACTCCGGCCCGAACGACCCGTCGACCCCGGCCAAGCCGGGCAACGGCAAGTACTCGATCGACAACGCCGTCAAGGCGTGGACGGTCGGCGACGCGCAGTACGGCATCCCCGGCGGGTTCCCCGCCAACAAGATCAACATGGGTGTGCCGTTCTACTACCGCGGCTGGACCGGCGTGAAGGACAACGGCAAGCACGGCCTCTTCCAGCCCGCCGCCAGCCCGGCGGCCGGCGCGGCGATGTCCGGCAACGTCCCCGGCATCCAGATGTACAAGGAGCTCGCGGGCTTCGTCGACAACCCGTCCAGGACCTTCTGGGACGACGACGCCAAGGCCACGTACTTCTACGACGGCAACACCTTCTGGAGCGGTGAGGACACCAAGTCGATCCAGGCCAAGCTCGACTACGCGCACTGCAACGGCCTCGGCGGCTCCTTCGCCTTCTCGCTCTACGACCTCGGCACCCGGACCGGGCTGTTCGACACGATGGTGAACGCCACCAACGGCTCCGCCGCGGCCTGCCCGGCCCCGCCGACCGGCACGCCGACCCCGACCCAGACGCCGACCCAGACCCCGACCGGCACCCCGACGGGCACCCCCACCGGTACGCCGACCGGCACCCCGACCTCGCCGGCCACCTGCTCGGCCGCCCCGAGCTGGGACCCGAACACCACCTACGCGGCCGGCGGCACCAAGGTCTCGTGGAAGGGCCACTACTACACCAACAAGTGGTGGACCAAGGGCGAGGACCCGAGTCTGAGCGGCCAGTGGGGCGTCTGGACCGACAACGGTCCCTGCTGACGACCCGAACCACCGGACGACCGGGGCCCCGACGGGCCTCCGCGGCACCCGAACGAGTCCGGCCCGCCGGGGGAGCACCCCCGGCGGGCCGGACCTCCGCCGTTCCTGCGGGCCGGGCGGAGGCCCGCCCGGCCGCTCAGACCTTGGCGTAGGCGACCGAGATCGAGGTCGACGAGCTGGTGATCACCAGGTTGTCCGCGCCCCGCTCGGCGAGGCCCGAGCCGCCCCCCGTGGAGGTGACCTCGAAGCCCGCGGCCTTGAGCGCCGCCTGGTACTTGTCGTAGTCACCGGCGGTGGCCTCGCAGGTGATGATGTAGGCGCCGTCCGCCCCGTTGACCAGGGTGATCTTCCCCGGCGGGAGCGGTATGTCGGCGGGCAGGCCGGCCGGCCGGGTCTTGCCGTTCTGGACCGCTCCGGCGGGCGGGGTCGCGCCCGCCGGCGGGGCGGCGGGGGTCGTGGCAGGGGCGGCCGGGGCGGAAGCCGGCTGTGAGGTGCTCGGGGCGCTCGGGGTGGCCGCCGGTGCGGAGGAGACCGCGGCCGGGGCGGTCGGGGAGCTCGTCGCCGCGGTGCTCGCGGTGGCGGTGGAGGAGCTGTCGTCGTTGCAGGCGGTGAGCGCGAGCCCGGCCACGACCAGGGTGGCGAGCAGGGCGGAGGTGCGCTTGAGCGGCATGGTGTGAGCCAATCGTGTGACGGTGCCTCAGTGGTTCCGGGCGCCAGGCAGAGTGGCACACGAAAGGCCGGATGCCAACGGAATTCCGTCGGTCCGGCCTTCCTCCGGCGCTCAGTCCAGGTCGGCGGTGCGGCCGAGGGCGTCGGGCTGGGACTCCTCGATCCGCCGCAGCATCCGGGCCAGCAGGCCGGAGAGCGCGGTGCGCTCGGGGCCCACGACGTCCTGGAGCAGCTCCTCCTCGAACACCGCCGCCATCCGCATCGACTCCAGCCACTTGTCGCGGCCGGTCTCGGTCAGCTCGATGATCACCCGCACCCGGTTGGACTCGTCCCGCTCCCGGGTGACCAGGCCGTCGGCCACCATCCGGTCGATCCGGTGCGTCATCGCCGCCGGGGTGAGTCCGAGCCGCTTGGCCAGCTCGCCCGGCCCCAGCCGGTACGGGCTGCCGGCGACCACCAGGGCCTTGAGCACCTCCCACTCGGCGGACGTGATTCCGAGCACGGTCAGCTGCCGGTCGTACGCCACGCCCATCCGCCGGGAGACCCGGTTGAGGGTCTGCACGATGGTCTCCACCTGGGGGTCCACGGTGGGGAACTCCCGCTGGTAGAGCGCCACTTGCTCGGCGATTCCGAGCTCCAGGGGGGTGGCCGGTGCGGGCTTTCCGGCAGCCGGCGCCGGCTTGTCCGTAGTCATGCGGACCAGTGTCGCACGAGCGTGCACCCCTTAAGCCTTTGACTCCGCAGCCTTCTGGTGCTAAGACTTTATCTCGTCAAACTTTAGCTCTGAAATCTTCTGGACTTAAGAGTATCCAGTCGAAGCCAGGAAGGGATGTGCACGGTGGTCGGCACGGTGAAGCAGCGGAGGCAGCGTCGCGGGGCGGGTGGCCCGCTGCGCCGCGTCCAGATCGGCAACGCGCTCAGTGCGTTCGGCAGCGGGTTCACGATGCCGTACATGTTCGTGTACGTGGACCAGGTGCGCGGCCTGGGCTCGCTGGCGGCCGGGATGGTGTTCACCGTCTTCGCGCTGGCGGCCCTCGCCGTGCTGCCGTTCACCGGGCGCGGCATCGACAGGTACGGCCCCCGTCCGGTGCTGCTGGCCGGTACGGCGCTCGCCGCCACCGGCGCGTTCGCCTTCGGCCACGCCACCAGCACCCCGGCCCTGCTGGTCTCCTCCTTCCTGTTCGGCGCGGGTGTCACCACCTGCCAGCCGGCGCTGGCCACGATGATCGTCCGCTGCTCGACGGCGGCGACCCGCTCGCACGCCTTCGCGCTGCAGTTCACCCTGGTCAACCTGGGCATGGGCATCGGCGCGCTGGTCGGCGGGCAGATCGTCGACGTCACCGACCCGGCCAGCCTCACCCGGCTGTTCACCATCGAGGCGGCGACCTTCCTCGGCCTGGCCCTGGTCACCGGCACGGCCCGGATGCCGCGGTTCCAGCTGAGCGCCGTCCACGAGAAGGGCGACGGCCCGACCGGCCTGCGCGCGCTGGTCGCCGACAAGGCGATGCTGCGGCTCTGCCTGCTCGCCGGGCTGATCTTCTTCACCTGCTACGGCCAGTTCGAGTCCGGTGTGGCGGCCTTCGCCACCGACACCGTCGGCACCGCGCCCTCCACCCTGGGCTTCGCGATCGGCGCCAACGCGCTGACCATCGTGGTGCTGCAGATGTTCATGGTGCGGATCACCGCGCGCCGCCGCCGCACCACCGCGATGGCCGCGGCCGGCCTGGTCTGGCTCGGCGCCTGGGCGATGGCCCTGGTGGCCGGCCTGATCCGGACCGAGACCATGGCCGCCACGGTCGCCATCGTCTCGATCTACGCCCTCTTCGGCGTCGGCGAGTCGCTGCTCGCGCCCACCATGGGCCCCATGGTGGCGGACCTCGCCCCGGCCCGGCTGCTCGGCACCTACAACGCCGGCTACTCCCTGGTGAAGCAGATCGCGATCGCGGTCGGCCCGGCCGTCGGCGTGCTGCTGGTCGGCTCCGGCACCTGGCCGCTCTACCTGGCGGCGATGGCGGGCTCGACGCTGCTGATCGTCGCCCTGGCGCTGCGGCTGCGCCCGTACCTCACGCCGGAGCAGGACAACGCCGCCCCGGCCGTGGTCCACGCCGTCCCGGTCCGGGAGCTGCAGACCGCCGCGTGACGAAAGCGCACGTGCGAGCGTGTGAAACGGGCGCCGACCAGGTCACCTGGTCGGCGCCCGTCGCGCTTGGCTTCGCGACCACCGCCACATAGTGTCAGTGGCTGTTGACCGCCCGGACCAGGCCGCAGCGCCGGGCCCGGGCAGAGCAGACAGGCGAATCGGCGAGGCTATGACGCAAGCGGCGCTCACGCACCCCCCGGCGGCCCCGGCCCCGGCCGACCCCGCACCGGCCCCGCGCGGGGGCGTGGTCCGCTGGGCGGCCGACCGCTCCGGGTGGCTCGGGCCGATCGGCGTCGCGATCTTCGCCGGGCTGCTGCGGTTCTGGAACCTCGGCTACCCCAACGCCTTCGTCTTCGACGAGACGTACTACCCCAAGGACGCCTGGTCGCTGCTCCGACAGGGCTACGAGGCCAACTGGCCCGACCACGCCAACGCCGACATCCTGGCCGTCCCGCAGTCCATCCCGCTCGGCTCCGCGCCCGAGTTCATCGCGCACCCGCCGCTCGGCAAATGGGTGATGGCGATCGGCGAGCAGCTGTTCGGACTGCACCCCTTCGGCTGGCGGTTCATGACGGCGCTGCTCGGCACCCTCACCGTGCTGATGCTGGCCCGGATCGGCCGCCGGCTCTTCGGCTCCACCCTGATCGGCTGCACCGCCGCGCTGCTGATGTCGGTGGACGGTCTGGCGCTGGTGATGAGCCGGGTGGGCCTGCTCGACGGCATCCAGATGTTCTTCGTGCTCGGCTCCTTCGGCGCCCTGCTGATCGACCGCGACCACGCCCGCGCCCGGCTCGCCGAGGCCGCCGACGGCGACACCGTCCGGCTCGGGTGGCGCCCCTGGCGGATCGCCGCCGGGGTGCTGATCGGCGCGGCCTGCGCGGTCAAGTGGAACGGCGCCCCGATCCTCGCCGCCTTCGGCATCCTGACCGTCCTGTGGGACCAGGCCGGCCGCCGCGGGGCGGGCGCCCGCCGCCCCTGGCGCTCCATGCTGCGCCGGGACGCCGGGCCCGCCCTCCTCGCCATGGTGGGCTCCGCCCTGGTGGTGTACGTCGGCGCCTGGGGCGGCTGGCTGCTCAGCGGCGGTAGCGGCGAGGGCGGCTACGACCGGCACTGGGCCGACGGCCGCGCCGGGCTCTCCCCGGACAGCTTCCTCGGCGTCCCGCTGCCGCAGGTGCCGATGAGCTGGGTGCCCGCACCGCTGCGCAGCCTGTGGCACTACCACTCGCAGATGTACGACTTCAACACCGGTCTGAGCACCCCGCACACCTACCAGTCCAACCCCTTCGCCTGGCTGGTCGACGGCCGCCCGGTCTCCATGTACTGGGAGCAGATCCCGAACGGGACCCGCGGCTGCACCTCCTCCGGCGGCTGCGCGGCGCAGATCCTGGGCCTGGGCACGCCGTTCCTCTGGTGGGCGGCCTGCTTCGCGCTGGTCTACCTGCTGTGGCGCTGGTTCTTCCGGCGGGACTGGCGCTCCGGCGCGGTGCTGTGCGCGGTGGCCGGGATCTACCTGCCCTGGTTCCGCTACCAGGAGCGGACGATCTTCTCCTTCTACATGGTCGTGCTGGTGCCGTTCCTGTGCCTGGCCGTCGCCCAGATGCTCGGGGCGATCCTCGGCCCGCCCGGATCCGGCCCCCGGCGCCGCCGGATCGGCGCGATCGGGGCGGGGGCCGTCGTGCTGGCGATCGTCGGCTGCTTCGCCTTCTTCTACCCGCTGTACACGGCGGAGGTGATCCCGATGTCGTCCTGGCAGGACCGGATGTGGTTCACCAGCTGGATCTGATGGACCTTGCGGCGTCCGGCGGCCAGCTGCTGCCGGTCACGCCGGTGCTCGGGGTGGTCACCGCCGTGCTGCTGCTGGCCGCCGTCGCGGTGGCCGGGCGGGGGCAGCTCGGCCACGGGCACGCGGTGCTGCGGGCCGGGCTGCGCGCGGTGGTGCAGCTGGCGGCCGTCGCCGCGGTGATCACCTGGGTGGTCGGCTCGCTGTGGTGGTCAGCGCTGTTCGTGGTGCTGATGTTCGGCGTCGCGGTGCGCACCGCCGGGCGGCGGATGACCCCGGGGCCGGGCTGGGTCTGGGCGGCCGCGCCGATCGGGGCCGGGGTGCTGCCGGTGCTCGCCCTGCTGCTGGGCGTCGGGCTGCTGCCGCCGAAGGGCCTGTCCGTCATCCCGATCGCGGGCATCCTGATCGGCGGCGGGCTCACCGCGACCTCGCTGGCCGGGCGGCGCGCCCTGGACGAGCTGCGGCTGCGGCGCGGGGAGGTGGAGGCGGCGCTGGCGCTCGGCTTCGAGGAGCGCGACGCACGGCTGGAGATCTGCCGCACGGCCGCGGCGACCTCGCTCGTCCCGGCCCTGGACCAGACCCGTACGGTCGGCCTGGTCACCCTGCCCGGCGCCTTCGTCGGGATGCTGCTCGGCGGGGCCTCGCCCGTCCAGGCGGGATCGGTGCAGCTGTTCGTGCTGGTCGGGTTGCTGGCGGTGGAGTCGGTGGCGATCGTGGTGGTGCTGGAACTGGTCGGCCGGGGCCTGGTGACGGCGGGGGAACCGGGCGAAGGCCGATGACGGCCGGGAGCCGGCGGCTGGCAGCCGACGGAGCCGGCGCACCGGAAGGCGTCGGGTACCCTTGGGGGCGTTGAAGGGGAGTAGCCCTCCACCGGACCGTCGACATACTGGCCCCCAGGGGCCCGGCGCCCGGGGCACCGCTCGTAGAGCGTTGCCGGCGAGACCTTCGGCCGCAGTGCTGTGACCATGACCAGTGCTGTCGGGCCGAAGCGTCCCCTGACGGAGCTGCGACGGCCGGGCAGCCCGACCGAGGAACCTCCCTTGATGAGTGAGCGAAGCGAACGAGCCGTCGACGGGCGCGTCCGTGCGAACGTCCCCGCCGAGCGAAACGAGGCGGGCGCATGAGCCTGACCGTTGCCGTGTTGACGTTCGGCATCATCTTCCTGGCCGAACTGCCGGACAAGACCGCGCTGGCCAGCCTGGTGCTCGGCACCAAGTACCGGGCGAGCTACGTCTTCGCCGGCATCGCCGCCGCCTTCGCCCTGCAGGTGGGCATCGCGCTGGTCGCCGGGCACCTGCTGTCGCTGCTGCCGCACCGCTGGGTGGAGCTCGTCACGGGCGTGCTCTTCCTGGCGGGCGCGGCGATGCTGCTGTTCCACGGCGGCGGGGACGAGGATGAGCACGCGGCCAAGGAGCCGTCCTCGAACAGCTTCTGGAAGGTGGCCGGGGCCAGTTTCGTGGTCGTCGCGATCGCCGAGTTCGGTGACCTGACCCAGATCATGACCGCCAACCTGGCCGCCAAGTACGCCGATCCGCTGGCCGTCGGCCTCGGCTCCTGGCTGGCGCTCTGCGCCGTCGGCGGGATCGCCATCGTGGGCGGACAGAAGCTGCTCAAGTACGTGCCGATGAAGCTGATCATCCGGGTGGCGGCGGGGATCATGCTGGTGCTGGCGGCCGTCAGCATCGTCGGGGCGATCACCGGCTGACGTCCCGGGAGCGGCGAACGGGCGGGGGCCCCCCCGCGGGGGGGGCGCCCCCCCGGGGGGGGCGGGGGGGGGCCGCCCCGGGGGGGGGGGGGGGCGGCCCGGGGGGTTGGAACCGAGAATCCCGTCAAGCCCCAGTT